>NZ_JBFUAU010000007.1:0-192434 GCF_056406115.1 Arthrobacter sp. P1_D4 | reverse complement strand
CGGCTGCCAAGGCTTGGCCGACCACGGCGGAGCGTACTTCAAATCCGGTTGTGTAGGTGAGGCGCTCAGTGCTAACAGCATCATCGAACATTGTGCGGACACCAAAATCAGCGGTCATGGTTATGAGAGGCCATTGGACGAGTTCCTGGAGGCTGATTTTCTCCCTCCCGGCAAGAGGGTGTTTGGCGTTGCACTGGGCCCAAAGGAACGCCCTGCCAACTACAACGGATTTGAGCTCGGATGGTGGGGGCTTTGTTCCCAGAGCAAAGTCAGCCTTACCGTCCTGCAAGGCCGAGTAGACAAACTCAGGGGTCGCCTCGACAACATTGGTCAGGACTCCATCGGGCCCCTGCGAGACAATGAAAGGGGCGATGATGTCGGCGACGGTGGCAGAGGCTGCCGCTATCGTAAGCCGTTGCACCGAACCTCCGGCCATCGCCCGTGCGGATGATTTGGCCTGGGCGGCGCGGGTGACCAGGTCCTTGGCGATGGGCAGAAACGCAGTGCCCGCCGCGGTCAGCGACAATTTTGCTCCTGATCTATCGAAGAGGGTGAGTCCAAGGTCCTGCTCCAAGGAGCGAAGCTGCCGGGATAACGATGGTTGGGCCACCCGCAAACAGCGTGAAGCGGCATTGATTGATCCTTCATCAACGATGCTCAGGAAATACGTCAAGTGCCTCAAGTCCACTATGCCTCCAAGGTATGAGTTTTACTCATGATAGGCATTTCCCAGGCATAGGTACACCTAGTTAGACTCGTCACACTTCCCACCCTTCTTCAAGGAGTCTCTGTTGGCACTCTCATTTCCACACCCGGCTCGGACCGTGCTTGTCACGGCCACAGCCGCCGTCGTTGCCCTTAGCGCGGCGGGATGCAGTCCTGCCGCACCCAAAGCTTCTTCCGGCCCCGACGTTTTCTCTGTGGCCGCATCTGCAGCCATTACGACGTGGGATCCGGTTCGTTCGTTTTCCACCGAAGCCCTCTACATGGGCAACATATACGAACCCCTGCTTTGGAAGAACCCTGCAGGTTCCGCAGAAGCGTATTCCCCGGCAATAGCCGAGTCCTGGAGCGCCAGTGCCGACGGAAAATCCTGGACATTCAAGATCCGCTCCGGAGCCACCTTCCACGACGGCGAGCCGATCAATGCCGCGGCGGTCAAAGCCAGCATCGACGCTGCCAGGGACCATGCAGCCGCATCCTTCATCTGGGCGCCGGTGGAGAGCGTTACCGCCCCGGACGACTCCACTGTCACGCTGCAGCTGAAGTACGCTGCGCCGATGGACCTCGTCGCCTCCTCGACCTACGGCGCCTGGATCGTTGCCCCGAAGGCCCTGGCCGCATCCGCCAAGAATGACAAGTACTTCGAGGCCGGAATCGACGCGGGCTCCGGCCCCTACACCATCGACTCCTACAAGCCCGGCTCTAAGGTCGTGCTGAAGAAGTACGACGGCTACTGGAACAAAAAGGCTGCATCGCACGTCGACTTTGTCGACATCTCTATCACCCCGGATGCAGTCACAGCCCAGCAGATGCTGACCGCAGGTGAGGTGGACTACGCGACCAACATTCCCTTGGAAAACGTCAAGACCCTGGCCAGCGATCCGAAGTTCACGGTGAAAGACTTCAACTCACCGTTCAACTTCCTGGCCATGTTTAACACGAGCCGCGCACCACTCAACGACCCGGAGGTCCGCCGCGCGCTCAGCTACGCGATTCCGTACAAAGAGATCATTGACATCGGAGGGCAGGGCTACGGCACGCAGTCCCACGGCCCTGCTCCCAGCGGCATCTTCCCCTACAGCCAGGACGTCCCGCAGTACTCCCAGGACTTGGAAAAGGCCAAGCAACTATTGGCCTCAGCTGGTCATGCCGACGGCATGAACCTCAAACTCACCTACGCCTCCGAGAATCCCGCGGAAGCGCGGTTCGTGCCGCTGATCAAGGACGCCTTCGCCAAGATCGGTGTGAAGCTGGACGTGAAAGCCGAACTTTTCAACCAGCAATGGGACAGCGCAAAGGCTGATCCTCAGAGCGCCCAGGACATCTTTGTACTTAACTACTGGCCGACTTACAGCGACGCCGGCAGCGACAATCTCACGACGCTGTTCCATTCCAGCGAAAAGCCATCCTTCAACCTGAGCTATTGGAAGTCCCCGGAGTACGACAAATTGGTTGACAAGGCGGCAACCTTGACGGGAACGGACAGGGACGCAGCCCAGGGCCTTTATAAGGAAGCTATGGACCTCCTCTATAGGGAAGCACCTGCCGCATTCCTCTACGATGCCCGCACAGTCTCAGTCGTTCCGGCCGGGTTGGAAGTTCCCGCCTACAACGAAAATTACCCGTTCACGGCCTTCTTCGCCCCCATCAAACGCGCCGCCTAAACGATACGACGCAGGCAGGGCCCGGGCTGCACCAACAAAGCCCGGGCCCTTGCCCTGCCCGCCCATCCCGCCACACCAATCAAGAAAAGGAGAACCATGTTGCGTTTCGTCGCCCGGCGGCTCATCACCTCGGTGCTGGTTCTCGCCGTGCTTACCGCGATCGTCTTCATCCTTGCCCGCATCGTTCCCAGCGACCCGGCCGTCATCTACGCCGGCCCGAAGGCGCCCCCAGCCGAGCTGGACAGGGTCCGGGAGCACCTCGGCTTTAACCGTCCGATCCTCGAACAGTACTTCGACTACGTCGCAAAGCTGATCACCGGGGACTGGGGCCAGTCTCTTGCCACAAAACGCCCCGTGTTGGATGAGCTGTTCACCCGCCTCCCAGCCACATTGGAACTCATCGGGTTTGCCATGGTTCTCGCTGTTTCGGCAGGGGTCATCTTGGGCGTGGTTGCCTCCCGCCGTCCTGGCGGATTCATCGACGGAGCAATCCGTTTCCTCTCCATCGGAGGGATTTCCGTGCCCGCCTTCTGGCTCGGACTGCTCCTTCAACTGTTGTTCGTTGGGGGGCTGGGCATACTTCCGGCCACTGGGCAATTCAGCAACTCCATCAAATACTCCAACCCCATCTCTCACGTGACCGGGCTTCCCCTGTTAGACAGCATGATCACCGGCAACGGCGTGGCCTTCACCGATGGTTTGCAGCACGTGATACTGCCGGCCCTCACCTTGGCCGCATATCCTCTCGGACTCGTTGCACGAATGACCAGGGCCGCCATGCTCGATGTCATGAACCAGGATTACATCTTCACCGCCAGGGCCTACGGTCTGAGGGACACCGCCATCCGTTGGCGCCTGGCCCTGAAAAATGCTCTGCCACCAGTCCTGTCTATTGCCGGAATGGCTGCCGCCTACGCCCTGACCGGAACATTCTTCGTCGAAGCTGTCTTCAACTGGCCAGGAATTGGGCAGTTCGCTACATCTTCCATGCTTGCAGTGGACTACCCAGCCATCATTGCAATTACGCTCATGGGCGCCACAGCATACCTGCTGGCCAACCTTCTGGTGGACATCCTGCAATCCCGAATCGACCCCAGAGTGAGCATGTCATGAGCCCCACGACCCAAATCTCCGCCCCGACCGGTTCCGGGCCGGCCGGAGAACAGGCCACCCTTAAACCGATCAAACTACTTAAACAGACCCTGGGCCGTGACCGTTTGGCCGCTGTTGGCGCGATGATCATAGTCCTTGTTGTAATCCTTGCTGTTTTTGGGCAATGGCTGGCACCTTTCCCTGATCAGGGCATGGGGGCGACCAATGCCTCTGCCCGAAACCTCGCTCCCAACGCCTTGAACTGGCTCGGCACCGATCAGCTCGGTCGTGACGTTCTCAGCCGCATCATCATGGGCGCGAACCCGGCGCTGACCATCTCTGCCGTCGTTGTCGCGGCTGCGGCCCTCATCGGCATTCCCCTCGGCGCTGTCGCCGGATATCGCGGTGGCTGGCTCGACGAAGCCTTGATGCGTGTGACCGAGATCTTCCAGGCTTTCCCGCCTCTGCTCCTGGCCATGGTGACCGTTGCGATCCTTGGGCCCAGCCTGACCAACGCCGGCATCGCCTTGGCCATCAGCTGGTGGCCCTGGTATGCGCGCCTTGTACGAGCGGAAGCAAAATCCCTTCGGGAACGCTCCTATGTCGAAGCAGCCCGCGCCATGGGCATTCCGCAGCTGCTCATCATCAGCCGCCATGTACTTCGCAACTGCATGACGCCCATCCTCGTCCAAGCTACCGTCGACATCGGCACTGTGATCCTGGCCGCCGGGTCCCTGGCATTTATCGGTCTTGGAACTCAGCCGCCCCTGCCCGACTGGGGCCTGATGGTCGCCGAAGGGCGCGGGCTCATATTCAGTTCCTGGTGGATAGCCACCTTTCCGGGGCTGGCCATCTTTCTGGCCGTCCTGGGATTCAACCTCCTCGGAGATTCGCTGCGCGACCTCCTTGACCCCAGGCAGGTAAAGCGATGACACATGTTCTTAGCATCCGCGACCTCAACGTCGAATTCACCGACCGGGGAAAGCTTACCAACCGCCCCGTCCGCGGGATCGACCTCGATGTTTCCGCTGGTGAAATCCTCGGCCTGGTGGGGGAAACGGGGTGCGGCAAGTCCCTGACAGGACTCGCAGCCTTGGGGATCCTTCCACGCGGTGCACGGCGCACGGGGCAAGTGACCATCGGCAACGATCCCTTACAGGACTCGTCAGAACCAGGTGGCTCGGCGGCCATCGTATTCCAGAACCCTGGAACTGCCTTCAACCCCGTCTTCACGCTTGGCCGCCAACTCAGCGATGTCCTGGCCCGGCACCGGCAGATCTCGAGGGCCGAAGGCAAAGCTGAAATCATACGTCATCTAAGCCTGGTCGGCCTTCCGGACCCTGAACGGGTCTACCGCAGCTATCCGCACCAATTGTCCGGCGGGATGCTGCAGCGGGCCATGATTGCCATGGCTCTGCTACGCCAGCCCCGGCTTTTGATCCTGGATGAGCCCACAACGGCTCTTGACGTTACTGTTGCCCGGCAAATTTTGGTCCTCATTGACGAACTCCGACACAAGTTTGGGTTCGGTGTGCTGCTCATCAGCCACAACCTTGGCATCATCCGCGATGTCTGTGACCGGGTGGCGGTCCTTTACGCAGGCAGGGTGATCGAAACCGGACCTGTGGAAGCGGTCATGAACAATCCACGCCACCCATATACCCGCGGCCTCCTCGGCGCCCTCCCAGCAGGGCGAACCCACGGCCAGCGACTGAACGCTATTTCTGGAACAGTGCCGGGAAACCTCCTATCCCTCACCGGGTGCGCCTTCAGAAACCGTTGCTCACATGCAGTCACCGACTGCTCGCTCACCGACCCGCTGCTCACCGAGACCGGGCCACACCAGGCAGTCGCCTGCCTCCAGGAAGGCGAACTATGACCAACGTTCTCACCCTCGAAAAAATCGTCAAAACGTTCCCGCACCACAGACGAGTCTTCACCGCAGTCGACGACGTCTCCCTTAGCATCAAGGAAGGTACGGTCTACGGCCTTGTCGGAGAATCCGGCTCCGGCAAAAGTACCCTCGCCCGCTGCGCCATGCAGCTGATGCGCCCAACATCCGGGCGAGCCATATTTGAAGGACATGACCTCGGCAAACTCGGACCCAAGGCACTGCGGACCATCCGTTCCCGGATGGGAATAGTACTTCAGAATCCAGTGGCATCATTGAATCCACGTATGACTATCGGCGCTTCAGTGGCAGAGCCACTTCTGGCCCACACTGCCCTGAAAGGGCAGGCCCTCCAAACAAGAATAAACAACCTGCTGGACGAGGTCGGGCTGGGAGCCGGGCACGCCCATCGGCTCCCGCACCAGCTCTCCGGAGGACAGTGCCAACGCGTCGGCATAGCACGCGCCCTGGCCACCTCGCCCCGTCTCCTGATCCTGGACGAACCCACCAGCGCCCTTGATGTTTCCGTCCAGGCCCAGATTCTGAACCTGCTCCAGGACCTGCAGCAACAAAAAGGGCTCACATATCTGCTCATCTCCCACGACCTGGACGTCGTCCGCTATCTCAGCGATGAGGTGGCTGTCATGAAGACCGGAAAGATCGTAGAAAGTGGACCAGCCGAACGGATCTTCACCGATCCACAGCACGACTACACCCGCAGACTCCTCGAGGCAGCCCCAGGGCGCGCCCGGCCCGAATTGGCAGACTCCCACGCCCTCCCCACCCTTACCACGCAAGGCAGCGACTAAACATGCTAGAGACAACAGCAAATGGTTCCCTTCTGACCAGCCCCGGCAAGGTTGACCGCTATGCCGGCCAGGACTTCAATGAGCACGTCACCCTGGAAAACTGGCAGGAAAGCCCATTCAATCGCTGGGGCTTCGTTCACATCAGTGAGCTCATCACTACCGCAACGATCCGTCGAGGCAGAGCATCCGGGCCCTCCACTGGAAGTGAGTCAGCCACACCGGAACACGCGGAGAGGCGGCACAGCGTTGAGGAGTTCCTGGAATCCACGCACACAGATGCCATCGTCGTACTTCAACACGGGAAACTGGTCCTGGAACGCTATTTTGGCTCTTTCCAGCCGCACGACCGACACGTCCTGATGTCTGTTTCCAAATCCGTCTGCGCGCTTACCATGGGTATTTTGGTGGGCCGGGGACTCATAGACCCGCAACAGCCTGTCCACCACTACGTCCCGCCGCTGAAGGGAAGCGCCTACGGGAACGCGACGGTCCGCCAAGTACTCGACATGACCGCCGCAGTCCGCTACAGCGAGAACTACCTGGATGCGGCCGCTGAAGTCCAGCAGCAGGATAGGATCGCCGGCTGGCGCCCCAAGCTCGAAACAGACCCAGAGGACACTTACGAATTCCTCACGCTCCTCAAAGCTGCCGGAGAACACGGCCGATCATTCCAGTACTGCTCAGCCGGTACAGACGTGCTGGCATGGATCATCGAGAACGTCAGCGGAAAGCGATACGCCGAAGTCGTCTCCGACGAACTGTGGTCCCAGCTTGGGACACTCGATGATGCACTGATTACCACCGATTCCGGTGGTTTCGCATTTGCGAACGGAGGAATCGCTTGCACCGCACGAGACTTGGCCAAAATCGGACAGCTCATGCTGGACGAGGGGAAAGCCAACGGGCAACAGGTCGTCCCATCATGGTGGATCAACGACACGATGCGGGGCGGAGACCCACAACTGGCCAGAGGAACCGCCTACCAGCAAGTCCACCCCAACGGCTCCTACCGGAACCAATGGTGGGTCCCCGGAGATAGCCGAGGCACGGTCTACGCTGCAGGCATCCACGGCCAATTCATTTGGATTGACCCCGTCAGCGACACGGTAATAGCGAAGTTCTCCTCTTATCCGCAACCGGTTGCACTCGAACTCAGCCGGGCACACGCCGCCGGCTTCAGGCAATTGATCAGCATCCTGGAATACACCAGCTGATTGAGGCGACCCCTCGGAGCGCAGGTCCTCAGCAATCCCCACTAAATAAAGGTCAAAGGAAAAAAATCACCTCCACGGGTAATCCGAATCTGACGCCGAAGCAAACCGCCGCCCGGTGGTTGTGCACCCAATTGCCGGCCTTCCGCTGCCCATCACAGAGCCAAACCGACTGCTGCAAATCCCGGTTTCCCACTCTGCTGGTTGCCTGCCCCTGTACTTCAGGGTTCGATTCCTTCTCCTGACAACGAACCACAAAGGCTCAGACGCAACCTGACACTCCTAGCGGTCCTCCCCCTTTCCCCGACATATGGGCCCTTATCGGCACCGTGTAATAAAGGAGTGGTCATTCTCACCGGACGTGGCCTCGGGTTCCAGCGAAACCTGGGCAGCAGGTAGACGAAACCAAAGTGGTACACGTCTTTGTCCCCGAGGACGGGCGCAACGCAGACAACTTCGGCGCCCTGGTGGCGGCCATTCCTCCCGAACACCTGACACTGGCCGACCAGGCACTGGAAATTGCCCGCAGCGATACAAACACGGCCTCCTCCTGACGGTGAGTAGGGACCAGCCTGCCCACTCCAAACACAGTCGACAGTGCGCGCGTACTCGTAGCAGTCAACTGCGGCCCTCGCATCTAAGGAATCAAAACCTGTACCCCGGTAGAGCACCAAACGATAGGGAATGTTTGGAAAGCGGAGGCGAAGACATCTGGCACGCAAGAAATGTGCCTACGAGAGGACTCAAAGTGCTATCGCAATCAACTTCCAACGCCCGTCTCGCGGGCAAAGTCGCGTTGGTCACAGGCGCTACTTCCGGTATCGGGGAAACAATCGCCCGCAGACTGGTAGCCGAAGGTGCCCAGGTGCTAGCAACCGGGCGGTCAATCGAGCGAGGGCAACGACTTGAAGCGGCACTCGGTTCCCATCTGCACTTCTATTCCACGGACATCAAAGACGAAGAATCAGGCAATGCCCTCACCTCCGCAGCAGTTTCACGCTTTGGTCGACTCGACGTGCTGGTCAACAACGCCGCGGTCGATCACACGGGAGACCTTCTGTTAGTTCCCGACAAGGAGATCCGAGAAGTCTTCGAAGTCAACACTTTCGCTGCCATCCGCCTTCTGCAAGCGGCCGCCCGAACCATGCAGGACACTGGCGGATCGATCATCAACATCACTTCACGTTTGGCCTCAATCGGAGTGCCCACCATGGGGATTTACAGCGCCAGCAAGGGAGCAATGCTGGCGCTGACGAAGGCTGCAGCCGTGGACCTATCCCCCTACAACATCCGAGTAAACGCCGTTGCCCCAGGCATGACAAAGACACCGCTGTACGACGAGTGGCTGGAAACGCATGCAGATCCAGCAGCGGCCGAAGCAAGGGTTGTTGACCAAATCCCCCTTAAACGGCTTGCACTTCCAAGCGACGTGGCCGGAGCCGTGGCATATCTGGCCTCGGATGAAGCCTCCTACATCACCGGCACCTCGTTGCCCCTAGACGGCGGATACACAGCGCAATAGCCGCCACAAGAAAAGAGGATGACATGTCAACGCCTTGAGTCTCCGCCATTAACATTCCCTGGGCCGACCGCACTAGCCACGTGGACCAGTCCAGAGGGCAGCTTCTTCCTATGGGTCACCTTCAACAACGCGATTGACACTTCAAAACCGTTCGAGGTTGCAGGTGCCAAGGCGTAGCCTTCATCCCGGGTCGCGCCTTCTCGGTTTCCGGAAGTTTCGGCAATGCACTTCGACTTTGCTGCGAATCGCAAACCCCAGAAAGGATTGAGGTAGGGCACGCGCGCCTGGCAACGGTTCTCAAAGAACTCTGACGTTCCAGAGCAAAGTGCTGGCGGACCGTATGAGGAACCATGCCGCCAGCAGCGCCGTCTTGGCACGGACGCCGGAGCTGCGAGGTGACGGGGCCAAACGGGTGAAAAATGAGGACGAGCCCGCCGGCATTGGAACTCCAAGGCATCCGAAGAGATTTCCCAAAGCCTGTTCGCTCCACTCGCCATGTCAACCCACGGTCAGGGACAGCTGAACAATCGTGATGTCAGAAAGGAACACAATGAGGGCCTTTGCCAGGAAGGGAGCATTGCGCAGTGGCGCAAGCTACGTCGCCACGACCCACTGGCCGGCGCAGCACTATCGTGCCCAGGAATACAGCGTGGCCCTCTTGGGCGTGATGTACCCGTGTGCGGTCCAACACTGCCACGACGGCCCAGAACATTTGGAGCCCACGCTGCCACCCGAGATCCTATTCCGTCGACGGAGCACCGACCTCATCTTTTACTACCCCATCCATACCGATGTAGGCCGGATTCCTCAGCCAACCGGCGAACAAACACCGGTACCAGCACGCCACGAAAAGCCCGCCGGCGCGAAGCATGCAAGCCGTAGGGCTTCCATCGAAGCCGTAGTTCGCGACCTGGCGGTGCTTCTCCTCCGGAAACGACCACAGTAAAACCGGCGCTGCATTTCCACGATCTAAGCGTAAGAAGGCTGCTCACCACGATGATTCCCTTCGTCCACCGAGGACCATGAGGCCTTTTAGGAGTTCGATATAACCGATTACTCATGCCGCACATATGCAGCACGCCCTGTCAGGGTTAGATACACACCAGCTTGGCGTCAGGCAGGTAGCCGAAGGGTTAGTCGAGGCGAAAATTTGGAAGAAATCTCCCTCAGGTCATGTCACCCCCACAACCCCCAGGCATGAATTGGTACAAGACCAACCACGGCCGCCAGAACAAGCCAGAGAGGAGCCCCGAATGACCCCAGATCCCAGCAGGCAGAGGGCTCACAGCCAGGGCACTTGACCCGCCACCCACACAACTTCATAGGCCACGCGGCAGCCAGGCTTCAGGCCGCGACAAGCGTCAGAGGGACCCGAGCAGGGTCAATGTACACACGTTAAAGCAAAAACCCCCTCTGACGAGGGGGAATGTTGTGCCCGAGGTGGGACTCGAACTGCATTCGCTCCCCCGCAAACGCTGCCATCAGGCTTCGACCGTGAAGGCAACTAAAGAGGGGGCAAGGCAGGGAAAAGTCCCGTAGAAACTCGGGCTTAGTTGCGAGTCTTGCTACTAAGCCCGAGCGTCCGTACCGCCAACTAAACCGGTCTTCGCCAAACGTCTAGTCCCATTTCGCCAACTAGTGTTCAAACCGCCAAGTAGCCTCCGACCACACAGAATCAGTCGCTGGTTCAACTAGAACGGGACGATTGTTCATGTAAATCGGAACAGGTTCAAATAGCGTGGAATCTCACAGCGGTATACAGCACATCACAATGGAATGTTGTGGTTGGGCTCCTGACAGTCCAGCTGCGCGCCGAAATATCTAAAGTGCTCGATCGAACCCAAGCCTGGTTACGAGCACGGAGACGGCTTCGCCCCTAATTTGCTTGGAGCGAGGCCGTCGTTCCGCACAAGGTCCCTATTGATGGTCCTTATGAAACCTCTGCTGGGATCTGGTCATAGCGAACGGACTTGACGCTTTCCATCACGGACCGGAGACATTCGGGATCACGCCCTGTTATCAGCTTCACGTGGCCGGAGAGGACCGTCTGGTAACCCTCAGCTATTGCGACTTCGGCAGTGACCAACTCATCGCTTGCCCACATGTGCCCATCGGCGCTTGGCGGCATGCTTGGGTCGTACGTCCTTGGAATACCAATGGAGTCAAAAAAGGCGAGGCGCTCATCAGCTGATATTGGTACGTACTTGATGGGAGTGTCATGCACCTCCGAGCCGATGTACGCGATTTCTTCAAAGGTCAACAGTTCAGGTCCGGTGATTTCATAGACGGCACCAACATGCTTCGCGGACTCAAGCAGGACCGTGGCAGCGCTGCGGGCGACGTCGGCTTTAGCCGCCGGTGCCAAGCGCCCTTTGGCTGTTGCCTGTGAGATGTCACCGCTGGATGTGGCGGGAGCAACTAGGACGTTGCTGATGATCTCGGAGTAGAGCGCGTTACGGAGGAATGTGTAGTCCAAGCCGGAAGCCCTGAGATCCAGTTCACTCTGGTAGTGATCCCTGGCTGAAAGAGCGGGGTTGTTGGGGTGTATGCCCCCGACCGAGGTGTACACGATGTGGCGGATCCCAGCATGTTTGGCTGCGGCGATTGCGTTTCGCGTTTCGGATACTCGGTGGCCAAGATTAAGGCCGCTGATGAGGAAGAGGACTTCCCCGCCAGTGTAAGCAGCGTTGAGGGAGTCGGGTTCCTGGTAGTCGCCGCGCATCACGCGGATGCCATGTGTTTTGTGCTTGTAGAGCTTTTCTGGTGTGCGCGATACAAGTGTTAATTCGATGTCCGGGTCAGCCGCAAGAAGTATTTTTGTGACTCTGCGGCCAAGATCCCCTGATGCCCCACTGATGATGATACGGCCCAATTCGGGGCCTCCTTTCTGGTGTTTGTTCCCGGCCTCTTTGGCGGGAACCGTCTTGCAAGTGAACTCGGTGTCAGCCGAGCGGGTCCCAGAAGGTTTCTCCCGCATACGTGTCGGACAGAGTGGCCAGCGTTTCGGGCTAGACCTCGGGGTCGACAGCGCGTCGCTGGGCTGGTGCCCTTGTGGTTCGGTCAGGGTCACATCCGTTGATACGTGGTGGATGAAAGCGGTGAAATCGTCCACCATCGATTTGGTGATGCCGTTTCTGGGCGATGCTTTCTCCGGCTTCGCGGCTTGTCAGATCCAACTAGCATGTTCATTTGGATTCCCCGTGCTAGAGCCGATTGGCTTGCTGGCCGCGCCTTTGCCCGGCCCGTTGTTTCATATTCGTGCGGAGGTATCCTCCCGGCGCCGTCCATGCCGCTAAACCGTGAGGTTGAGGAAGTTGCCTTGGAGGAAGATCAGGGGTGGGTTGGTGGCGCGTAGTTCAAGGGATTCGACGCGTCCGACGACTTGGTAGTGGTCGCCGATGAGATCGATTTTGTAGCGGGTGCATTCAAGGGTGACGATGGCGTCGTTCAGTAATGGGACTCCGCGGTCCGAGGGGGTCCAGTCGACTTCATCGAAGCGGTCTTCGGAGCGGCGGGAGAATGCTTTGCAGAGCGCCGTTTGGTCCTGGCCGAGGATGTTGACGCCAAAGTGGCTGGCTTCATAGAGGCGGGGCCATGTTTTGGAGGCCTTGTCAACGAAGAAGGCCACCAGGGGCGGTTCCAGCGAGACCGAAGTGAAGGAGCCTACGGTCATTCCGACAGGCCCGGACCTGGTGCCGGCGGTGACGACCGCGACGCTGGTTGGGACATGTCCGAGGACGTGCCGGTAAGTTCGTGCCGGGTCCTCAGCCGGTGTTGGGGGGATCGTGGGGGTGGACATTTTGGCCCTGCCTTAGAGGTTGATGGTTGGCTCTAGGCCCATCAGGACCCGGCCGTAGGCTTCTTTGCCGATTTCTGGGGTGACGAAGGCGTGCCGGGCGGCGATTTCGGAGTCGCGCCAGATCTGGTTCAGCACGTTGGCCTCGGCGAACGAGCCGGCACCGTTGGCGGTCATCAGCGCATCGATGGCATGCCCGATCAGTTCAGCGATGATGCCGGTGTCGTTGCGGATCCGGGCCCGGGTGGGCAGGTCAAGCTGCTGGCCGGCGTCGGCTGCCGTGTCGATGTCCAGGCACATCCGGTTCAACAGCAGTTCTGAGATGTGCAGGTTCGTGGCTGCCTTAGCCACGGCGAGCTGGTGGGTGGGTGAATTCTTGGCGTTGTCGTACATGGTGTAAGCGACCGGTTTGCCGGGCAGCTTCGCCAAGGTGATTTCCAGCGCATGCCGGGCCAGGCCGATCTGCGGGGCAATGAGGATTGCGGCTGCGACGGCATTGAAGGCAACGTTGGCCATGCGGTCGTCTTTGAACGGGGTGAGGAAATTTGAGCTCAGCATGTTGCTGAGGCGTTGTACGCGATGCTCGGGCACAAAATGATTTTCGACCACGATCGTGTCGCTGCCGGTGCCCTTCATCCCGGCGACGAACCAAGTCGGCTCGATGCTCCACGCCTCAGCCGGGACGAGGGCCAGCGCCATCGGGTCATCACCGTCAAGCAGGACACCAAGCGTTGCCCAATCAGCAGCAAAGGAACCGGAGGAATACGGCCACCTGCCACTGATCAGATAGCCCCCTTCAACCCGCTCACTCTTGCTGCCCGGGCTGAACGTGCCGGCCACCTTCGCCAACGGATTGCTCCCGAACACATCCTCCTGGGCCTGCCGGGAAAAGGTCGAGGCGAAACCGGTCCCGACCATCATCAGCGTCGTAACCCACCCGGTGGAACCATCCCCGCGGGAAATTTCCTTCGTTACCTCCACAGCAGTACGCAACGAAGCACCCATACCGCCGTATCGCTTAGGAACCAGCATCCGGAACAGCCCTGCACCTTCCAAGGCCGACACCACCTCCGGAGCCACGCGCCGGGCTTCAGAACCCTGCCCGGCGAACTCCCGGATCAACGGCACCAAATCAGTGGCACGAGCCACCAACCCAGCATTCGGAACATTGATATCTGACAATTCGGCGAGCGACGTCGCTGTCATGGTGCCTCTTTCGTAGTGGGATGTGTTGATGGATGGACCCCAAAAATCTTGGCGGCGAAACACAATTTCGACCTGTCCTCCTTTAGGTGAAGGGCAGATATGCCAAAGAAGCCTGGGCTGGTGTTAAGAATTGCTGTCCTCAGCGGGGAAGATCGCAGATGATCCGCTGGCTTGTGCATCAGGGCAGTCTGGCAAGAGATCCTTCGCGGTCCAGTGATCCGAAACAGCAAAGGAATCGCTGCAACCTTGGCCCGAATCAGAAATGCGGGCTGCGGGGCAATTGTCCGCACGGGTCCCGCCGGCGCCACGCCGGCACGTGGTTGTCGCTGCTACTCTGCGCCTCATCGCGCCTGGCCTTCCGCTTGCTTCAAAGTATCGTTCTGACTGCACCCAGTCTGGTCCCCTGGACCGGATCTAAAACGGGTCAGATGACCCAACCCGCTACGTGTATTGTTTTCTGCATCACAGGAGGGTTATGGGCACCGAAGCAGTAGTTTTTCGATCCACAGGGGGCCATAACCTGACGAGCTTTATTGGACGACGGCGAGAACTTGCCGATGCGCGCGAGCTGATGTCACGCTCCCGCCTCCTAACCCTTGCCGGTCCCGGCGGCGTCGGCAAGACCCGCCTCGCTGCGGAGCTGTCCTCACGGACACGGAAGGCCTTTCGCGACGGAGTGTGGACCGTTGAACTCGCGGCTCTGGATGACAGCGCCTTGGTCGGTTCCCAGATCGCCGCCGCCCTCCGACTCCCCGACCAGTCAAGCCGCTCTCCAACGGAGAGGATTTCGGACTACGTCCAGGAGCGACAGCTGCTTCTGGTCCTCGACAACTGCGAACATCTTCTGGATGCAGTATCAGCCCTGGCAGTCATGCTTTTGGACTTCGCACCAGAATTGCGTGTCATTGCAACGAGCAGGGAACCCTTGAGGATCTTTGGCGAGCAGGTTTACCAAGTACCGCCCCTCAGTGCCCCCGTTGTGTCAAACGGGCATGCGGGTGCGATTGAGGCCTTTGAATCTGTTCGGTTGCTGGTGGATCGGGCCCAAAGTGTGGACGCCGGGTTTGAAATCACTGACGGCAACCGGCTCGCCGTAGCCCGGCTATGCCAAATGCTCGACGGAATCCCGCTCGCAATCGAACTTGCTGCCGCGCGGCTGCGCTCCTTATCGGTTGTTCAGCTTGTGGAACGGTTGGACCGGCGTTTCGATATCCTCACGGGCGGAAGCCGGGCAGCGATTCCTCGGCAGCAAACGCTGAGGGCGCTCATCGATTGGAGCTATGAACTCTGCACGCGGGACGAGCAGCTGTTGTGGGCCAGGCTTGCAGTCTTTCCGGCCGGCTTCGATGTCGAGGCCGTGGAGGAGGTTTGCGGTTTCGGCCAGCTCAACAAACGGGATGTTCTTGACCTGTTGGATCATCTCGTCGCGAAGTCCCTGGTCGTTGCAGAAATCGTCATTGACGGACCCGTTGCTGGCGATCAGCGCAGACGGTACCGCCAGCTGATGACCTTCCGGGAGTACGGTGCAAACCTGCTTGAAAGCATCGGAGAATCTTCTGACTTGCGTCGTCGCCAGCGCGACCACTACCTCGGCAAGGCGTCTGAAACGGTAGCGCTCTGGTGCGGGCCGGACCAGGCAACCCGCCTCGCCGCGGCCAGGCGCGATCATACGAATATCCTCTCAGCGCTGGAATGGTCAGCGACCACGCCGGGAGAGGAACTAGCAGGGATGAATCTTGCGGCTCTGCTCAGGTACCACTGGATCGCCGGCGGCAACCTCAGCGATGGCCGCCGATGGCTCGACCGAATGCTGAGCCTGGACACGCACTGCACACCGGAACGTGGGGCTGCGCTGTGGGTAGCCGCCTGGGTATCCCTGCTTCAGGGGGACGGTGAAGCGGCGCAACAATATCTTGGGGAGTGCCGCGTTATCGCTCGTGACCTGGACCATCAGGTGCTGGCTGCTCATGTTGATCATTGGGAAGCTCTCAGAGAAGTCTTCGGGGGACGACTTGAGCACGCCATTGATCTCTTTCGTAACGCTGCTGCCGTCCATCACCGGGAAGGGGATAGTGCATCAGAACTTACCGCGCTTTTCCTTTTGGCCTGGGCGCAAATGTACGCCGGCCGGATAGAGGACGCCCTCGCAACGTGCCGGGAGGTCCTGGCTGAAAGCGGCAAACGAGGCGAGCGGTGGAGCCAGGCTTACGGGCACGCAGTCATGGGCCTCTGCCAGTGGCACCTGGGCCAACTCGATGAGGCCCGCTACTCCCAGATCGCCGCGCTGGAAATTCAAGGCGACTTCCATGACGGGCTCTGCATTGCACTGACCATCGAGCAGATGTCATGGACCGCTGCCTCGAACGGGCGCTATGAATCAGCGGCAATTCTTTTTCACGCGGCACAGTCGGTATGGAAAGGAATTGGCACCACAATTTCTGCATTTGGTCCTCTTGAAACCGACTTCGAGCAGACTGCGGCCCAGGTACGGAACGAACTCGGGGAAGCCCGGTACCTGTCCATCCTCGACGGCCGGCCCGCGCTATCAATGGATCAGGCCGTGGAGGTCGCGTTGAACTCGGCGCGCGCCGCGTATGTAGCACCGCAGGCAGAAGGCTCCGCGGGTCACAAAAATTCTGCAGCCCACTGTACAGTCAAATCGGTGCTTGTGGATCCTTACAGCCAGCACGGGGGCCCGCAACTTACCGAACGGGAAGAGCAGGTTGCGGCCCTCGTTGCCCAAGGGCGGAGCAATAGGGAAATCGCCGCCGAGCTAGTGCTCTCGCACAGGACAATCGGTCGACACATCGAGCGGATGTTGGCCAAGCTGGGCTTCACCTCACGCACCCAAATCGCGTCCTGGGTCGTCGGCCGGATTAGGGCGGGGTAAACAATCCTGCCCTGCTGGGCATCGCCCGACTGTTGCAGTCCTCAGGCCAGGCTAACCACTTTCCTCGATGTGCAATCCCACCCATGGGTACGCCATCAGGTGCAGAGACGCCCCATACGGGTGAAAGTGTGGCGAGGGCGGATATGGGCTGTTCGGCGGAACTCGCCGCAGGTGCAGGATTCTTTCGAGATAGATGCCGATCTTGCCCATTTGGTACTCCTCATTGAGCGGGGCGGATTGTTTTGTCTCGCAGCGTAGCCGGGACCCGTCCTCGGTAAGGAACAGGTAACACAGGACTAAAACTGCGTCCGGAGCTTCTCCAAACGAGACTAGGTTTAGCTTGAGCTCTTTCGAACTATCACACAAATACGAATTATCGCTCGTTACCATACGTTCTCGATATGCCGGGCGCTGCCCCATGCCCTCATCGGATCGGGATGGCATTAGTGCGGTGCAATATTGAGCATTCAAAAAATGGATGTGTGGGACGAGCCCGATCATCTAGGCTGGTTCATGGCCCACCAAGGGATTCGACTCCCGTGACTATACTTCCTGACCGTTGTAATGGATGACGTTCGGTCGAGTTGCGCAGTGCGCCATCAGCACTCTGCCCAGTTCGTTGGCTTGGAGGGTGCCAGGAAAAGTGTCTGTATGGTCTTCAATTCTTTCCCAACCCACCCGAAGCAGATACGCGGCTGGAGTGTCGACACTTACCAACAGCTCAACGGAAAGGCATCCTTCTGCCTCGAGCAACAAACGCCTGACAGCCGCAAAGTCCACGAGGAACCCGGTTTCGGTTTCTGGATTTATCCGGAGGTCAGCATGTTCGTAGATCATCAGATCCTCTCATCAACTCAGGCATCTGCCAGCAGGCGTGTGCAGATCCGGCCCGCATTTAGGGCCCATTTCCCCGAACCTCGACGCAACGGCTGCCCTCGCCGCCACACTCCCCTGACCGTGTCTCGGCAGTGGAGTCTTAGGCGTCTAAATTGTTGGCAGAGCGTCCCCGGCGTAGTTTCAGCGGGGGACGCTCTGCCCTGTCACGACTCCACGGATACCGCGGCCTTGGCCCCTTCTTGCGTCTTGTCCTTGTAGCCACGAGCAGGCGCGAACAGTGCGAGGAGGCTGACCAGTCCGATGGCCATGACCAAGGCGGAGACGTATACCGGGTCGTTTCCGCCGCGGGCTGCCAGCAGGGCGGTGGCCGCGAGAGGGACGAGACCGCCGCCCAGAGTCGAGGACAATTGGTAGGCCAAGGAGGCACCGGTGTAGCGGGATTCGGCGCCGAACATTTCAGAGATGTATGCGGCGGTGGGCCCGTAAACCATAGCTTGGAGCACGGGGTTGCCAATCAGGAATGCCAGGAAGAGCAGCAGGAGGTTATCTGAGGCGACCATTAGCCAGATGGGGTGAATCATGAGGGTCATGCCGATCACGCCGGCCACCATGACCTTGCGACGGCCGATCCTGTCAGAGAGGGCTGCGAACATCGGGATCGTGAATACATGGATCACCTGGGTCGCGAGGCTGATCCATAGGACTTCGGAGCGGCTGTGGCCTGAAGCGACGGCGTACGGCACGGCAAAGGTGGCCAGCAGGGACTGGACGGCGAAGGCCATGATTGTTGCCAGGCAAGCGATGATGACGGCGCGCGGATACTTGGTGACCACCTCGAGGATCGGGTTTCGCCGACGCGCGTGAGACGAGGCTGCCTGTCGCTGAGCTTCAAGGAAGACCGGTGATTCGGCGACCTTGAGGCGAACGAACAGCCCAATGGCGACAAGGGCTGCGCTGAGGAGGAACGGCACCCGCCAGCCCCAGCTCATGAACGCTTCGTCGGGCATCATGCTGCACAGGCTGAACACGGCAGTTGCCAAGGCGGCACCCGCGGGGCCACCCATGTTGGCGAAACTGGCGGAAAAGCCTCGGCGTTCCCGCGTTGAATGCTCCATAGCCATCAGTGCTGCTCCGCCCCACTCGCCACCGACGGCTATACCCTGGATCACGCGCAGGACGATCAGCAGCAGGGGTGCCAGCTGACCTATGGCCGCCTGGGTCGGGATCAGCCCGATGCAGAAGCTCGCACCACCCATCATGAGCATCGTCAGGACGAGCATCTTCTTTCGTCCGAGGCGGTCTCCGAACGGGCCGAAGATCAGTCCGCCCAGCGGCCTGGCCAGATATCCAACGGCCAACGTCGCGAAGGATGCGATCATCCCCATTGCCGGAGACAGGTTTGCGAAGTAGAGAGGGGCAAACACCACGCTGGCGGCCAGGCCGTAGAGCAGGAAATCGTAGAATTCGATTGCGCTTCCCATAAAACTCGAAAAGAGTACCGATTTCATTCGGGCGCTGGTGGGCGTGTTGACTGACATTAAGACTCCTGAATTTGATGTCGCTGTATCGCTGGGATGATGCGACGTCTTATTGGTTTCGAACTTTCATTGAAAAAACTCATGGATCGCTTCGATATCGGATTAGCGCTCTTCAGCCACTTACCGACGCGCCTTTGGTCCCACTGGATGAGGCAGTTATGTCTGCAGGTTCCAGAAGGAGATTCGTTTGAAGGCCAGGACGAGGTCGCTGTGACAGACATCGCTCGACGCCCATTCTGGCTTTGGGCCCCACTATGGCTCGGAACGTGATGGACCGCGCTTTTTGTTAGATGCCGGATCCCACACTCCGCGGAC
Organism: Arthrobacter sp. P1_D4; assembly: GCF_056406115.1. Classification (NCBI taxonomy): domain Bacteria; kingdom Bacillati; phylum Actinomycetota; class Actinomycetes; order Micrococcales; family Micrococcaceae; genus Arthrobacter; species Arthrobacter sp. P1_D4. Next base: position 172,940 of record NZ_JBFUAU010000007.1, on the reverse strand, counting down.
TCGTGAAACAACCTTCCGGGTCGCTACCGCTCCGCCTTCCTCAGAAGCCGATGTACGGGCGGACCGGCATCGCGGCGCGAGCGTTCCTCGAGTCCGTCTCCCGGCGGTCAGTAGGCCATGAGTAAGATTTGGTCCCGGTCGTAGTCCAATCCTGGATGTACTTCGCTCAGGTGTGTACGTACCGAGCTGACGAGCTCGTCATCATCGGCGCCTTCCAGGAGGGAGCCGCAAGGGCAGGAAACATAGCGGCGTGTTTGGACAGTCACGGCACTGGCACCTCTCGGGCCGTGGACTCGAATCCCGAAGCAATACCGAGGGCGACGTCCCATGCGAGGGGTTGGCGGAGCTTCGCGCGCAATTGCACAAACTCCTGGCGCCGTTCGAAGGCCAGGACACCGGTGACGAGATCACCCTTGCGGAAGAGAAATAGCTCGCCGCCCTCGTTCCGGTTGAATACCACATGCTCCCCTCCCAGCTGATGACCGGCCCACTGGACTCTTTGACCGTGCTGATCCGACCAGAAGAAGGGCACGTTCACGAAGGGAACGAGCGGCTCATCCTTGAGGTACTTCACGGCATTCAGTCCGGCTCCACGCCCCTGCTCCGCGGCGGTGGTCCAGTGCTCGATACGCATGGTGACGTTGAATCGGGCGTTGGGCCAGCAGACGGCGTCGCCCGCAGCGAACACGCCCTCAACGGTATGGAGATACTCATCGGCGACGATGCCGTTATCCAGCGGGATTCCCGAGGAACCCAGCCAGGACACGGCTGGCCGCACCCCGACTCCCACGACAATCACATCGGCTGCGACCTCGCGGCCGTCGCTGAGCTGCAAGAATCGGCTGCCATCTCGCTCGATCGTCCCAGTCGCTCCCACGCCGAAAAACGTTGCGACTCCCTTGTAACGGTGGAGCTCTTCGTAAACGCCGGAGACCTCTTCACCGAAACGGATCAAGGGGTGCACAGACAGGTCGATTAGCGAGACCTTGCGACCGTCGCTGATCAACGTCGAAGCGAATTCGCCACCGATGAAGCCGGCGCCGACGATGGCCACGGAGCGCTGACGATCTTCGACGGCTTGGCGCAGCGCCACCGAGTCGTCGAACCGGCGCAATACGTACACGTCCTGCTGGCCTCGGAACATCGGAGGCACGATCGGTTCGCAACCGGTCGTGATGATAGCGGCCCGGTACCTGACCTGGCCGGTATCAGTGGTGACGACCCGGCGCGCCGGATCGATGGCCGTGGCACGCTCCCCGAGACGGTAATGGACGCCCTTCTCTCGCAGTTCACGAGCGACCGGGTAGACGAGAGACTCGATATCGACGTGATCCTTCAAGGGAATCTTTGACAACGGCGGCAGCTCATAGGGCAGGTGAGCCTCCTCACTGATGATGGTGACGTCCAGTTCCGGGGCCTGCCGAGTAACGGTTTCGGCAGCACGCAGTGCTGCCGTGGATCCACCTATGATGACAACGTCGGTAGCGGTCTGGGGCATAGCCGTACTTCCTAACTGGATTCTGAGAGTTGAGAGTGGGTGTTCGTCATGATCGCGAGATCGCTCCCATCGGGCAGCAGAGGATGACTTCTTCGAGGTCGTCCTCGCGCTCATCCTCGACCTCGGAACGCAGCTGTTCGAGCGTGCCGTCCTGGTCGATCCGGAACACGTCGGGCATCAAAGCAGCGCAGGTGCCGTTGGCATCGCAACGTTGCAGGTCCACGTTGAGTTTGATCATGGGAAAGTCGCCCTTCGTCTGGATTATCAGGCCGAGCAGCCCTTACTTCTGAGAAGGAATGCGACGACCATGTCGGTGTTTCCTCTCCACCTTGCGACCATATGAGACATTTCACAAATACCAATATTGCGCCCTTCCCATCTATTTTATGTATGGCTGTTCGCGGTTCCTTGTACTCTCGCGGACCTGTCCGGTGAGCATGAGGGGGTGACAGTGCTTGAGAGTTCGCGGGGGCCGACTCGCGTGGAACAACGGCCATGCTGAGTCCCGTCGCCCGGAGGCGGCAGGCGACGTCCTCGTGAGACGAACTGCGGGTCGGGCTCCTGAGCACCTGTCGGACCACCCCGGTATCGGAGCCCGATGTCACGTGTGCCCCATCCCGGCGGCTCTGCTGCCGAGGGCCGAGGACCCCCAGCTGGCCCTTTCCCGTTCGGGCGGCTCTCGGATCGGTTGTTAGACGGTTTCGCCGTTGAGCGCGGCGGTGAGGAGGGCGCGGATGCCGTCGCCGGTGACCGCGCGCGGGTTAGCGTAGGGGTTGCGGGTGGCCTGTTCGACGACCGTCTCAACGTCGATGTCGGTGAGCCCGAGTTCGCGCAGGGACGCTGGCGCTCCGAGGTCCAGGCTCAGCTGGCGAAGGTAGCTGGCGGGTTCCTGCGCTCCTGTGGCGCGTTGCAGCGCGGCGATGGCCTCCGGCGCGTGTGCGGAGTTGTACGCCAGTGCGTAGGGCAGAACGACGGTATGCGTTTCGGCGTGCGGCAGGTTGAAGGTTCCGCCGAGGGTGTGGCAGAGCTTGTGGTGGAGGGACATGGTTGTGGCTCCCAGGGTGGCTCCGCAGAGCCAGGCCCCGTAGAGGGCGTCCGAGCGGGCCTCAATGTCGGCCGGGTTCTCTGCGATCTTCGGCAGCGCCTTGACCAGGGCGCGGGTGCCTTCCTCTGCCATGAGGGAGATGATGGGGGATCCGTCGGGCGCATACAGCGCCTCGACGGCGTGGGCGATGGCGTTGAATCCGCTGGTGACGGACATGCCCACGGGCAGGGTCAGGGTCAGTTCGGGGTCGTAGATGACGCTTGTGGGCAGCACCTTGGGATCGCGGCCGGTCTTTTTCTCTCCCTCGGCGGTGAGGCCCCAGATGGGAGTCATTTCGGAACCGGCGTAGGTGGTGGGTACCGCGATGATGGGGGCCCCGAACTCCAGTGCGATGGCCTTGCCCAGTCCGGTCGTGGAGCCGCCGCCCACAGCGACGTACCCGTCGGCCCCGGCGGCCTTGGCGACATCGCGTGCGCGGTGGGCAGATTCGACCGGAACGTGCATCTGGGCTTCGGGGTGCACGCCGGCGCTGAGCTCCCCGAGCTGATCTGAGACTTCCCGGGCCAGGTCCTCCTGGAAGGAGGTGGAGAGGACCAGTACACGCCGCAGGCCGAGGCGGCGGACTTCGTCGGGCAGTGACTTGAGCGAGCCGGTTCCGAAGGTGACGCGCATCGGCAGGGCCTGGTACTGGAAGTCCTTCATCGGACGATCTCCTTGACGGTCTCATTGCTATCTTCGTGGGGACGGGCTTCGGGGTGCAGGACGATGTCGATGACGCCTTCGACGAAGGGCGCCGCCACTCCGAGGGCCGCGGCCGCTTCGGGATCCGCGTTGGTGGTGAAGGGCTTGATGAGGCTTTCCTTTACCGCAAACACTGCGTCCGAGTCGATGTATTCGCTGCCGCCGACGAAGATGTGCGTGGTCAATTTCATGTAGTCGGGTGCGGCGACGATGAAGTGGATGTGGGCAGGGCGGTAGGGGCGCCTCTCGGTGGCGCGCAAAAGGTCGCCCACGGGTCCGTCGGTTGGGATCGGGTAGTAGCTGGGGATGACGCTGCGGAAGTAGAACTCGCCGTGTTCGTCGGCTGTGAACAGACCCCGCCCGTTGCCGATGGTTTGGATGCCGGGCTGTTGGACGTCGTAGAAGCCTTTGGTGTTGGCCTGCCAGACATCGATCCTGGCGCCGGGCACTGGTTCCCCGGTGACCGAAGTGATGCTTCCTCGGACGACGCACACGTCGCCCTCGCTCTCGGCAGAGATGTTTTCGCCCAGGACCCGTTCCGGTGACTGAACCATGTGAAAGGGGCCGAGGACTGTTGAATCTGTTGCGTCCGGGGTTTCTTCGTCGTTGATCGTCTCGACCAGCATCGAGACTCCGAGCACATCGGAGAGCAGGATGAATTCCTGCCGTACGTCGTCGCACTTCTGCCCGGTGGCGGTGAGGAAGTCGATAGCTGCTTCCCACTCCTGTATGCTCGGGGCCACTTCGCGGACGAACTCGTGAAGGTGGTGGGTGAGGCTTTCCAGCACGGCTTTCAGCCGTTGGTCGGGCGTGTTTTTGAAGCTGCCGACGACAGCGGCGGTGAGCGATTCAGGCCCCAGGTCTGTGGTCATGGTGGACGTTTCCTTAGGTCGGCTTTTGTAGGTGCGTCAGGATCCGGGGTGGAAGGCCGGAGCTGGGAAAAGGCGGGCCGCCCCAGCGTCCCCCGCAAACGCTTGGATGACGGGTAACCCGGGGTCGATCAGCGGCGACCGGCCCTTCTGGATCGGGATCCGCCAGGCGGTGCCGCAGCCGTCCCGGATGTTCTCCGGTGTTGTGCTGGCCGCCCAGTACCAGGCCTGACCAGTGACGAAAACTCATGTGATCGCAATCTTTTGATCATTCTGAGCTGCATCTTCTGTTAGAGCGCGAATGAAATCAGCCAGCGCAGCCGCGGCCTCGGCCGGCTGTTCCAGCGGGGTGAAGTGCCCACTGCCCTTGATAAGGACAAGCCGCGCATTAGGGAGCCGGTGTGCCAGGTCTTCGCTCAGGTTCGGCGGGGTGATGGTGTCCTCGTTGCTGCCCACTACGAGGGTGGGGCATGTGATGGTGTTCAGTTCCGCACGTCGGTCCGAACGGCCAAGGACGGCGCGCTGCTGGTCGACGAACACCCGCGGGCCGAGTTCTTTGGTCATCGCTGCCGCGAGGCGCTGGATCTCGGGAATGCCCCGTGATACGACCGGAGTCGTGCGATCGATTGCCCTCTGGAAGGCGCCGGATTCGACGAGGGAGATTAGGTCGATCGAGTTTTGTCGGCGGTCCTCAGGCGCGGCGACGGCCGAGGTGTTGAACAACGCCAGCGCCTTCACTCTACCGGTGTTCCGCAGTGCGATTTCAAGGGAGAGGTACCCGCCCATCGAGATCCCGACGAGGATGAATTCCTTGGGTGCTTTGGACAGAACATGGTCTGCCATTGCCTCAATTGTCTTCCCTTCACCGCGAATGACCGTGCAGTCGAACTCGGCGCCGAGTTCGTCAATGACCGGCTGCCACAGGCGGGAATCGGCACCCAGGGCCGGAAGCATAACTAGCTGGGGGTGTGTCACGGGGATTCTCGTTTCGATTGGTGGGTGGTGGTCAGGATGCGGCGCCGTCGACGTGCAGCACCGTGCCGGAGGTGAATGCGGCCGCCTCGGAGACGAGGTAGGCAACGGCTGCGGCAATCTCGTGTCCGGTTCCGGGTCTGCCCACGGGGATGGCGGCGGCGGTGGCGGCTCTGTCTTCCTCACCCATGGATTCGAACGAGTCGCGAACCCGGCCCGTGGTCGGGAGGACGAGGCCCGGGGCGATGGCGTTGACGGTGATTCCGGTACTGCCGAGGTCCTTGCCGAGCTGCTTGGTGAGGCTGACGATGCCTCCCTTGGAGGCAGCGTAAGCCAGACGGGCCCCCACGGTTCCGGAAGGGCCATCGAGGCCGTCGGCGACGAGGGAAGAGAAGTTTACGATGCGCCCATAGCCGCGCTTCAACATGATCGGAACGGCGTGCTGGGCGCACAGGAACGTGCTGGTCAGGTTGCTTTCCACCACGGAGCGCCAGATTTCCCCGCTGAGTTCGGATAGATCGCGCACTATTGCGGTGCCGCTGCCTCCAGCTGCGCTGACGAGCGCATCGATTCGCCCGAACTCGTCTTCGATACGATTGAATGCTTTGTTGACGATGGATTCGTCGGACAGGTTCCCAGCTATGGTAAGGACCTTGAGACCGGGGAACCTGGCACCAAGCCGGTCCACTGCGGTTTCCAGTGCCGCCTTGGAGACATCAAGCAGTGCAAGGTCGAATCCGTCATCCGCGAGATGATCCGCGATGTCGTTGCCAAGACCACCCCCACCGCCGGTGATCACGGCGACCGGTCGCTCGTTCACGTGCCTACTCATCTGTCCTCCTTGGCCGTGAACTTCACGGCGTTTTTTCTCGATCTACCGTCGAGGTTTTTGATTGCATGCATGCCGTTAACGGCAGGTCACGGTGCGCCGGCAGAGCTGCTTGTCGGGATCGTGCTTACGCATTCAGGCCGGCGCGCGAGAATGGCTTGTGCACGAAGCAGCACGGGGGCATCGACCATTTGCCCGTCGACTTTGACCACAGCTTCTCCCCCCTTGGTGGACTCCACGACGCGCCGTGCCCACGTGATCTCGTCATCGCTGGGACGGAAAGCGCTGTGTGTCACGGCGACCTGACGCGGATGTATGAGCAGCTTCCCGGACATCCCCAACTCGAGAGCGGCGTGCAGGTCATCGTTTAGCAAAGAGTCGTCGTCGAGTTTTGAGGTCACGCCGTCCAGCGGACCGGGGAGGCCCTGCGAGCGGGAGGCAAGGACCAACAGCGATCGAGCCATCAGCATTGCGCGCTGGTTCGGCTGGGCCGCGATGTCCGCAGCCAGGTCGAGCTCTCCAAACGCCAACCGGGCCACTCCGGGGACACTTGCCAAAGAATTGGCCGCCAGGACGCCGGAAGCCGATTCGATCAGCGCGATCACGGGCCGCTCCACCGCCTCGGAAATCCTTAACAGAGCATCTGGGTTCTCGGCCTTCGGGACCATCACTCCGAGAAGACCGGGAAGCCCCGTCAAAGCCTCGAGGTCCTCGTCCCGTCCGATCCGTACCAGAGCATGACCCGTTCCTGACAGCCAGGCAGTGACCGCTTGCAGTGCCGCGTCTTTGTTCTCTGCGCTGACAGCGTCTTCCAGGTCGAGGACGACCACATCGGTCCCGGAGGCCACGGCCTTCGAGAACCTCTCGGGCCGGTCTCCCGGAACGAAGAGAAACGAACGAGCGCTTTGGAGTGTGGCCACAGGATCCTGAATGCTTAGCGGTCTCATGTGGTTTCCAGCACCCCGAACTCGGTCAAAACCCGCTCAGTGTCCTCTCCCACGTCGGGGACACGGTTCATTACCGGTTCCTGCCCCACGAAGGTCGCCGGCGGAATCAGTGCCCGCAAGGGTCCGGCTGGTGAATCATATTCCCGCCATCTGTTGCGTGCCGCCAGCTGGGGGTGGTCCGCAAACCCCTGCATGTCGCGTAGCAAGGCGTTCGCGATGCCGGCGTCCTCGAGCAAGTCCACGACCTCATCTGCAGTGTGCCGGGCAAGGGCCTGCTCGATCACCGAGGTAAGGTCCATGGAGTGCTCAACACGCAGGGAATTGCGGACGAAGCGTTCGTCCTCGGCCACTTCTCGACGGCCGAGGACCCGATCGCAGAAAGTAGCCCACTCACGTTCGTTTTGGATGCCTAAGAAGACCTGCTTCGAGTCGCCGCAAGTGAAGGGACCGTAGGGGGCGATGGCAGCGTGCGAGGCGCCTGTGCGTTTCGGCGCGGCCCCACCGTACACGGCATAGTTCATCGGGAAGCCCATCCACTCCCCCAGCGCCTCGAGCATGGATAACTCGATGGTGGCTCCCTCCCCGGTCTGCTGGCGTTGGATCAGGGCAGTGAGGATGCCTGAGTATGCGTACATGCCAGAGGCAATATCCGCAATCGAAATACCGACCTTGGAGGGGGTTGCGTCGGTGCCGGTGATGGAGACCAGGCCGGCTTCGCACTGCACAAGCAGGTCGTAGGCCTTCTTCGATGAATACGGGCCGTCGGCGCCATAACCGGAGATCGAGACGTGAATCAGCTCAGGACGCTCGCCACGCAGAGCTTCAGCGCCGAGCCCAAGACGCACTGCCGCACCGGGAGCCAGGTTCTGCACGAACACATCCGCGCTGCGCACCAACTCGTGAACGGCATGATTGCCCTCCGGGCTCTTCAAATCCAGTGCCACCGATTCTTTAGACCGGTTCAACCAGACAAAGTGGCTTGCCATGCCCTTGACGGTTTCGTCGTATCCGCGGGCAAAGTCGCCCGGACCGGGCCGCTCGATCTTGATGACCCGAGCGCCCAGATCGGCAAGTTGGCGCGTTGCGAACGGCGCGGCGACTGCTTGTTCGAGCGAGACGACGGTGATGCCGCTCAGAGGAAGCATGTAAAGACTCCTGACGTGATGATGCCGGATGGCTGGCTGTTTCGGTGATGCTGGAAGAAAGTCTTAGACCCGCATCAGCGAGGGCGTCTCCAGCGTTTTAGTGAAGTAGAGGACCTCCGCGGCGAGCTCAGGATCGGCGCTCATGCGCCGGAACACCTCCAGGTCCTTGTCCCTGCGGACCGGATCCGACGAGTGAAAGATCAACTGTTTGTTGGCCGTGGCGCGGGGACTGGCTTTTGTTATGAAGGCGGTGCGGCGCAAATCCGCGTACGCATCGAGGACGGAATCGTCCGCCTGCCCGGAGATCACGGCGCCCAGGGCCTCGTTGAGAACATAGGAGTCGAACAGACCCATGGTCAGTCCGAAGCCGCCCGTGGGATTCGTGGCGTGAGCGGCGTCGCCGGCCAGCAGGACTCGGCCGACGCGGTACGTGGGAGCGCTGCGCTGATGCATGCGGTAGGGGGCAATGGCGTCCAGGGTCGTGCCCGCGGCCACCTCGGGGCCGAAGATCTGCTCCAGGAAGCGCGGGAGCCGTTCGACGACCCCTTCTTCGGGCAGGACGGCGTCTTCCATGTATGTGTAGCGCCACAGGCCGTGCGGACCCGAGTTGTCGATTTTTACGATGATCGCCCCGAAGACGTCGTCGACATAGAACGTGGTCTGGGCCCAGCCCCTACGGTCGTCAGGGAACCGGATGTTGGCGGCAACGAACCGCTCGGGCCACGTGAATCCCTCGAACGGAAGATCCAGGGCGTTCCTGACAGCGGAGCTTGCACCATCGGCTGCGATAAGCCACGGAGCGCGCAACTTCACGGGATTTCCCTCGTGTTCCGCGGTGACGGTGACCACTTCGCGGTCCTGCGTGACCCCGGTGACCTTGTGTCCCCAGAGCACTCGCACATTCGGGAACTGCTCGAGGTGGCGCAAGATGATCTTGGCCAACGCATCCTGGCCCAGGTGGAGGTTATAGGGGTGAGTGACGCGGCCCTCCAGCGCCTGCAGGCCGTAGCTGATGGTTTCTCCCGTGTCCCGGACGTAATGGGCATAGTCCTGCTTGAGGAAACCGGCTTGGGTAGCGTCTTCGAAAAGGCCGAGCCGTTCAAGCCCGTCCAGAGTGGACCAGTGGTAGAGGATGGCCCGGGGGGCGTCCTGTGGCTCCGATGCGCGTTCGACGACGGTGACGTCGAGTCCCTGCTGTGCCAGGCCCAGCGCATTGAGCAGACCCGTAGGACCGGCTCCGGCCACGATCACCTGCTGCTGGTATGTCATGTTGCCTCCGTTGTGGACGTGCTTAGAAAGTTGAGCGTGGCCGCCCTCACATCAACCGTCACCCAGATCGAGTCATACATCAAATACCAATTTGTAGCGGTTCCCATATGCTAAATGCATGGATCTTCGGAATGTTCGCTATTTCATCGCCGTTGCTGAGAACGGCTCTATCACCGAGGCGTCCCACGCCCTGCGCATCTCGCAGCCGCCGTTGAGCATGGCGATGGCCAAACTCGAGAAGGAGGTCGGAGTGACATTGTTCGAGCGCAAGCCCCGCGGCATCGAACTAACGTCCGCCGGCGAGTACCTTCACCACGCCGGTCAGCGCCTGCTCGCCGAGGAGCGCAGAATCGCGGACACGCTGCGATCCATGGGCCAAGGGCTCGCTGGCGAACTCAAGTTGGGGTGTGAACCGATGTGCCTGTGGCGGATCGGCAGCACCAAGATCTCTGAATTCCTCTCGATTTACCGCAACGTGACGCTGGATCTGACCGACGCCAATCCCAAGGTGCAGTTGGACCGGCTCGCCGACGGCACCCTGGACTTGGCGATCATGCCGGTCGTGGCCGAGGAGCCGCTCCAACCTATCAACGGGGTGCATTTCGACGTGAAGATTGTTGACGAGCTTCCACTGACTCTTATCGCACCCAAGTCCTGGGGGCTCGATGAGACCACGCCACTCGATGTGGCGACGCTGGCCGACGCTACCTGGATCCTGCCCGCCCGAATCCCGGGGGTACGCATCCTGTGGCGGATCTGGTCCGACAAGTTCGCGTCGACGGGGGCGAATCCGACAGGGGTTATTCCGGTGCCCACGGTCATGACTGCGGCGCAGTTGGTCGGTGCTGGGGTGGGCGTATCTCTTTCCAGTTTAGAGATGGCCCGGCTCCACCCCGACGTCGCCCAAATCCCGGTAACCGGGGGGTGGCCGAACGTGCCAATTGCAATCGTGAGGCGAAGGGAAGGAGTCGTGACTCCAGTCGCCGAGCGGTTCGCGGCACTGTTTTTCGACGATCAGATCCCGGTCGACCCACACGTACCTGCCTCGCCATAACAGTGGCTGTGACCTATGGCATATCTGAAATAGATGGGTAGGGCCCGATATTGGTATTTGTGAAATGTCTCATGCGCCCGCAAGGTAGACCATGAACGACACGGCCGATCGCGTCCCTTCTCAGAAGTAAGGGCTGCTCGGCCTGATAATCCTGACGAAGGGCGACTTTCCCATGATCAAACTCAACGTGGACCTGCAACGTTGCGATGCCAACGGCACCTGCGCTGCATTGATGCCCGACGTGTTCCGGATCGACCAGGACGGCACGCTCGAACAGCTGCGTTCCGAGGTCGAGGATGAGCGCGAGGACGACCTCGAAGAAGTCATCCTCTGCTGCCCGATGGGAGCGATCTCGCGATCATGACGAATACCGTGCCCACATTCGAACTCTTCGCCCCAAACGCGACCGATCACCCCGGTGGCGCGCTTCCAGACGGAGGTATCGCCTCCGGTCCCGAAGGTTACGCGGTCCTGTCCTACCAACTGGCCACCGATGTACTGCGCAATCCACGGTTCGCGAACTCTGCGCTGCGACTGATGGAAGAGTTCGGCATCAACGATGGTGCCGTACATGGTTTTCGAGCTCGCAGCATCATCATGCAGGACGGAGCGCAACAGCTGCGCCTGCGCACCCCGCTTGCCCGATTCATGGGCCCCGCGACAGTGCAGAACACCCGTGAAATGCTCACTGATATTGTGACCCGCATCGTAGGGGAACTCGACGACACGAAGCCAGTGGACTTCCACGCAGGCGTAGATCGCCGCATCCCGTCGCTGGTCTACTGCCATCTCGCCGGTGCTCCGCGAACCGACGCCCCCAAAGTGCAGGAACTTTCCGAGCGAACCCTGGCCCTGCTGGCCAGGGATCGCAGCCTGAAGCCCGACATCCTCGCCGCCTACGACGAACTGTTCGAATATCTGGGGGATCTGATGGAACGCAAGCGCGCCCACGGTCTCGGCGACGATATGCTCTCCCACCTGATGACGCTCGCCGACAACGGCAAGCTCACCGAGCAGGAACTCTTCGACGAAGCAACCTCGATGCTCGAAGCGAGTTCGGTAAATACGGGTCACCAGATCGGCCTGGTGGTGTGGAATTTGCTGCGCAACAGAGAAGTCTGGGAGCAGATCGTCGCCGACCCCACCTGGATCCCGACCGCAGTCATCGAAGCGCTTCGCCTTTATCCGCGAACCGGTGTTGTGAGCAAGATTGCCATGGAAGACATCGAGGTCGGAGGCATCACCATCCCCGCCGGAACTGACATGCATGTAGCCGTATGGTCCGCCAACCGCGACCCGGAGAGGTTCGAGAACCCCGGTGAATTCGTCCTGGGCCGCGAGCGGAACCAGCCACTCACGTTTAGCACGGGCCCACACAACTGCCTTGGACAAGGACTCGCCAAGGTGGAGATCGAAGAAGTAGTCGGGCACCTCGTCCGCCACTACCCTCAGGCCCGCGTCGTCGACTCCGAATCCGCCATAAGCCAGACCGCCGGGCGGTGGACGATCAATCAGCTCACCGTCGACCTGGGCCCCCGAGGCTAAGGTACTCCATGTCACTCACATCTGAACGGCAGCAGTCCCTCACCGAACGGCTCGCCGAATACTGGTCCAAGACCAGCTACGAGGACCTCCCACCCGATGTGGTCTCCGGGATCAAAGACCACATCCTCGACACACTCGCCGTCGCAATGGCCGGCATCCCCTCAGAGGAGTCACGCCGCGTCCGTAAAGCCCTCACCGGCATCTCGAACGGCGGCCCAAGCCTCGTCTGGGGAACCTCCGAACGCCTGAACCCCGCACACGCAGCACTCGCCAACGGAACCTCGGCCCACGCCCGGGACTTCGACGACGGTGGCGGCCCGGGACATGCAGGCTCGGCCACCCTGCCGGCCGCGATCGCTGCCGCAGAACTCAGTGGCTCCAGCGGCAAGGAACTGATCGTTGCCGCCTGCGCCGGATACGACATCAGCTATCGGCTCTTGCAGGGCATCGGCGGTTTCGCTGCCCACACCGACCGCGGTTGGCATTCCACCGGTACCTTCGGCACCTTCGCCGCGGCGGCCGCCTGCGCCAAGATCTTCCAGCTTGACACGACCACCTTTGCCGATGCCCTTGGCATCGCCGGATCGTTCACAGGAGGGGTCTGGGCCTTCATCGAGGACGGCGCCTGGACCAAGCGTGTGCACCCGGGCAAAGCGGGAGAATCAGGTATTGACGCTGCCCTTCTCGCCAGGGCGGGTGTCACCGGACCCCATCGGATCTTCGAGGCACCATGGGGTGGAATCTATGCCACCTACGGGGACGGCCACGGTTTCCCCGAACGAGTCCTTGGCCGTCTTGGCGAGACCTTCAATGTCTCCACGTCCTATTTGAAGCCCTACGCATGTTGCCGAGGCAGCCACTCAGCGGTTGATGCAGTGATGAAACTGATCGCTGAACGTGATCTGCGGCCCGCCAACATCCGCTCCATCACAGTGACCGCCGGGGAGACAGCGATCAACATGCTCAACGTCGATCCCATCGAGACAGTGTTCGATGCCCAGTTCAGCCTGCCCTACGCCATCAGCGTGGCGCTGGAGAACCGTTCTGTCGGGCTGGAGCAATTCGACCCGCCCCGCATCGCAGAGCCCCGGATCCAGGAGATCTTCGCCAAGATCTCGATGGTGCTCGACGAATCGATCCAGCTCGAGGACGGCCCTCGCCTTGATTTCGAGCTGATCGACGGCGAAAAGATCACTCTCCCGGCCGGGAATCCGACGGACGCCAAGGGCTCCGAAAAGAACCCCATGACGCACGCCGAGGTTGTCGCCAAGGCACGTGCTCTCCTTCGCCCCTACGGCGAAGAGACGACCGCGAAGCTCATCGACGCAGTGGAAAATCTTGATTCTTCACCCACCATCGACAATCTCATCGCGGCACTCAGCGCTACCACCTACGCGACCAAGATAGAGACCTAAAATGACACCAAATACCTTGACCGACGACCGCATCGAACGCTCGGAGTACGTCGCTGCGGAACCGGTGGAATCCCTCGCTGCAGCCATAAACATCGACATACCCTTCGATGTCGGCGCTACCGTCCCTCCGCTCTGGCATTGGCTCTACCTTTTGGAGCGCAGCCGTGAGAGTGAGCTCGGGCCGGACGGGCACCCCACAGTCGGTATTCCGGCACCTCCAGGACCTGACCGGCGCAGAATGTTCGCCGGTGGTCGGGTTTCGACCTTCGGGCAGCTCAAGATTGGTGCGCCGGCGAGAAAAGTCATTTCCGTGGCTAAGTCAGTCGAGAAGGTCGGCCGGACCGGACCGCTGACGTTCACTACCGTTCGCCATGACATCTTCCAAGCCCACGAGCTCCTGATCCGTGAAGAACAGGACATCGTCTACCGCGCTTCAGGAACCGGCTCCCTGCCCCAACCCCCGACCCCGCCGGCCCCGCCCGCGGGCCGAGTGTTGAGGCAAGCAGTCGATGAACGACTTTTGTTCCGGTTCTCCGCGTTGACGTACAACGCACACAGGATCCACTACGACCGCGACTGGTGCCTGAACGAGGGCTACGATGGCCTCGTCATCCACGGGCCCCTCCTGGCTCTGATGATGGGTGAACACATGCGCCGCGAAGGGATCGACCTGGTCGGGAAGACCTTCGGTTACCGGCTTGCCTCCCCGATGACCAAGCCTCAGACATTCTCCATCGTCCCGGGGCCGAATGGTCTGGAAAACGGTGCCGAGGCGCGCAGCGCCGAAGGTGCAGTCTGCGCGGTGAGCACCCTGTCAGATGTATAGCGCGCCTTTCATTCCTTCGACCAGGCACAGTCGGCTAGGCACTAACTTATGCGCGGATCGTCACCGGGAAGGCAAAGACAGTGGATGAAACAACGAGTGAATCCAGAAAAGAAGAACCTCTGGAGGACTCCCCCGACTATGAGCTGATCGCGTCACCCTGGATCGGACTCCACTATAAGTGTGAAACAGTCAGTGGCTGGGTGAGTGGGGCCACCCCAATCTGACGTCCTCGGCCGGTCCTTGAATTCCTTGCAGCACGAGACCCAGGACTCGACCTCATATGCAGTCGGGTGGAAGCTTCCGCTTTTCCAGACGAGAGGACTGCAATCAGGGGGTGCTCCGGCAGGAAACCACATCAACGGCAATTACGACCGTACTCGCCGGTCGACCTAGTAAAGGAGGACATGTGTCCTACAAGTTGCATGAGCGGGAAGCCAGCGCTGCCTTCTCGCTAACGGGCAGCGGCCTGTTCCGAAGCCCGGCGCTTCCTGTTTCCCTTGAAGTCATCACTTTGGAGGAGCCCCAAAGCAGAGACGAGAAGCTTAACGGTGCCATCAGCAGGCTCATTCCCACCGTTCTTGAACGCAGGCAGGGAATCCTGGTCATACAACGCGATTACGGCAAGTACACCGTTCGAGTCGACCATGAAGTGCCATGCGGCACAACTCGGGAGTTCCGCGATTAGATCGTGCGAAGGTGAACGAGAGGACACGACACCTTGGTCGCGCGCCGTCCATAAAGCCTGGTGGACAAATATCCGCCCTGAATGCCCGCTGCTCTCTAAACAGATTCTCTAAAACCGCCCACCAAACGCAGGTCACGGTCTACGTCGCACGCGGACTCCGCCGAGCACCGAAACAGGAAGAACCTCAAACTGTCCAGACGCCATCTGGACAGTTTGAGACTCCCTTACGGGATGGAAGCTCGCCCTGCAACAGCTGTGCCGGCCCTCATAGCACCAGCAATCGTGCAACGAGCTGTTGCACTAATCAGCACTCCGCCTCCCCCTAGGAGACTTGAACCGTCCGCACGCTCCAAAGAAGAGAGCAGTGGCATTAAGTCTCGTTGCTCCCTAGCCTGTCCATCACTAATCAACTGCTCACACCTCTGGCATCCAAGGCCGTCAGCGTGAGTGTTGCCCACGTCGAGTCATGTCGATAGCCGGCCCAGCACAGATGAACACACGTGACTGTCAAGAAATGCGAAGAGTGCACCGAAGGCTTCGAGTCGTCCCGCAGGACACAGCGCTTCTGTTCGACGCGCTGTGGCAACAGGCAGCGGGATCGTCGACGTCGGACTCGCCACCGCCCTGCCCTAACACCCAAAGCGGACTCGCTGGCCACTGACCTGAAAGCCCAACTGGAAGCAACCAAGCGACAGCTGGAGTCGAAAACGAGATCATGCCAGCGGCACCGCGAAGTACTCCAGTCCAAGCTCCGTTCTCAAGCCTGCGAGATCGATCGTCTCGAAGCGGAGAACTCGGAACAAAGAATGAGTAACAACCTCCTCCAGTCAGAGGTCTCTCGCCTCAAACGCGCGCAAAGGACCAACGTTCGGGATCTGGCGCACGTCTCTGCCTGGCTGGTCTCCATTGCCCAGGCAAAGGGCGTGGCGCTCGATCAAGCAACCCTGGAAATTTTCCGTCGTCGTGGGTGGCATCCATCGAAGCGCCAAACTGGAGCACCGCGGCTATGACAATGTCCATCGCACGGCTCTCGGCACAATCCGGCCTGCGCTACCTGTTCAAGACGACGATGATGAACGACCTCGCCTCCTCTCCCCCGGACGCCACCACCTACTACATGAAAGCCGGCACACCGGAAGGCCGCTGGATCGGCAGTGGACTCAGCGGAATCAACAGAACCGCCGCTGAACCCGTCTCCGAAACTGACGCGAAAGCAGTCTTCGACTTAGCAGTTCACCCCGACACGGGCGGGCCGCTGGGTCGCCCGCACAGCCAACCCACCGCCGTCGACAACAAGACCGGCCCATCGACCGTGAGGCACGCCGTCGTCGGCTTCGACCTGACCTTCAGTGTGCCAAAATCGGTGTCCATCCTGTGGGCACTCAGCCCCCGAAGCACCCAAGACCGAATCCTGCGAACCCATCACGACGTCGTCGCAGAGACCCTTACATGGCTCGAAGAGAACGTCGTCCACACGCGCGCCGGACGGAACGGCGTCGCCCACCTAGGCGCGATGGGTGCAATCGCCGCCGCCTTCGACCACTGGGAATCACGTCTTGGCGACCCCCAGCTGCACACGCATGTGGTTATCGCCAACCGCATCCAGCGCATCACCGACGGGGCTTGGGTCACGCTCGACTCCCGCACCCTATACAAGGCCGCCGTCGCCGCCAGCGAGCATTACAACGGACTCCTCTTCGACGCCCTCCACCGACAACTCGGAAGCGACACCAATATCCGAATCCCCGTCACCAGCACCCGCAATCCGAGCCAGCAACTCACCGGCATAGACGAAGAACTGATCCGTGAGTTTTCTAACCGGTCCCGTCTCATCAACGTGGAAACAGACCGCCTCGTGGCGGAATGGAAGACGGAACACGGTCACCCTCCGACCGCAGCAACGACCATCAAGCTTCGTCAGCACGCGACTTTGGCTACCCGTGTTCCAAAGGCCGAACTCCCCGCGCCTCTGCGTGAACTCTCAGACCAATGGCGGGCCCGAGCGATCGCCAGAGGTTACCACCCAACTGACGTCCTCGCCGCCACGATCAACCGCTCCCGGATTTCCGCCTTTTCGGTCGTGGACCTCACGCCCGATTGGATTGGCGCCGTCGCAACCCTTGCCCGTGAACGGGTCGCCGCCAAGCGCTCAACCTGGAACCGCTGGAACCTCCTCGCCGAAGCGGAAAGGGTCTGCGCCCAGATCCGTTGCCGCTCCGCTTCCGACCGGAATGCACTAATGGATGCCGTCGCCACGGCCGCCGAACATCAGTCCGTGGCGCTCAACGAGTACCGCTACACCGCCCCACCAGACGCCGCGCCGGACGTCCGCATCAGGCAAAGCAGCGTCTTCGACTTCCACGGATCCCGCCTCTACACCGATACGTCAACGCTCGCCTGCGAGGACGCCATCATGGCGGCAAGAAACGACGACGGCGGCCCAGTCGTGCGCGCGGATGTCATCATGGATTCGCTTGACCGAATCCGACAGCCGGAGAAGCCGGAACTGCACTCCGATCAGCGTGCCGCCGTCGCCAGCGTCCTCCTCAGCGGCAACGGCCTCGACGCGATCGTGGGCCCAGCCGGCGCGGGAAAGACAACGACCCTCGGCGCCGTCAAGGCGATATGGGAAGCGGAACACGGTGCCGGTAGCGTGCTCGGGCTTGCCCCGGCGGCGGCAAGCGCGGACGTGTTGGGCCGCGGACTCTCCATGGCCACAGAGAACGTCGCAAAGTGGCTGCACGAGTCGGTGGGCCCAGGGGCAAGTTCACGGGCTGGGCGCTTCTTCGACGTTCAGACTCGTCTGGCGAAGGCTCATACCGACGACCGCCGGAGCATCGCACTCGCGCAGGAAGCTGCCCGGCTCGCCGCCGTTCAACAGCGATGGTGCTTTCACCCGGATCAGCTCGTAATTATCGACGAAGCTTCCATGGTTTCCACGTTCCAACTCGCCGCCCTGGTCCAGCAGGCCCGCGAGGCCCATGCGAAGATCCTCTTGGTGGGTGACCCAGGCCAGCTGGACGCAATCGACGCCGGCGGTTTTCTCGGCTGGCTGGACCGGCAAGAAATGACCACCCGACTCAGCAGCATCTGGAGATTTCACGAGAAGTGGGAGGGCGCATCATCCCTCAAGCTACGGAGGGGAGACTACTCAGCGATTCTGGACTATGAGAACCATCGACGGATCAGCCACGGCACCTACTTGGACATGGTCCACCGGGCGTACCTAGCGTGGCAGGCCGATACGCTCGCGGGCAAGTCATCCATCCTTATCGCGGCCGACAATGACACCGTCGGCATGCTCAACGAACGCGCCCAAGCCGACCTCGTGGCCAAGGGCGAGGTGGATCCCGAACTGAGCGTTCTGCTCAACGATGGCCTATACGCCGGTTCCGGCGACACCATCATCGCCCGCGGAAACGACCGCAGGCTCGTCGACAGCAACGGTGACTTCGTCCGGAATGGAACACTGTTCGAGGTCGAAAGTGTCAGCAAGCGGGACGCCTCACTTCAAGCGGTTCGGCGGCAAACAGGAGCGAGGATCATACTCCCCCGGACGTACCTCGAGTCGCACGTTGAGCTGGGCTATGCAACCACCGCACATCGCTCCCAGGGCGTCACCGTCGACACCGGTCACACTGTGGTTACCCAGGGCCGGCTCACCCGCGAGCTCCTCTATGTCAGCATGACCCGGGGCCGGTCCGGCAACTTTGCCTACGTCAGCGAAGGTGATGACTCTGAGCACCCTGCCCTTGACCCCTCGCTGCAGCCGTCGTGGCGGAGCATCTTAGGCGAAGTACTCGCTGCGGAAGGTGCTGAGCGGACCGCCCATGAAGTACGCGACGCGGAGCGCAAAAAGTCAGACACCCTCGAACGCCTCTACGCGGAGTATGACTATTTGGCGCAAATAGCCGCTGCTCAAAGTCTCACGGAATACTTGAGCAAGCACGACGGCGGCTCGTCACTCGAACTCGAAAAGTCACCTGCGTGGGGCGCGGCCGTCGCGGCGTGGCGGAAGGCCACGGCCGTCAGCCTTCAGGGGGCTGAACGCGTCTTAGAGGAGACTCTCCGAGACAAAACTGGTGCGAACGACCACGCGTCTATCCTCAGCATGCGGTTGCGTCGGTTCGTGAATGGGATGCCGACAATGTCGATCGACCCCTTGCTTGAGGGTCTTGCTACTCCTCGTCCTGACTTAGCGGAGATGGTCGATCAGGTCCGCCAACGCATCCGGCAGAGGACCGACACCGTAGCCATGACTGCCCTGACAGAGGACCCTGAGTGGAAACGCGTCTTGGCGGTTTCCCTTGGCAGCGGTGCGTCAGGCCAACTGATTCGTGACGTCGCCCTATTCAGGGACAGGTGGGGGATCTCGGACTCACCCCTGCCACTGGGAGCGACTCCCGCTGACTACGAGTGGGAACAGCGGGATCAGAGGGAAAAACTCCAAGTAATGATTGATGGCGCTCGCAATTGTCCAATAGCACCTCAGCGAGAAACCAGTTCATTGAATATGCCCCTTTCCCAGCAGGTCGTCCTTACCAGGGCTGGCTGGCAGCTCTAAGCTGATGGAAGAGGCGAGACTATGGTCCTAAACCCCACGGTGAAACCGAAAGTTGCTACAGCTGGGCTGGTATCGACCAGCACCGTTGTACTGATAGCCGTTGTCCTCTTTCTGGTGTCTTTCGATGCGGCCGAAGTCCCTTCCGTATTCAAGGTTATTGTTGGCGGCCTCTTGGTGGCAGCTGCGCTGCTGTTAGGTGGGTTTTGGTGGACACGGGTCAACCACCGCCGTACATGGCTGGCCGACGCAACGGAAAGATGGAGGTCTTTCGACAATGCCAAGCTGGCAAGCGGGACTACGACCGAATTGACGCTCCTGAGCGTTAACGCAATACAACCCACCGGTTCATGGGTCACCATCATGTGGAACCGCTTCAACCATGTTCAGCCGGCTTGGATGGAGGCGCTGTCAGAACCGATTTGGCCCGGCGCCGTTCTGCTCATCGCCCCGGACCCAGCCCAGGTGACGCCCAGCGCGCCCTGGCCGGACACATACTTCATCCGAGCCGGAGATTGCTTGGCATGGGCACCGGTTGACGGGCGGCCAACTGAGGCGTCTGCTGTCAGCCCAAGTGTAGATCGGTTTGCCAAGGGATCCGGATGAACGGATCCTAAGTTTGACGACGGTCCTCAGCGAGGGCCTGGGGCGGATGTGGATGTTCAAGTTGTCGCTCGCGTTCCGCACGGACGCCCGAGGCAACGAAGTTCACCAAGGCGTCCGGGTCCCCAACCAAGGCGTTGAGGATTTCGATCGGCGCATCGGGGTTGAGTGCGACGATGAGGGCGAGGTCCATGCGGCTGCCCGCGAGCTTGATGAGCACCTCGGGCGGGGTCGCGCTGTTGAAAGCGACCGCCTGACGCACTTCGTCGTCGTTGTCTTCGGCGAGCGAGGCCAGGGCGGCCGATGGCGTGTTCGGGTTCGCCGCGACGGCTCGCCGCACCCGGGAGCTGCGCCGCTCCCCGCCAAGGAGAACAAGGATGTCCGGCGGCGTGCGCGGGTCGAAAGCGACCTGCAGGCGCACCTCCGCTCTCCGACTGGCGACCATCGCTTCGAGGTCATTCCGACTCGGCGCTGCCTCTCTCCACGCTCGATCCCATTCGGCAGCCACCTTCTCCTTGTCCTCAGGTCTTGTGGCCGGGTTCCTGTACGCGGCCAACCCCACGGACTTGTCGTCGTCGAAGAGCAGTCCACCGAGCAGCGCAGGATGGAGGCGCGCACTTCTCGCAGCGCTTGCCCGTACTTCGGGATCGTCGTCGCGCGCAAGCGCCCGGAGGAGGCCGGCGTCCAACGCCTCGTTGCAAGCTGCCGCGGCTCGGATCGAGGAATCCGGATCCTCCGAAAGGGCTTTCAAGGTTTCGGAAGGGACGCGGGTGTTCTCGGCGACGGCACGCCGGACATGCCCCTCGGTGCTCAGGGCGAGACGAGCCAGCGTCGGCGCACCGGTGCGCTCGTCGCTCGCTGCGACCAGCCGCATGTCCGGCTCGCGCACACGGCTCTTTGACAACCTGTCGAGCGCTCCTTCGAGCATTTCGATGGGAAGTTCGAGATCGTCGCGCCGGCCAACCGTTCTGAGGACGTTGTACAATGCCTCGTCCGCACTTGAGGCGATCAGAGATTCGGCGATGGAGGCGGCGAGCTCGTCGGGAGTGCGCGGGTTCGCGAGCACAGCCAGGCGCACGGACGGCTCGCGGTCACTGGCCAGCTTGGCCAGGGCTTCGACGGGCACCGCCTCGTTCTTCGCGAGTGTGGTGCGCACGCGGACGTCGCGGTCGTCGACGAGGACTTCGGCTGCCCTTGCGGGGATCCGACTAGAGTCGGCCAATCGCTCGCGGGGCTCGAAGGACCGCATCGCCCGCAGTTTCGGGAGATGGGAATCCAGGTCCTCCGCGGGGAGTGCCAAGTTCTGCATGAGGGCGACGAGGACCTCTGGTGACTTCGTGCCCATGAGTTCCCTAAGCGCCCAGAGCGGCGTCGATGGGTGGGAGGCGACGAACTGCAGGGTGTTTCCATCACGCTCGGCTGGCGTGCCGCCACGCGCCCAGCCGGGACGGTCATCGCCTTCCGCCCGGAAGCGGGTGCGCTCCTTCCGATCGGTCGCGAGCTTCCCGAGCAGCTCGCCGAGGGAGGCATCCGGAGCCTCTGCCGTGCGGCGGAGTGCTGACCATCGGATCTCGGGATCCGGGTCCACGAGGAGTCTGTCACGCACCGCGGGCTCCGAGATCGGCAACCCATCCGCGACGATTCGGCGCACGCGCGTCGGATGACCCTCACGCATGAGGTTGTGATTGACCGCGTCGGGGAGGCCTGTTCTAAGCCATCTCGGAACGTCGAGCGAGCGCCCTGCTTTCCGGGCCCAGTACTGGCTCGCTTCCGGCACTGGGATACGGTGTTCTGGCCCCCAAGACATGCCCGCCCGCGTAAGGATCAGGAAGTCGGCGAACCATGATGAGTCCAGAGACAAGTCGTCGCGGTCATGCCTGAGCACCATTGCGGCGTGATTTCCGTTGGTGCTGAGAACAGCGGTGCTTTCGGTCACCGATGCCTCAAGGGCATCTTGCGTCGCTGCTGGTCGGCCTCGGCCCAGGGCCCTCGCGGACTCCTTCGGCGTGCGGGGGTTCGCTGCGGCTGCTCTTCGGACGCCGACGCTGCTGTCTCGAAGTAGCACTTCAAGCACGTCGACCGGCGTGCGCTCGTTCCGTGCCACACCCTCGCGGGCCTTGGCGTACCTGTCCTTGGCGAGCTCCCGCACCGTTTCCTCGGGGGTGGCGGCGTTTCGTCCGACACGGAAGCGGATGTCGGCGTCATCATTTCGGGCCAAGTCGACAAGCATGCGTCGTGGGGTGTGCTTGTTGTCGGCAAGGATCTGGTGCTTGCGGCGTCGCGTCACGGTTTCGCGCACAGCCAGCTGCCGCCTGCCCGCGACTCCCGGGAAACCCTCACGCAGCTTCGGCAGCAACTTGTCCGGGTCCCCGCCGAGGAGACGGTCAAGGCTCCAGACTTTCGTCAGGCACTGGCGCGGAAGCCAGAGCCCGACGCTGCGGATGCCGAGGGCGTCGTCGAGGTCGAGCATGACGTAACCCAGCAGTTGGCGGAGGAAGTCTCTCAGTGTCGGGACGGTGAGCTTCCCATAGGCCTTGCTGTCGATGAGCGTGTCCCCCACCAGCCAGTCGGCATCAGCGCCGCCAACAAGATTGGAGCCGGCAAAGACTGGGTTCGGTTCGTAGCGCTCACCCGCCGCGCTTCTCCCCTGCCAATCGTCGAGCTGACCGGCGTTGGCCTCCATCAGCGCTCGAAGATCGGTGAGCGAAGGCTCGTCGATGGCCATGGCAAACGAGAGGCCATTGTCAGCAAGATCCAAGGCCTCACCGAGAGATCTCTTCAGAGCCGCGGCACCACGGCGGTAGACCTGCTCGCAGTGCGCAAGCACGAGCGCGGCACGGTCGAGTTCAGCCGCGTCCGAGGGGCTCTCGACGATCCGAACGGCTACATCGAATGCCTCAGCGAGGACCTGCGCGCGGTGGGAGCCATTCTCAATCTCGTCCTCATGGAGGGGCAGCACGGCGACGCCGAAGGCCGCGGCAGAGTCATGGGGGTCAAAGCCCCCGAGCGCGATTCGCGCACGGAAGTCGATCGCCGTGCCTGAGCGGGCGGCGTCGACACCGAGTGGCGGAGGCACAACCGTCCTGCTTCGGACCAGACCCTCGAGCCCAAGTGCCCGGGCCATTGATTGGCCCCGACTAGACCTGCCCTGTATGCCTGCAAGGATCGGCGAGACGCCGTCGAGATACGCGCGGGCGGGAGATCCGAAGTTCCTCAAATGATCCGTAAGGCTCATGCATCCTTCCCCCAGCGCGATTGTCTTTCGGTCGTGCCAACCCGGCCGCTCCTAGCGCGACCGCCTCCCTGTGTCCTCGAATCCAGAATGTCTCTAAAGTACCGTCCGCACCAAGGATCGAAGAACCGAGGCGTCCCCCTTTTCCGGAACGGTTGGCCCGTAACTCGGGTCCAGTTGCTGCTGAGTGATTGGCTGGACTCACACAGTCGAGGAGCCGCGGAGACCCGGAATCGACGCGAGCTAGCTGAAGCGGCGTGAAGTACTGGCCACGCTCGGCTTGCCCCTTGGGATGCAGTCTGGCAGCAGATCGGCCTCGTTTGGGCCGTGCTGGAGCGACGAGCAGCACGTGCGAGCAGATGGAATTCCAAGCCGCATTCGAACATATGTTCTATACTTGTCTTCGTGATCAAGTCTGGCTCCCCTGAAGATGTCGAGCGCATGATGGCTCGCATGGACGCCGAGGCAAACCGCCCAATAGATGACCGCGCACCTATCCGAGACTTTCCGAAGTTTGGTCGGCCGCTCGTGTACGTCGGCGGCATCTATGGCAAGGCTGTCGGGTGGACGCACAAGTACGGTCTCGTTGAGTGGCTGGATTCTTCCGGGAAGTACCACATGGGGTGGGCGCACTCCTCGAGCATCAAACGTGTGCAGCCAGATGACTGGAAGGGCAGTAGCAGGCTGTAGCCGAACGTGGATGGTCCGGGGCAAAAGCGGCAGCGATCTATGTCAGCGAAAGCGAGTGCGCTGACAGCGCGATCCAGACGTACAGCTCCTAGAAGGCATGACGTAATGGCCTGGTCCCAAAAGAGGACCAGGCCATAGCGCGTTTTTAGTTTTCAAGGCACTGGAACCACGGACGCCTTGCTTCAGAGGCTAATCTCGTTCCGCGCCGGCCCGCCTAAAGGGGCCCACTCAACCGGTCCCTTCGTAGCAATGCTGTAGGCAGGTAGGGCCGCTTCAGGAGCCGCCTGCAGACCCGCACCCGCTTCAGCTTCGGGAGCAGTCGCCGCTCGTGGAGAACGCTGGTACGCGGCGGTGCCGAAGCGGAGGTCAGGACCGATGGTTTCAGCCACGATGCGGCGTGCTTCCCGCTTCTCCCCGTCCTTTTCGAAGGCACGGAACTCGAGTTCACCCGAAACGGTGACGGGGTCGCCCTTCCTAAGGGAGGTCGAGGAATTCTCGGCGAGCGCCCGGAATGCCGAGACGTTGTGGAATACAGGCTCTCCGTCCTGCCAGATTCCGTCTGCTCCTTGGATCCGCTGGTTTACAGCCACCCGCAGTCTGGCGTGCGCCACACCCGACTCCCCATACGTGAGCTCGGGATCGGCGACGAGATTGCCGACGATGTTGACCGGAATCTTGGTGCTCATATCTTCTGTCCTTTCCTTCGCAGACGGGGCGGTCCCGTCCGACGCTTTGGGGGTCGGTTATGGGCCCGAGATCTCCAAGCCACGCGACGGCTCACCAGGCTGCTTCAGGCCTGCATAGGTGTCCGGACTACTAACCGTCGGAGAGATCTCAGCCGCAGTGACCTTCCCACCGAGTCCCGGAGGATCAGTGACTTCAAGGATTTGCTTGGCGGCCGCCGTGACGCGGCCCAGGACGGACTTCGCGATGTCCACGCGAGAAGCAGGCTGATTCCGGGAGGAGCCGTGGCCCTTCGCTGAATGCTCCGCCGCGATCACGGCGTCAGCCCAGCCGGACAAGTAGCTTGCTGACTGCGGGCCCCGATCAATCCCGTGCGCCTTCAACACGGTGTAGGCAACCGACTCGGCCTCGACTTCAGCCAGCCCGCGGTGGTCCACGCTGCTGCCATAGAGCTTGCCCACATTGTCTTCCGGACCATGCAGTAGGACATGCCCAAGCTCATGCGCCAGCACGGCAATCCTTTCCTCAGGGTCCAACCACCCGCCCACCTGCACCTGGCGCTGAGCGAAGTCGGTGAAGCCGCTTGTTAGTCCGTATTGCGCGTCCGTGACGCTAATTGAGAAACCATGCGAGCGCGCAACTCGAGCCAATGCCTCCCACAATTGAGGCGCCTCCACCGATGAGTTGGTCGGTCTAGGAACCAGCAGCGGGGCTCCCTGAGTCTGGGAAACGTCAAAGACTGCCTGGCCCCGCCAACCGGTTATGAGCGTCTTCTTCCCCTCATCGACCGCACCGCCGGGCAGCTTACTGCCGACGGGAATGCGCTGGCGGGTACCGTCGGGCAACAGCATCTGTTGGACACGGGAGGTCCTGGGTGCAATGACCCATAGGGCATGCTCACCGCGAAGGACAGTACGGCCGTGCCGTTCCCATTCCTTGTACCCCGCGACGAGCGTCGGCTCGTCCGTACCCCGCTGCGCCATCTGCATCATCAGCAAGGCAACGTTCCCGCCCGAGTAGCGCCACAAGTTGGCGGAAGCATCGAGCAGGACCTGCCAATGTGAGGGTGACTCAACCGCGTTCTCCAGGATTGAGTGCAAACCATCCATGAGGGCGGCAACGCGCTCCTCAGGAGCCATACGGCGAGCGCCCGGTCCTGCCAGCGCGGAACTTTGGTCAGACGGGATGGTGGACGGAACTTCGGATGTAGCGGCCACGACAGCCACCCTTCATGCTTCTTGGATCGCAGTATTTGCTGCGCAGACACCCGTTCATGGCTCGGACTGCCACGAGCGACATGACTCAGAATTCAGAAACCAGCTGATGAGCATCCTTGCGCCACTCGGTGAACGCGGGGTCGTCATTAGCCAGGACGCGGGGTGAAGGCTCCTTGTGCACCTGAAGACCAACGCATCCGGCGGTCCTGGTGTGCGTCCTCAAGCGTTCGACGGCGTGTGGGAGCCTTTCGTGGAAGGCGAGCGGACCGAATCCAGGGTCGTCCTCCGTGTAGGAGGCAAGCTCCGCGCGCTGCAGAGCGTAAAGCTCAGCCACGATCTCTGAGTGCCGCCACCAGCAATCCGGAACCACCGAGGTCGTCAATTGATAGGTGGCGACGAGCCATGTCACCCATGTGAAGAGGGACCCCCAGACGTCCTGCGACTGCTCCGGCGTCATCTCCCTCCAGCGTCGGGTCACATTCTTGGGGCCAGCGGGGATGGGGAACGCAGACCTAAACAACTGTGCGGTGAGCTCGTCGTCCCCAAAGGAAGCCGAGGACGGGACATCAAACTGGTCCGTGTCGTCATGGCTGTGCATCCGGCGCCTCTTCCTTCTTCTGTTGGCGTTGCCGGTGCCCGTCCGCCAATTCGCGCTCCATCTCGGCTTTCAGGCGGCGCAACTCCCCTGCGTCCTTCCGCTTGTGCCACTCAAGGAGGTCCAACAGGATGGGTCGGGTGCGCCGGCCGAGCATGAGGGCTGTTCCAACAGGCAGGCGTCGAATCTCGTCCAGAGCAATGACCGGACTCTCGCGTATTTGCTCACCGTCCTGCCGGCCCTGCGAGGACCACGACCGTGTGGTCAGCGTAAGACTCCGCTCCCCCAGCAATCCGGCCAGCGAGCGGAGGTCCCTTTCGTCGGATCCGCCCCCAAAGATCACCTTGATGATGGCCGAGTCCCAGATCGTGGCCGCCTCATCAATGGACCAGCCGGAACGAGCCTGGGATAGGGATTGCAAAACCACGAGTGTCGAGATGCCAATGCCGCCGCCGTCAGAGAGTGCCACAGGCAGTCCGGGCCATGGAGCCAGGTTCGCGATCTCATCGAGGATCAACGAAAGGGGCGGCTCCAACCGGCCTCCCGGTGATACGAACGCCATCTCCCTCGCTGCATTGTCGATGTCATCGATCAGTGCGGACAGGTACGGCCCTGCAGCGGCCGCCCCCGCTCGGGTGCCGATGAGATAAAGAGTTCCCCGGTCCCGTATGAAGGCTTTCGGATCGAACTCTTCGGACTCGTCCTGTGGGTTTAGGGCGGCCAGCACTTTCGGTGACGACAGTGGTGCCACCGCCGCCGATACCCCAATCCACGAGTTGGACGTGTTCCGCGGGTCGTCTTCCAGTATCCCCATCAAGTCCGCTTGCCATCCCAGCGCGGCCCCGGGCCGGCCCAGCACCTCGAGTGCTTCCCTTGCGAGTACCGGGCTGGAAGACCAGCGTCGAAATGCCGTCACTCCCTCGCCGCACAGCGCGGCAGCATGGAGCAGGCACTGAAGGACTATCAGCGAGCGCTTCTGCCATGCTGCGTTCTCGCCCTTCATCTCAGTGTCCGCTGTGATAACTAGCCCACGACGGGTAGCCATGTCCGGGTCCTCGCACCCGCGCACGGGCGACCAGCGAAGTGACGATGGAATTCCGGACATACCTTGCGGATCAAAGACTGTCACGGGTCGTCCGCCGGACGCCCGGGCCTTCAACGTCACAACCAGGTTGTCCGCGCGCGTGGAAGTCGTGACGACGGCGCCGGGCGCATCAAGTATGGCGTTGATGACAACGTACAGACCCTTACCGGATCTCGGTGCGCCTTGAATCACCAATGACTCTTCCGTGGAGACGTGGACCGTGACCCCGCGGGAGCGGCCCAGCGTCCACGACAGGTCCTGCACGGAGGGGTTCACGACTCCTGGGCGTGTGAACTTCCCTCTCTTGCGCACAGCCCTCGCCCCGAAGTCGTGAAGAACCTCGGCGCGGCGGGCTACGCCGTCGCGGTTGAGGATGTCCTGGCGCAGCCACCCGCCTGATTGCTTCCATCGCCGCCACGCGACCAGTCCCCCGACCGCGAGCGCGCCGACCACGAGTAGCGCCGGGGCCAGCACCCACCAGACACTGTCTGCGCCGACTTCACAGTCAGATGGGCGCACAAGTATCCATTCCATCCTGTTGGTGAGAAGTCCGACGGCGGCCGCCGGGTTAAAGGGCGACGGCGGCATACTGCCGCAACGCATAGTGCCGGCTACGTGAGCTGCAGCTTGAACCACTGCACAGACACAGACGTAGGCTGCCGCCGCAACAAGACCCGCGGTGACCAGCGGATTGTCACTCGCAGCCCGCGAGCTGCCGCGGGCTCTCACAGCATCCTGTCGTCGGTTGAGAAAACAGCCAGCTCGTCAGTTGTCACCCGGTTGGCAACGATGAAAGAGCGGTTTCCCACCTTCCAGAGCCCGACCCCTTTGGGAAGGTTCTCCACGTGCTCGCATTCAGCTTCGGTGAGGCCGAGCGCCTCCTTGGTCAGGCGCATCGCGTCATGCTTCTGCCTGTAAATGATCCTGGTGTCAGCCTCAGTCAGCAGGCCAAGGGCTTTCTGTCGGTGCCCACTGGTGCTGTCCCCGATCTCGTTGAGGTCCGCGACCTTGTGCATAATCAGCAGGTTCGCGATCCCATAAGTTCTGGCCAGCCGCCACTGCTCGCTCATCTTCGCCAACATGTACGGATCGGCGAGCATCCGCCACCCTTCGTCATACACGACCAGCCGCTTGCCGCCGTCGGGATTTGTAATGGCAGCTTCCAACCACGTGGCGCCGCAGGCCGCCGCTAGCGAAAGTGCCTGCTCCGACGCCCCGATCAGGGCCGAGGTGTCCATCACCATCATCGGGGCGTCAGCGTCGAAGGCCACAGTGGACGGGGCATCGAACATACCTTCGAGATCTCCGGAAACCGTGCGCCTCAAGGAGTGGCTGACTGCGGTTCCTCCCTCGACACCAACCAAGGCAGTCATCTCCTTGGAGGGTTTCAGCAGGTGGTCCAGCACCATGGGCAAGGTGGGGTTTGAGTTCTCGGCCATGGTTTCCATGAGGGCGATGTCCAAGGCCGTGTGCTCAACAGGGCGGAGCGGTGTGCCCTGCCGCATGAGGGAGACCAAGGCCACCAGCAGATAGCGACGCCGTTGCCTCACCACCGCCTGCCATTGAGCCTCGGTGAGGGCGCTCGGGCGAGGCCCGGCGTCGAGAGGATTTACTCTTGCAGGGCGGCCGGGGCCAACGGAGATCACCTTGCCGCCCACGGCCTTGGCGACGCCGACCCACTCACCTTTGGGATCAGACGCGACGGCGGCCTTCCGCCCCAGCGTGATTGACCGCGTCACGAGCGACTTGCCGCACATGGACTTGCCGGTGCCCACCGTTCCAATCACGACCATGGAAGGGCCGCTGATGATCCCCTTGTCATACAGAATCCACGGATCGTAGGAGAACGCCCCGGACCCAAACACGTCTGTGCCAATGTAGGTTCCCTCGTGCCCCAGGCCCGACTCCGTAAGGAACGGATACGCGGCGGCAAATGTCATCGTCGAGGCTCGGTGCGGCGCGGGACGCAACCGATGCGGACCCCGCAGGGAGTTTTGCTCTTTGCTCCCCCAGTCACCTGTGAAGCGAAACGCCTGGAAATCCTGCTGCTTGTCCTCTGCGGCTGCGCTCGCCCATGCTGCCCCGGGAGGTGAGATCCGGCGTCGTGCCTTCCGTTCGCTTCGGTTCTTCCCCGACGGGACGTACTCAAGGCTTTTCGTTGCCTGCTTCAACGCAATCCCCTCCCAAGCGGCAGCCCGCCGGCGACAAACGCAGCCCACTGCTGTCCGTATAGGAGCCGCAGCTCGACGAATGCGCCAGCAGCGGCGGATTCAAGTTCCTGGCGGTGCCGTGCCAAGTCCTCGAGCGAGGTCGCCGTAATGGTCATGTAAGCCGCAGGGCGCACGTCACCATGGCCGGCAACGATCTCTTCCTCCCTTTGGAGCACCTCTTCCTCCTCGGCTTTTTGCTCACGAGTGAGAGGCCTGTCGAAGCGGGCGCTGATGCGGCGGCGGGTCTCATGCGCCTCCTGCGCGGAGCGGATGTCACGCAGGGCTTCAGCCGTGGGCACTGCCCGTATGACTTCAGTAAAGGTATGGCGGAACTCGCCAACATAAATCAGGGGGTGCAGGAACCCCGGGAAGACCTTCTGCCGGGGCCATTCGGCGATCCAAAAAGTCTGGTGGAACCCGGTGTCGGTCCGCAGGTACGTCCAGTGTTCCTCAACAGCCATCGGACGATGCCGATCGAGGTTAGCCGTCCCCTTACCTGCCGGCACGTCTGACGGCGGGGCTGGGGCTGTCGCCACCGGCACTTTCGCCGACGGCAATGCCGCAGGATCGAATGCACCACGAATGATGCCCAGCAACCCCGCTTCGCCGACCCATTCCTCCACCTTGACGCTGTGAGTCCCCAACGACGTTCCTATGGCCTCGACTTCAAGCCGCAACACGCGTTCGAGGCCTGTGAGTCCCCCGCCTGACTCCTTGATCCGCCGTCGAGCCTTGCTGGTGTCCAAAACCACCACCACAAGAAGCTCATGGCTCATAGTTGACCCGGCAGCACCCAGCAAGTCCTCGTACGCACGTTGCCCCCACGTGAGCTTCCCGCCGCCAGCTCCGGCCTGCACGGCGTTGCCTCTGTAGTAATCCCAAAGGGCCGACGATGGGTAGGGCACGGTGTAATCCTGGATGGCGATCCGGGCCACGCCCTGACGCTGGGCCATGCCGGCCTGGACACGTGACCACGCCTGGACGGCCCATGCCTTGTCATCCGCGTCCAGGAGCGCAAACGATCGCGTACTGCACCGCAGCAGAGCCATCGCCTCCTTGCCGTGGCGGTCGACGATAAAGCATTCGCCGCCGGCCGTTGTTCGGATCTCCAAATTGCCTAGACCGCCCGGGAGGGCAAGCCGCCCAGCAAGTTGTGGCGTTGCGGGTTTTGCGAGGAAACGGGTCTGGCCTGTCGCCGCACGGTAAAAGAACAAAGCGAACTGTTTCGCCCACACGGGGTAAGGGATGCGGGAGTACTGGAGAAGTCCAAGCAGCATGAGCCCGAGCCACATAGGTCCGGAGAGGAACAGGCCTGCCGGCCCAGCACTGGCTGATGCCACGATGGCGACGGACGCTCCCCCTGCGATGATCAGCAACTGGTACCACTTGAGCCCGAGGAAGAATCCCCGGCGCTCGTATCTTGGAAACTTGACGGCCTCAAGGACGCGCGAATCCTCAGACATGAGGAGTACCTCCCTTCGGAGGGTCGATTCTTGGTGACGGGGGTTTCGGAGGCCGGACTCTTGCTGGGCCTGGTGCGCTGGCGTTCGGCTGCGCTCGCCGATCGGCCGCTTCCAGAGTTGCCTGCCGCGCAGATTCTGAGGCGCCGCCGTTTTGTCTATGGGGATGGCCACGCATTAAGCCCACAGACTCCGACGAGTGCGGGGCGGTCGGAGCGCCAATTGAGGCTCCGCTGCTCAGAGCCAGTCGACTCCCGTCGCCGCTAGGTGAAGACGCTCCGGAGCGGACAGTGGATGCCAACACCTGTGTGGGGATGGCGCTACGGCTTGAGCTGATCGGCCGAGTCATTGCGGACCGACTCACCAGACTCGAGAGCGTAAGGCGCCCACCCGTCTGCCTGCTGATTTGGCGGGCCGCTACATTGCTGCTCCTGGACAGGATGTGGCCGCCTCCTGCGGTTTGGGCGGCGGCCGCGAGTTCCCCGCCGGCGAAGCTCACCAGCCGCAGGGCCATCATTGGTGCACCGCAGGCTAGAACCATGCCCACCGTCCCGGCTGCCAATCCTGCAAAGGACTTCGACTCGGCAAAGAGCTTCACCGCGACAGCCAAGACGGTTGCGGCCAACGGTTTGGCCAGAACCAAGGCAATGACGACCTCGCACCATCGCCGCGCCCAGGATTTTGTCTTGTCCCAAGGAAGCAACATGAGCGCAACGGGGGCGACGGCGGCCAACACGACGAGCGCGAAGGAGCGGAAGATCATCGAGCACATCAGGATGAATGCAAGGATCCAGACGACAATGACTGCCATCACCGTCACGACGACGGCACCAGGAGCGCCCCCGGTGTTCCCTGGTGCCAGCGAGATTAGGTTCCATTCTCGCCCTGTTCCTTCCGGTGCGCGCTCGAAGCCAAAGAGTCTCATGAACACCAGGTAGGGACCGGAGCCAATCGATTCGAGCAGCGCGGCCGAGGCTAGGTCGCTGGCCCGCGTCAGTTGCCGGACCAGATAGACGGCCGCCCCAACCAGCGGGATGGCAGCAGCTCCGCCGAGCATCGCACGTCCGATCCGTCTGGGCTGCTGGCTAACCAGGCCGGACAGCACCTGAAGGATCATCACGACGACGAGCGGCGTCATCATGACAACCACCCACCAGCTCGTGAGGCTTCGGATGGAGAGCCATTGGGAGTCGTCGACGTCCGAGACGGTGAAGGCCCCGGTGATGAAGGCCCAAAGCCAAGACGCCATATTCTGGAGGATGTTCGCGAAGAGGGACGTGACCGCGCCCAAGGCGTTGTCGTTCGCCTGCGAGACCAGACCACAACCGGGCGGCCACCATCCATTGAGGTCGCACTCAACGGGCATGAGCTAAAACCCAAGCGGGAAGGCGGTCTGCGACCAGAGGATGTAGCCGTTGATGCCACCGAGAATGGCTGCCACCGGGCCGGTCCATAGAAGGATTACTCCCCCGCCGGAGGCAAGTCGTGACGACTGGCTAAGTTTGCCGGCCAGCAGCATCGCGGCACCGATGATGGCCACGATGGCAATGATGATAAAGGCGCCGACAAGGATGCCGCCGCCGATCTGTTTGAGCGATTCCAGGAAGGGAAAGCTCGCGTTGGGGATGATCCCCGGGTCCACCGCTGCGAAAAACATGGGTGCTCCGTCCGTCGTATTCCATGGAGTGAGCAGATGAGCTCACTGGTTCATGGGAGCTTTGGAGCGCAGCGACATGACTCCACCGGAGATCGCCCTCTTACAAGCCGCAAGAGCACCAGACTCGCAATGACTCCAGTGAATAATGACTTTAGAGGTGGGTGCACGTAGGCAGAATCTCCGCTGGTCGCCGAGTCCCAGCCGTACATTGCTCAAGGTGGTTCTAGACTCTCAGGGTGCGAGAGAACGATTTTTTCGAAGAGGCAGAGGCCGCCGATGTTTGGGCCCGTCAACAGGAGGCGCTAAACACCGATCTCATAGAGCGGGTCCACGCGGGACCACTTCAATCTGCTACTGATGTCGAGATCGCCGTCCCCTTGGCCAGACTCGTCCATGACGAGTATCAAAATCGCGGCACTGAAAATAATCCCAGGATCTCGGTTCATGAGTCCCGTGCCGTGATGGCTGCCCTAAGGGCGGTGTTGAAGCGCTTGGGCCTCGACTTCCGACCCCCGTTCTATGATTTCGACGGGTTCTACAGCTACTGGAAAAACAACAACGGCTCCAATTCTTGGCAGGCACGTCGGCAGATGCTCTCAGAACTGTTCGATCCTCTGCACGAACAGCTCGCTGATCTCGAGGCGGGTACCGTCGCCTCGACTCTCGTCGATCCTGTAACATCGCACCCTCGCACCGGCTGGACCCGGGTAGACGAAGAAATCACGGAACTCCGGCGGCACTTCCAGAACGCAAGAACCGAGCAGGACTACCGCAATGTGGGCAACGATTGCGTGATCATCCTGGAACGCCTTTCGGAAGCCGCATATGTCCCGGAACGGCACTTATTCGACGGCGAAGCAGAGCCACCGGTCGCCAGTACGAAGAACCGCCTGGAACGGGTGATCGAAGTCGATCTTGCTGGATCCGAGAATGCTGCACTCCGGAAACTCGTGCGCGCGGCGATCGAGCAAGCTCAGGGCGTCAAACATGGCGCGACGATAAACCGCCGCTACGCCGGCGTGGCCGCTGACTCTGCCATCCTGCTGGCGAACATACTGCGGCGCATCACCGAAGGATCCTCAACCCCATGACAGAACATGTTGAAGAAGCAGCCGAGGTTGAATGGCTCGATCAGCCGTTTGATCCGAAAACAGCTGATGCCTGGGATCGCGCCAACTGCGGCCGTCACGGCGTTCTGAAGCACATACTGGTCCATGAGGCTGGCCATGCCGTCGCTGCCGCACGTCTCAACATCGAGTTCCTCGGTGTGTCTGTCATGTCGCCAAGGGGCAGGACGGAGATGGGCGATGGGTTTCTGGGCGGTGGCCTAGAGCTGACGCGCTTCGAGAATGGCTGGGCGGTCGACCGTATCGATGACGCGTATGAAATGTGCTTGATGGGAGTTGTGGCTGAGCGGAAAATGCTGCAGCACCAACTCAAGGATGGCTTTCTGCAGGACCTGGATCGGTTCAAGAGGGCAGGCAATTACCTGGATGGGCTGCCCGAGGCAGATTTTCAACCGCTACACCTACGGGTAATGTTGAAAATCGATGAGAACTGGTCGCAGATCGAGCGAGACATCAGGGCCCTGATAGGAGCTTTCGCAGCGCAGTTCACTGCGTCGGGCGCGCAGGTGATGAGTGGTTTGACGGAACCTCTACTGCTGACCTCGGCCGAAGTGCACTCGATTCTTGATATTGAAAAGCCTTCGTCATGACGGCTCCGACTGCTCGAACGAGCAATGTGCAAGCCAACATCTATATCGACGTTCGCAGACCTGTGAAGAGGTCGTCATCAATCAATCGCTGCGCTCGATTGTGAATGAAAAGATCGATTCCATGACCGCCGATCCCCCTATGGCGAGCCCGTCCGAGCCCAAGCCCATGGGGCTCGATACCGGTACTCTGCCCCTCGGTGAACGCTCCCTGCGACTCATCCTGGATCACGTCCTGGCGGTCGGCGACGAGGCCGAGACGACCTATCTGGAGGTCAAGAGCAGCCTGGACCTCAGCAGCAAGACAAGCGTGGCGAAGGTCGCGAAGTTCCTCCTCGGAGCAGCGAACCGTCGGCCGCAGGAGGCTGCACGCCACTTCCGCGGCCACGCGGTGATGGTCGTCGGCGCGCAGAAGGACGCCGCCCCGGGTGTCCCCCGCGGCGTCGAGGCCCACGAGCTGGAAGACCGGCTCCGGCCGTACCTCGGGCCGCAGTTTCCAGCGTTCGAGTTCGGCAGGATCGGCGTCGACGACGCCAGCGAGGTGCTGTTCGTCATCGCGCAGCCGCCGCAGGACGGTCAGCCGATCTATCCATGCCACAAGACCTTCCAAAGCGACGACCGCCGGGACAGCCTCGAGGACGGTGCCGTTTACGTGCGAGGCACCAGCAACACCCGCCCGGCTCGGGCCGGTGAGGTACTGGCCCTCGTTGAACGTGCCCGCGGCGGCGGCAAGCCGCCCATCGAACTCGAGATTGCGATCCTCGGCTCTATCGGCCGCGTCGGTAGCGTCGACAAGGTGATCGACCGGCTGTATCAGTTCGAGGAGGAACAATTTAGAGCGACCCCAGAGCCGGTTCGGAGTACGTCGCTGTTGACGATAACGCCGCCCAACTTCTTCGGCCGCCCGGAGCCCAGATCGGCAGAGGATCGTGCAGCACGCCTGGTCTCATGGCGGAATGAGAAAAGCACCAATATCTCTAGGGGGCGTGAGCACTTCCTCGGCGTAGCGCTGCCAGGTGCAGGAATCCGCGTCGTCAGCCGCGACAGATTCATCGCCAAGCCCCACCTAATCGTGACGTTCCACAACTGCGAGGCGCTCGAGTTCCGCGAGGCCGACGATGCCGACTTCGAGAAGGTGGTGGAGCCGGTTGTGAGGCAGCAGAGCCGCTACGTTCTGGGACCCGATCCCTCGGATTTTAGGATCACGCCGCGTGATTATCCCGTCGGCTGGACCAACCAGGGCGACGACGTCGAAGTTACGCTCACGCCCGAGTCGTTCCGGCCCAACGTTCCGTGGACGAGCGACCAGGATGACTATGTGCTCCTGGCACGGGACCCGCGAGCGGGTTCAGTGACTGTGACGTGGGTGCTCACCGAGGACGGCAACAATGAGGTCACCAGAGGCGAATTCGAGGCCCCTGCTGCAGACCTCGTCGATGCTTCTGACCTACTCAAAGCAGTCTTCTTCAGCGGTAGTTGAGCGCACGGAACGAAACCCACCCACGGGAAGCAGTGCCCCAAGAAGTCACTTCCTGAGACCCGCCTAGCGAGACGCACTTTCTGAAACCCGGTCCCCTGTATGGCGTCGAGGGTCGGGTTTCGTCCCGTTTGGGAGCCCGGCGCTGCCGTTGATCTGGTGGCGCTCAGCGTCGATGATGGAGGGCCCTCATAGCCCGGTCCGGACGCTCCTGTCCACGCGCAAGGTCGTGGTCGCGCTGCCTGTGGATGATGAGAACGGCGACTCCGTGGCCGAGGCCGACGCATAGCCATGTAGCTCCGTGGTCGGTCGTCGACGCACTGCTGCGGGTATGGAAGGCGCGACGATCGGAGAAGCCGCCAGCCGCCACGGGGTCAGTTTCCGGTCCGCTGCGCCCTGAGCACCTGCAGCACCGGTATCACTCTTCGGAGGAGACCATGCGGCGCGTGTCGTAGACGAGGTGCTCCTCCCGGCTCAACAGGGCGACGTCGATGATCGTCATCGTCGGGAGCGGGAACTCGCCATTGTCGGCCGCATGCATGCTCTTGTATGGCGTCAGCCAGACGACGCAGTCCGCGCTGGAGCGCGTCATCGCATCCACGAAGGCCGAATCGGCGAACCACCAATGAGGTCGGCCCATGCCGGGCGGCCCGAATGCGCCCAAGGTCTCGAAGTAGGCCGTGGACTCGTCCAAGACGAGGAACCCGAGGTCGTACCCCGACCGTTCGGCCCGGTACACCTCCGCTTTGCTTGCGTGGTTTAGCACGGTGCGCATGAACTGGTCGACGTAGGCCCGGTAGTTGTGGTCCTGGCCTGTCGGAAGCCCGTTGATGACCGATGCGAAGACTCTGACATCTGGACGGACGTCGAGCCCGGCCTCCTTGAGCTCACGGAGCACCGCGCCCTCGCGCGCCCGCGTCTTGTCCTTCTTGCCCGGCCGCGGATGGTCGTCCACGACCATCGCCTCCAGAAGGAGCGACGCGGCGGGGTCCTCGAAGTCGGGTCGCTCGCGCTGAGAGAGACCTCCGCTTCGAAGAGATTTTAGGAACCGGTGCGCAACGTCGCTCTCCGCGGGGTAGAAGCACACGTCCGCATCGTCGATGCGTGACGCGAGGTCGACTATGTCTTGCTCGTCCTTGTAAGCGAGCTTCATGCGCGTTCTGTCCTCTCTCCGCTGGTCTTCGAGCGGGTCGGCCACGGCGTACAGGTCATGCGTCGAGAGGCGCTTGCAGCCATGGGGACCCGGTCAGCTATTGCTGCCTGCCGACGATCGCATCCACCTCGGCGAGAACTGCAGCCACGTCCGACTTGCTGAGCTCGTCGACGAAGAAGATTCGAGTGCCGATCTTGTTGAGCGATGTCCCGACGATGAGACCTCTTGCGCGATCCGCGATCCAGAACCGGTCGTGGAAGTCATGCGATTCCACCACGGTGATGTCGAGGTCTTGGCCTCGGGCGTGCAGCTGATCGAGGACCGCTGTGCGCACTGTGTCGTCGTTCTGCGACGGGCTCACGATCGCGGTGATGCGCAGTCCTTTCACCAGAGCTGGCGCGATCATGCCCACTACCGAGGCCGCGTAATCGTGGCTGTCGCGTTTCCGGGAGCTCGTGAACAGGTATGGATCGGTGATGATGAGGTCATTGGCTGGCCCGAGCTTGGTCATGCGGTCCGACATCCGCTGCTCCGCGGTCTTCGGCGGCTCCTTGGGAGAGATGTCCTCTTGGAGCCAGGTCATGTTCAAGAACGAACCG
This sequence comes from Arthrobacter sp. P1_D4, assembly GCF_056406115.1. NCBI lineage: Bacteria > Bacillati > Actinomycetota > Actinomycetes > Micrococcales > Micrococcaceae > Arthrobacter > Arthrobacter sp. P1_D4. The sequence continues at coordinate 135,164 of NZ_JBFUAU010000007.1, read as the reverse complement.
GGCCCCTCCTTGACAAGTCGCTCCTGGATCTCTTCGAGCGAATAGTCGGTCCGCCGGAACAGCATCCGGTAACCGAGCTCCTGTGCGTGTGAGACGAGTTCAAGGCAGTCATTGTGCGTCAGCGGTGGATCGAATTGAAACGAGTTCCAAGCACCGTCATGGCGGAACGCTCCATCGTCATTGAACTCAACTGGCTCGGACGTCGGCAGAGGGCCAGCACTCGTGCTTGCACCTGGAAGTGGATCGGTCATACCGCACTTTATCGGCAAATGAATCCACGACCGAGCTCGCGCTTGCGGAGGAGAATCTGAGAAGGCCGCTTAGCCACCAGATGCCCCGTGCTCGGAGTGGGGTGTAGTCGAGGCCAGCCATGTCGACGAGGTCGAGCAAACTCGAGCATGTAGTCGTGAGGTGCTGCATCAGGCCGCGATACTCGGTTTGGTTCGAGCGAACCATCGTCGTCTCACCAAAGAGCCGTGCGTAGTTAACGAACTCGCACGGACGGATTGAGACCTCCCATGAGCGCTTTCAGTCCAGGAAGGGCACCATCGCCAGCGTCTCTGGTCCCAGCTGGTTCGACCGGAAGACGGGTGGGTCTGAATGTCGCAGAACTACGACACCCCCGCAATTTTCGCCGCTAACCCTAGCGAGGTGGGTGGGTCGTAACCGGGATCGTTTTATTCGCTGAACATGCGCCTCTGGCTCGGGCTCTGCGTTTGACCATCGAAGCCGATGTGCGCTCTCAGCGCCCCAAAAGGTCGAAATAGGCTGCGCCAGGATTCCAGCTGACAGGATGCAGCAGCGTTCCCACTGCAGGGTTGAGAGCACTCCACATCATGCCGTCGCCAGCGTAGATGCCCACATGGCCCCAATTGCCGGGTCCCTGTGGATTTTGAACAACAAGGTCGCCTGGCTGAGGATCCTCTGTTCGGACACCAACGCGCCACTGCTCTACTCGGGGCAGCTCGATTCCGGCTTGCCTGTAGATCCACTGCACATAGCCGGAACAATCCCAGGCCTTGAAGGCAGTACCGCCCCACACGTAATGCCCGCCCAGACCTTCCTGCGTGAACTTCAATATGTCCTGCCGTAGCGGACTCGCGTTGCGTGAAGATCCCGCAGGCGGCGCTGGGAAGGAACTAGCACAGGGTGCCGGAGCAGTGCCAGCCTCAAGCGCAGCAACAATTGCAGTCGCAGCCGGCTCCCAACGCGCATACAGTTCGGGAAAGGCAGACACCTGGACGGCTTGGGCAGCCAGACCCTTGTCCATGGCCTGCCAACCGGGGATGTCCAGCAGCCCCCGAGGACTGCCGCGGTTCGGCCCCGACGGGCCGCCGTAGAAGGCACGCGCGTTATAGGAGGGGTTCATCAGCTGCTCAACTGTCCCCCAGCCCGCCGCCGGACGCTGTTGGGCTGACCCGATCGAATCGTGGTCACGTCCGACTCCGTCATTAGAAAAGTGCAAGGAAGCCGGCACGCTGGGGTTTGCGAGCATGCGCAGACTTGACTCCTGCAGCGCCATCATAATGGCAATGATCTGCCCGGAGCGCGATATTCCAAGCTGCTTGCCGACCGCGATGTACGTCCGTGCAATGCTCTCCTGCCGAGGCGTCAGCTCGTAGAGCAATCGCCCAGCATTCCGAACTTCCAAGCCAGCACCAGTCACGTTAGGCGCAGTGGTCACCTCGGTGCCCTCTGGTGTACAAGCAACTGCGGATTGACGCGCCATACCAGTTATCGCAGCCACGCCTCCGGCAAATGCCACAGCGCCAACAAACAAAGCGAGGGAAGCGGCCGCCGATACGACCTTCAGCAATGTTCGGCGCCGGATTAGGCCTGGGACGGCCCCCACTGCAGCCACTAGTAGACGATTCTCTCTGCGGTCGCGTAGAAGGCAACCATGGCGCAGCGCCCAAATGGAGCGGTGGCGGCAGGAGGACAGTTGACCATCACCGTGACCGGTGCCGCATAAGCATTTCTGCCGTTGCTGGACTCGTCCACAACTTGCACCGTCACCGTGCAAACGTGAAGGCCTTCCCACGGGGCCGGATATTCCTGGACTTTGGCCAACTCAAGATCGCAACGCAGGGACTCTGCGGTGCCGCTTCGGCGAGCAGACTGACCTGCCAGCCTCGTGAACGTACCCGCTGTCACGCCAGTTCCCTCAAACTCCCTAACCAGTACAGATAAAGGATTGGATCCATCAGGCAGCAGCTCCCACCAAGACCGCACCTTGGCGTATACGTCCGAGTACGACGACGATCGACTGTCCCAGGAGTAGAGTCCCTGGGCTGCGGCTACAGCGAGCGCCCGGTAATCGCGGGTACGTGGCAAACCATCACGCGTTGCCTCCGCCGTTATGGCGGCCTCACTAGGACCTGCGGAGGGCTCCCCTCGTTCCGTGGAAGCGCCTGACGGCCTCGCCGTTGCCGGCGCGGCCGCGGACGTCGCTGGCGCGACCTGCCCGCTGAACCCATCGGAAGGCCAAAGTAGGAAGACTGCACTCATTATGAGCAGGACCATCAGCCCCGCAGCGAACCACTGCCGGCGGCCAACTCCTCGGAACCAACTCATCGCCCAACCCATTGTCGAACACCCATGACCTACAGAGCCGCTCTATTCACTTCGTGCTGAAGCACGCGCCAAGCCGCTCGGTACAACTGCCGGGCAAAGCCGATATTTACCGCGATGTACCTCTCAGTGACGCCGAGCTCACCGGCCAGAGCTGCCATCTGCACGGACCTATCCACTCCTCGCAGTCCCGGCCGGACTATGGTCTCCGCGACGCTCCGGAGGACATTCGTGGGCAGGCAGTTCGCAGCGCACCGGCAGAGATCGTCGACGCCCAATCCGGGTTCGGGCCGGCAGTTCAATGCCGTGTTGATTGTTTTAGCGGTCTGCCGAACGACAGTTACGGCGTGCCACCGACGCCGGTCTTGGGGAGACGGAGGTCCGTAGTGCCGAGGCCCAGTGAGACTGGAAACGGCAAGCTTCCAGGTTTCCTCGCTGACGCTGCGCTGGACCATACCCAGCACGGCTTGCGCCCAGGCCTGATCAACATAGTTTTCAACGCCGTCTGCCGCCGCTCCAGCACCTATGACAGCGAGGAGCTCGGGTGAGCTTTCCGTCGTCGTGAAGTCAACGAGCAACGGCAACGTTTGATGGCTAAGCTCGCGCCGGATATGGGCAGCGCAGATTTTGCTGCAAACACCCTGGACCCACGCTTCAAAGGGGATGCCGGGCAGCTCCCGGTAGCGACCCCTCGCGACCCCGTCCCAGACGGCGACCCTGATGTCCTGCATGACGTCATCAACATCGCAAGACCGCCCGATTCTCGCAAGCCGGGAAACAACGTAACGGTGCACGCCATCAACCGCGACCATGATCCGGTCGATCTGGATGACGGGTTCTTCCGGCGGAGGTGCGCTTCGCAATGAGACGTCGACATCAGCGACCGTGTCTGAGCCCTTAGTAGATTGATACGCCTTGGCTTCGATTTCCATGGCTTCACCGCTTTGACTGTTCAGAACGAGTAGTTCGCAGAGTCGCGCAAAAAGGCCACCCCAGTTAGTGGATGCAGAGATCCAAACAACGATCAGAAGCTACAGGAATTATTTTCGAAGATAATTAAAGTATCGTCAAGAGTGCTGTTCTTACTTTTTGCGTTACCTTCAGGAAGAATGACCTTATGCCGAGAATTACGCAGCCCCACGACGCCGCCTGGTCGGCGGACGTCGAAGCTGCCGTTGCAACCTTCGGCAACCGAGCGCGAAACGAAATTCTTCGGTTCCTAGCCTCTAGTGGGCCTGCGACGCGCGGGGATATCGTCACCGCTGTCAGCGCGGGCGATCCCAGTGTGGCCAAGCACCTGGCCGCCCTCGAAGAGGCCGGAGTGGTGATCGTCGACGTCGAGCCTGGACGTAGGCACGGACGCTCACCGCGGTATTCCGCGAACCCTGTCCGAATCAAGGAACTGCTCGACGCTCACATTAAGTACTTGCTGGAACAGTAGCCGCAGTGTTTTGGAAAGATGTGCCAGACGGTTAGTCTGCCCGCTCCGGCGTCTCATCCCCATCCGACGGCGGACTGGCCGCAGCCTTCTCCCCTTCCGGCCGGCGGCTGATGTCCTTGTTCAGGTACTCCGTGATCGCCCGAAGCGTCTCCGGCGACACGTCACCAAGGGTGCGGGCCGCGAACGTCTTCACCCTCGCAGCGCGGAGAGATTTCACAAACTCAAGCTGCGAATCAATGCGTTGGGGCAGATCTGCGGCCTCGCTACCCACAAGATAAGCGGGATCCACATTGAAGATTTCGCACAAGGCGCCTAGTAGTGCCGGGTCGCTCACCAGCCTGCCCGTGCCGTCCTTCATATAGAACCAGCGGGCTCTGGAAAGCTTGATCCCCTTCTCCGCCAGCTTTTCCTGGACTTCGCGGAATGTGACGGGTTGTCCGCGCTCGGCAACGACGACGTCGAGCAGCAGGTTCAAGCGGCGTGCAAGTTCGGCCTGGGGCGAGCTTTCCGTACCCTTGAGGCCTTCTCCATCTCCGGACACGTTTCACCTCCCAGACCTGAGCTGACTATCGCCAGCGAGCCGCCGATTGTTGCCCAGTATTGCCTTGGCCAACTCGCCACGCAATATGTGGGGCTCCGTTCTTCCATCGGTATGTACATGAGCGTATCGTTTGGCTGTAGACCCGTCTACAGCGGGTTAAAGAGATTTCCTCGTCACCTGATTGTGGTCTCCATGGCGAATATCTTGATGAATCGAACGCGAAGCCGCCTCATTCGGTATCTGATCACGCATGGCCCGGCAACCTGTTATGAGGTCGCTGCAGCCCTAAATGTGTCTGCTTCCTCTGTCCGCAAACACCTCACTCTTCTGTGCGAGGCGGGCATGATCAGCCTGGGGTCGGGAACGTACAGGGCGCGGCCGGATCGGATCGAGAGACACCTTGCCGACCTTGCGGCCACATTTCAGTCAGCGGGCAGCGACTTCAGGAACCGCGTAACCGAGGACTCCCACCTCTCGGTATCGGCATTCCACTCAAGTGAATGCCCTGGAACTTCGAAGCGTATCAACTGAACGAGGTCGGGTCGCAGTTCTGCCAAACGCGCCGAGACTTCCACCGGTGTCGATTTGTCCTCGATCCCATGCAGTATGAGCGTCGGCGTCTTGAGGTCACCGGCGCGGGCTACCCAATCAAGTGCGGAAAGATCAAGAGGTTGCTCAAGCCCAGTAACCCAGCGTCCTGCTTTCGCACCCAACATTTTCAACCCAACCCTGGTCACAGTTTCCGGCAACCCACTGGCGCTCCCATTGAACGTCAACGTCTCAGCCCAATCCAAGACGGGAGCCACCAGCACCAAGCCAATGATCCGATCTGAATGGGCAGAAAGATTCGCGGCCCGCAGAGCCATGGAACCGCCCAGCGACCATCCGAACAAAACGAGCCTTTTAGCACCGTGGTCCACGGCGAACTGGATGGCCGCTTCGAGATCCAACCACTCGTTTTGGCCCAAAGAGTACCGGGAATCGTACGACGGCGGCGCTTCGCCGTCGTTGCGGAATGACACGACCAGTGATGTCAGGCCGAGCCTGCTTGCAACAGGAACGCCGCGAAGGGCACCAGCGCGTTTCCCACCCATTCCGTGTGCGTGGATAGCCCATGTCGAAACCGTCGGACCGGCCGTCGTGGGCTCGAATTTCCATGCAGGTGCCATGCCGTTATCGACCTGAATCTTCACTTCCTCAAAAGGAAGGCCGAGTTGCTCGGCTTTGGAGAAGGCGTAGCCGCTCCAGATGCCGGCTCTGGCGGCGTGTAGGTCGCCGGAGTCAACGCGCTCGACGAGCCGCGTCACTGTTCCGTCGTTCGTGTCTTCGGCTACGACGGCCCCGATGCAGGCATGGCCCTTGCCATTGCCAAACCAAAAGCTGTATTGGCCGGGCGCTCTCGTCAATGGCGTAGTCGGCAGTTCGATCCTCAGGAATCCGTCCACTCCTACGAAGACTTGCCTTATGGGAAGATCCTCCCGGCGCGTAGTCGTCGGCACCACGACTCGGCGCGCAAAGTAAGCGGCGCCGAGGAACGTTATTGCGGCCGCACTTACGGCACCAGTGGTTAGAGGGCCCAGCAATCTAGAACTCTTCATCGTTGCTCCTGACATGCTCGTCGATGACAACCCGAAGTCGCGCGAGCGTTTCAGGTGATAAATCCTGCAATTGCCTGGCCGCAAAGTTCCTAACCCGGGCCTCGCGCATCGATTTCAGGAGGCTCAGCTGAGCTTCCACCAGCTCGGGTACATCTGTTGAGTCATCGAGAAGGTACCGGCGATCCACGCCGAAGAATATCGCGAGATTCTGGAGCAGCTCCTTATCCATAGCCAGGGAGCTATCACCGCTTCGCATGTAAGCCCACCTTGACCGTGACAACGGGGTGCCCCGTTCAGCCATGTCTCGACTGATTTCCTTGTAAGCCAAGGGCCCTGCCCCTCGGATCTCATACAGATCCAGCAACAGATTTATCTTGCGGGCGAGCCTCGCCTGCGGCGATTCAGAGGGTCCTGCGGCATCATCTGTCACTAGGATCCTTCCTCCTCCCCCATCGTCCCAGACCTACTCGACCATCCTGCGGGTCTCGATTGGATGCGAGGTAATCCTCAGTTCGGGCCAACGTTTCGAAATCAGCTTCATCAAGCAACTTAGCAGCGGCCGGATTCATCAGGAGAGCATCCTCAATTTCGACAAGCATCCGATGAAGTCTTCTCGCCTCAGGATCACCCCGCTCGATGGCTGCAGTGGACGGCGCCAGGCGTCCATCCTTGCGCGTCGCAGTCGCTCTTTCCCAGATGGATGTGAGATTTTCCAGTAACCCAGCTTGCGTCTTCAGTTGTGCTCGTCGAACGATCCGACGGGCGACCGGTGGGAGGGCCAGACCAGCACACAGGAACACCATCGCCCCGACAAAACTCGTGTCGTAAACGGCGGCCAACTGCTCCATCGTCGACTGCTCTCCCCGAAGATGGGCGACGTCCATTCCCAGGACAGCAAACACGACGACGAGAGCCAGGGAGCACCCAATGCCAATGAGAGCGAAGGCGACGCGAAAGTGAGACGTGGCCATCCGCCGTCGGAATCTAAAGCACACGTATCCGGTCACGCCGACGACCACCCCGATGTAGACAAACTGGATGACGGAATAGACGGCGGCAGCAGGCTGGTCCCCGTAATCCAACATGAATCTTGTTGAGGACACGGGTGCTTCGATGCAGAGGAATGCAAGGACCAGCCCCGCGGACACTAGACCCAAAATCAGGAGGCCACGACGTCCCCTGCGAACAGGTGCATCCTTGATCTCGGCAGCCCGGACGATTGCCTGGGAAAGGAAGTAGATTCCCACGACCATCAGGATGTTCGCGGACAGATCCAGAAGGTTGCGGCCCCCGAGCGCTTGATCACCCGCGACATATATCGGGTCGACATTCAAGGAAAGCGCCGTTGCGATTGCTACGGCGGCAACGAGAATGCTGTGGTCTTTTCTGGTGCGGGCGCCGGGCAGGAGGCACAGTACGAGGCCCCAGATGACGGAGGCAGCGATAGCCTGGATCACCCGAAGACCTGTTCAAAGGATCTTGGCTCCATAGTGCTGTCGCGGATAGCGCCGGCAAGAAGATCTGCGAGAGTCTCAGCCGCGGCCTCCAGGTCGTCAACGAAGCTGCTCCGTGCCAAAGCCCGTGACACCAGCTCTCCGTCAAGATTCGGGAAGAGGCTGCCGGCATAGTCCGAGGAAACGCCCAACTCATCGTGGCGCAGGATCATGTGCCCGAGCTCATGCAGGATGAACTGCTGCCTATGGAGTTCTGAGTCCGTAACGGCGTGCAGAATGATTTCCCGAGTATCTGTCGACAGCCAGAGGCCACAGACGGACGTGCCGTTGAGGACCGTCGTGGCTTCAATCTCGATTCGACGCCGGCGTTGGGCTGCCACGATCCCAACTAGCCCATCCAGATTCAGACGGCTTGGTAGCTGCAGCGCCAGAAACGCTTCCACTGCAATCTGCTCTGGCTCCGATCCTTGCGATGTTTGCTGGTCCATACCGCCCCCTCATTGCAGCTGACAGCAAGGGTGACCGCCGCTGACGCCAGCCACCGCGGCGCGTTCGGCGCCGAGCTTCAATTGAACGCCTCAGCTCTGGACATGTCCAGAGGCAGATTGGACCAGAAGTGGCTTTACCGCTACGCAGGCAAAGTGACGATCTCAGGCGCCCCAAAAGCAAAGGCTCCTGCGCACGAGGGAAGGGTAGTCATGGCCTTTCCGGGCAGTTGCTTTTAGGTACTACGCAGACGACAGTGCCCCGAGCGAAACGGCGGTACAAATCTCAGTCCTCCGGACCCGGAGAGGGATCAACATCCGGACGAAGCTCGCATTGTTGCCGTTGTCTCCGGCAGAAAGTCATGTGAAGTCATAACGTTGGCTTAGCAGAACATCTTTCAGGCGCATTTGATGCGGTCGACCAGCCCTTACTAGTCCAGCGCTTACCAGTTGTGGCCACGGTAAATCGGAGAGTCTGGGTCGTTCGGGTCGTTCTCGATATTCTCCCGGATAATCTCCAGCTCCCACTGTTCGGAGTCCTCTGTGGCCGGCAAACGCACAGGGTTGTGGTTCCCGTTTTCATCGTATTCGGCGTAGGCCAGGGATTTGTTCTCGGATTCAGTCATGGCCCCATCCTAGGGGCAGGCCAGACCGGAGTAGTTCCCCAACCACGCAGCCCCGCTCACCAGTTTGGGCCGGGCTTGCGCCGCTGTTCAACTAATGTGGGAACTCATTGTCGCGTCACTGCAGGAAAGTCCCGGGGGATCATCATGAACAAACCATTTCGCAAGATCCGACGCCTGTGGATTACGTATGTGGGCTGGGGCAAGTGGTCCGGGATGTGGGGACGGTACGTCTTGGGCCACGCCTATCAGGGGCAGCAGACAAATGGCAGCCTCCTAGTCACTGACGATGTGACCGGCAACGTCGAGACAAGTCTTACGTCGTCTTTTGAGTGGATGCAGCAGGTAGATTACGCGTCCTTCGCTCCACGAGTTTTCGCAGACCGGGAGGCTCTCCTGAGCTTCGTAAAGATCTTGGACGAGTACGGTGGAGGAAACGGTGTAGTCACCACCTACGGGCAGCCTGAGCTGGCTCCTGAGCTTGCTGTGGCCAACATCCTCGAAACCCCGACTGACCAGCTAACCAAAATCAACCTCACAGTCGGGCTGCCGCCCGAAACCAGCGTGATCATGCATTCGTCACCTGGATGGGACGAGAGACGAAAATCGGATCCACGGGATAGCCTCAACGCTATGAATGTCCACGATCACGGCGGCGTCCACTGCGTCCGCATCGTTGGCATGAAGTTTCACACGGGCGACCGAGTACAACAGGACTTGGGCCGCGTCGTGGACGCGCTGCGGCGATACACGACCGACCCCTCTAAGGATCAGTTGCGCAAGCTCAAGGGCGACTTCCCCCTTGTCAACGAGGACAGTCGGCAAACAGTTCGCGAGCAGAAGTTTCAGACGGGCGTACAGAAGCGGGCCGCATGGATTGGTGCTGGTGCAGCCGTCGTCGTCACAGTCGTGGCCGAGATCATCAAAGCTATGGCGGGCAGCCCGTCATAGCGTTTCCGGTGGGTAAGCGGTGGATCGAGGCCTGTGGAGCCCTGCGCAAGGCTTAGCTCTCCCGGTAGTGGTGCACGTTGCGCCCGCGCGGCCTCAGTACTGTTGGATCGCAAGACCACGGCCTGGACCTGCTCGTAGGTCTTCAGACGTACAGAACGAATAAGCGCTTCTGGGACCGTTCCACCCAACGTAGATGCAACTAATTCGGCCGGTCCGCCCGTCAACGACGCACGGACGTGACGTATTTGCAGCTCGAAAGTACCCCTGCCATGGCGTCATGCTCGGCTTCCGTGACCCAGAGGCTGTATTTGGCCTTGACGGCAGTTTGGCGGACGACGTACTCGCATCGGAAGGCCTTGTTCGGCGGTAGCCACGTGGCGGCGTCTTTGTCACCATCGGCACCATTGGTGGGACCATCGGCGGCCATGAGGTTCAACGGGTCGTTCGCGAGTTCCTTGCGCTGGTCAGCGCTGATCTGCTGTGCGCCCTTCTGCCAGGCATCGCTGAGCGGAACGATGTGGTCGATCTGGACGCCTGAGCTGGTGTCCTGGCCGCGGGTGAACTTGTCGGTCAGGGTTCCCGTGGAGACCGCGCAATTGTTGGTGCCGGGCTTGAACGTTTCGTTGGTCAGGTCCCGGGCAAGGATGTCATTGCGGGTGTCGCAGCCGTTGCTGTCAGTGTCGCCCACGCCGGTCCGAACTCGTCCCGTGTATGACCAGTCTTCGGGGCGCGACCTTTCACCGGGATACTCTCGAGTCGGACGAGGGCGTCGGCGGCGTCAGTGGCAGAAGCCGGGTCCACAGTGGCTGGCGCACCGATGCCGGCAGCAGACTCGATGACCTCAAGGGCGTTGACTGCGGCGCCACATCCTGCTAATGATCCAGCCAGCAACAAGGCGGTGACAGCGGTCAGGACTTTGGCGAGAGAACAGTTGATATTCATGGTCCTTTTGACGAGAGGGATTTTTCCGCCGTAGCTTCGGCCACCGCCACCGCGGGTAACCGTGTCCGTGGTGCCCGCCACACGTCTACGCACTTAGTCCTCTGGGGAAGTCTGCTTCGGGTGCCACTCCCTGGCTCAACCGTTCAAACTGTGGCCCGAACGGGAAACGTCACCCATACTTAGTTCGCCGTAGCCAGTCTGACTTTCGAACGGGTGCCAATGAGCCGTTCCTTTGGCGCCGGCCGGCTGACAGAGAGCGGAGAACCAGCTCTGCCGGGAAGGATCTCACTCAACTTCGCGATTTCCAGGATGTGCTCCGAAGTGAAAATGATCTTGCCCTTGCCCCAGCACGCGTGGGGGAAGCGTCCGCTGACCGCGCCATCGCGCAGCCATGACTCCGTGCAGCGCATCAGCGCGGCTGCCTCGGCGGGTTCAAAAAATTCGATCTCCACGGGAACTCCAAAAGGAAGGCGTTGCTTTCAACCTTCATGGCCTCGTGGAGACTAGCCGACATGACCAGAAGCGCGAGTCAGGCGAACGCTCCCCGAGGGCGACATCGGCACGGCCCCACACATAGCCCCATTGCCGTCACCGCAGAAAGGCTGCCACAGAGCGCTCAGTGGCGTCAGCACCGGCTTGCAGCGCAGCCGGCATCAAGTGCCCGTACACCTGCTCGGTAGTCCGCGTGGAGGCGTGCCCCAGCCGGCGCGAGATGGTGAACAAGGGCACGCCGTCCTGGATCAGCCAGGATGCGTGAGTATGGCGGAGGTCGTGGATCCGTGGGTTCTTGGTAAGGCCGATAGCCTGGGCCGTGTGGACAGCCGGAACCCAGTAGTGGTGCCAGTAGAGCTTGTGGATGATGCGCCCGCCCTTGGGCGTAGTGAACACAAGTTCTTTCCCCGCTCTGCTGGCGACCAGCGGGATCAGCAGCTCCACGAGTGCGGGGTTCAGTCCGATGGTCCGCTTGCCGGCACCGGTCTTCGTTGCACCAACGTAAAACTTCGACTGCCCGTCCCGTTTCCAAGCCTTGTTGATCCGCACTGTCGGGGGTTTGGACAGGAGGTCCACGTCCGCCACGGTCAGCGCGGTGGCCTCTCCAAAGCGGGTGCCGGTCATGACCAGGAAGTTGGTGAAGGCCTTGTAGCGCTCCCCCATTCCCTCCATGATGAGGCTGAACTCAGCATGGGTGAGGAACATGGCCTCGTCCTCAGCCTTCTCAATGGGAGGCAGCTGCACGCCCCGGCAAGGGTTCCGCGGGATGTAGCCCAGCATCTCTGCAGTGTTCATGGCGGCGGAGATGAGGCCATGAACGTTATGAACCGTCTTCGGCGCGAGCCCCTTTGCCATCATCGATTTCACCCAATGCGCGAGCAGTCGATAGTCGAGCTTGTCCGCGGGAACATGACCGATGACATTGCGGACATGGAGATCCAACATGGTTTGGTACGTCTTGATGGTTCCACTCGATGGCCGAACCAACAGATCAATGTGCTCTTGGATGACTTCAGCGATGGTGGGTGTGCGTTTGGCGTTGGAGAGGATGGCGTGCTGGGCGATCTCGAAGGATTGTCCGTTGGCGTCCAGAAGCCTTTTCAGGGTCTCCGCTTCGACGAGAGTGAGAACTGTCAGGCCCTGCTGCTCGCGGCTCTTCGGGTCCCGCCAGAGCACCATGTAGGACGCTGTTCCGTCCTTTTTGGTGCGTTTTCGAATGCTGGCCACACCAAAAACGGTACGCCGCTGTCAACACTTTGGGCGGTTTTGTCAACACCCAAAGACGAAACAGGCCTTTGACCTGCGGAAACACTGTGCCCGAGGTGGGACTCGAACCCACACACCTTTCGATACCGCATTTTGAGTGCGGCGCGTCTGCCAATTCCGCCACTCGGGCGCGGAGTACACCGGTGTAACAATCAGCCTGCCACAGTGCTGTGAGCAACGCGATCGCTTCCAGTGCGCGAAATTACTCTACATGCAGATAGGCTGAATTCCAGAATCGCGCCAGTGACGCCGCATCGAACCAAACCGGTCCAAGTACATGGCGGACAAAACCTATGATGGTTGAGTTCCCGCCGTACCTTTCCAAGGAGTTCCCGTGTCAGAACAGACGGAGTCAACCCCCACTTCCCAGCCGGCGCGCCGCGTTGTCGTCGCCGAGGATGAGACCCTCATCCGCCTGGACATCATCGAGATCCTGCGGGGCGAAGGCTACGACGTTGTCGGCGAGGCGGACAACGGCGAAAAGGCCGTCCAGCTTGCCGAGGAGCTCAAGCCCGACCTGGTCCTGATGGACGTCAAGATGCCGGTCATGGACGGCATCTCGGCCGCGGAGAAGATCGTCAAGGCCCGGATCGCCCCCGTGGTCCTGCTCACCGCGTTCAGCCAGAAAGAGCTCGTGGAGCGCGCCCGCGACGCCGGCGCCATGGCGTACGTGGTCAAGCCGTTCACCCCGGCGGACCTCATCCCGGCCTTGGAGATCGCGCTGTCCCGCCACGAGGAAATCAAGGCCCTCGAGAGCGAGGTCACCGACCTGCAGGAGCAGTTCGCCACCCGCAAGCTCGTGGAGCGCGCCAAAAGCCTCCTGACCACCAAGATGGGCCTGACGGAACCGGAAGCCTTCCGGTGGATCCAGAAGACCTCGATGGACCGCCGCCTCAGCATGCGCGAGGTGGCCGAAACCATCATCAACCAGGTCAACTAGCGGCCGGCGGTGCCGGCCGCGCTCCGCGGCCGGAAGCCGGCAGCCGCGCGCTCGAAGCACCAAACACCAAAAAAGGAGGATCCCCGCCAGCCGGCGGGGATCCTCCCTTTTGCGTTCAAGCTATCAGAACTAGGCCTGGACCCGGTTCTTCTTCTTCTTTTCCGGCCACGGGCCGAGCTTGTCCTTGGCCACGGCTGCTTCGCCCTGGCCGCCGAAGTCGGCGAGGTCGCCCACCTTGTGGACCTTCAGCAGGTTCGTCGACCCGGCCTTTCCGGGAGGTGAACCAGCGGCGATGACCACCAGGTCACCGTCCTCGACGACGTCGAGCTCCAGCAGGCTGCGGTCAACCTGGGCCGTCATCTCGTCGGTGTGGCCCACCATCGGGACCAGGACCGGCTGGATGCCCCACGTCAGCGCGAGCTGGTTCCAGACGTGCTCCACCGGGGTGAAGGCGAAGACCGGCCTGATGGGGCGCAGACGCGACAGGCGGCGTGCCGAGTCACCGGACTGCGTGAAGGTGCAGATGTACTTCGCTTCCAGCTGATCGGCGATCTCGACGGCGGCGCGGGTGATGGCGCCGCCGCGGGTCTTGGGCTTGGTGCCCAGCGGGGGAACGCGCTCCAGGCCGTGCTCTTCGGTGGACTCGATGATCCGGGCCATGGTCTTGACCGTCTCGATCGGGTACTTGCCCACGCTGGTCTCGCCGGAGAGCATGACCGCGTCGGCACCGTCCAGCACCGCGTTGGCGCAGTCGGAGGCCTCGGCGCGGGTCGGGCGCGGGTTCTCGATCATGGACTCGAGGACCTGGGTGGCCACGATGACCGGCTTGGCCCAGCGGCGTGCCAGTTCGATGGCGCGCTTCTGCACTATCGGCACTTCCTCGAGGGGAAGTTCCACACCGAGGTCGCCACGAGCCACCATGATGGCGTCGAAGGCGTCGATGATCTCGTGCAGCTGCTCCACGGCCTGCGGCTTCTCGATCTTGGCGATGACCGGCACGCGGCGGCCTTCCTCGTCCATGATCTCGTGCACGCGGACGATGTCCGAAGCATCCCGGACGAAGGACAGGGCAACCATGTCCACGCCGCGGCGCATGGCCCAGCGCAGATCGTCCTCGTCCTTTTCGCTCAGCGCCGGCACGTTGACGGCAACGCCGGGCAGGTTGATGCCCTTGTTGTTGGAAACCCAGCCGCCGACAATCACTTGGGCGACCACCTTGACGTCGTCGACGTCGATCGCGCGGAGGGCGACCTTGCCGTCGTCGATCAGCAGGGCATCGCCCGGGTTGACGTCCTCTGTCAGGCTCTTGAGGGTCGTGGAGCAGATGTCCTTGGTGCCCGGAACGTCCTCGGTGGTGATCGTGAACGTGTCACCGACCTCCAGGAGGTGGGGACCGTCGACGAAACGTCCGAGGCGGATCTTCGGGCCCTGCAGGTCGGCCATGATGGCCACGGCCTTGCCGAGCTGTCCCGCAGCCTTGCGGACGTTCTCGTAGGTGTTGTCGTGCACGGAGTAATCGCCGTGGCTCATGTTCATGCGTGCCACGTCAACGCCGGCTTCCAGCACGGCCAGCGTGTTGTCAAAGCTTGCGATTGCCGGTCCGAAAGTGGCCACGATTTTAGCGCGTCTCATATACCTACCCTACTGGTGTGTTGCATGGATTAAGTTGAAGTGCGGATGAATCCCGGAGGTCCTGTGGGACTACAGAACAGCCATCGCACGGTCGGTCGGCGCCACAGGTGCCGGCAGAATGGTGCTGCCCATCAGGAACTTGTCCACCGCGGCCGCGCAGGCGCGCCCTTCGGCGATGGCCCAAACGATGAGCGACTGGCCGCGGCCGGCGTCGCCCGCGACGAAGATGCCTTCAGTATTGGTCATGTAGTAGCCGTCGCGTGCCACGTTGCCGCGGCCGTCAAAGTCGGCCTGGACCTGGTCGGTGATCCCGGCCGGCTCGGCGCCGGTGAAGCCCAGGGACAGGAAGACGAGGTCCGCCGGAATGATCCGCTCGGTGCCGGCCTTCGGCAGGCGTTTGCCGTCGACGAATTCCGTCTCCGCAACCTTGACGCCCCTGAGTTTGCCGTTTTCCCCGACGAACTCCACGGTGGAGGCGAGGTAGGTGCGTTCGCCGCCTTCCTCGTGCGCGCTGGCGACCTCGAACAAGGTGGGGAATGTCGGCCAGGGCTGGTGGCCGGCCCGCTCGACGGGGGGCTGCTTGCCGATCGCCAGGGTGGTCACGGACGCGGCCTGGTGACGGTGCGCGGTGCCGAGGCAGTCGGCGCCGGTGTCGCCGCCGCCGAGGATGACCACGTGCTTGCCCGCGGCATTGATCTGGTTCTCCACGGTCTCCCCCGCCACCACCCGGTTGGCCGGCACGAGGTAATCCATGGCGTAGTGGACGCCGTCGAGGTCGCGGCCCGGGATCGGCAGGTCACGCGGGACGGTGGCCCCGGTGGCGATGACGACGGCGTCGTACCGGCGGCGCAGCTGCTCCCACGTCACGTCGGTGCCGACGGCCACCCCGGTGCGGAACCGGGTGCCTTCGGCCTTCATCTGCTCCAGCCGGCGGTCCACCTGCTCTTTTTCCATCTTGAAGTCGGGGATCCCGTAGCGCAGGAGGCCGCCGATCTTGTCGTCGCGCTCGTACACGGCCACAGTGTGGCCCACCCGGGTCAGCTGCTGGGCGACGGCGAGCCCGGCGGGGCCGGACCCGACGACGGCGACCGTCTTGCCGGTCAGTCGCGCGGGCGGCAGGGGGTTGACCCAGCCGTTCTCGAAGGCCTGGTCCACGATGGACACCTCGACCTGCTTGATGGTCACCGCGGGCTGGTTGATGCCGAGTACGCAGGACGCCTCGCAGGGGGCAGGGCACAGCCGGCCCGTGAATTCGGGGAAGTTGTTGGTGGCGTGCAGCCGCTCCATCGCTTCCTCGCCCTTGTCCCGCCAGACGAGGTCGTTCCATTCCGGAATGAGGTTGCCCAGCGGGCAGCCCTGGTGGCAGAACGGGACGCCGCAGTCCATGCAGCGGCCTGCCTGGCTCTTCAGGACACCCTTTTCCTGGGCCTCATAGACCTCTTTCCAGTCCATGATGCGGACCGGGACGGGACGGCGCGGCTGGGTTTCACGCTGACGTACTTTCAGAAATCCGCGTGGATCAGCCACCGGTCACCTCCAGGATTCGAGACCAAACTTCTTCGCCGTCGGGGTCCAGGCCCTCTTCGATGGCGTCAAGACGGGTTTGCAGGACGGCCGCGTAGTCGCGCGGCAGCACCTTGGTTATGCGGGCTGCGGTGTCATCGAAGTTCTCGAGGAGCCGTGCCGCGAGCAGCGACTCGGTTTCCTCGAGGTGCTTGACGAGCAGCCCGTGGACGATGTCACGGTCCTCGGCGTCGAGCTCGCGCAGCTGCAGCTCGCCTGACTCGAGGGCCTGCTTGTTGACGCGCTCGGTCTGCAGGTCCAGCACGTAGGCCGTGCCCCCGGACATGCCGGCGCCGAAGTTGCGGCCGGTGCGGCCGATGATGAGCGTCTGGCCGCCGGTCATGTACTCGCAGCCGTGGTCCCCGATGCCTTCGACCACCGCGGTGGCGCCGGAGTTGCGGACCAGGAAGCGTTCGCCGACCTGGCCGCGGAGGAACAGCTCACCGCTTGTGGCGCCGTAGCCGATCACGTTGCCGGCGATTACGTTGCGCTCGGCGGGGAACACGTTGGTGCGGTCCGGCCGGACGATGATGCGGCCGCCGGAAAGTCCCTTGCCGACGTAGTCGTTGGAGTCGCCGAACATGCGCAGCGTGATGCCGGCCGGCAGGAACGCTCCGAGCGACTGGCCCGCGGTGCCATTGAGCGTGATGTCAATGGTGTCCGTGGCCAGGACGTCGGTGCTGAAGGTCTTCGTCACGACGTGGCCGAGCATGGTGCCGACGGAGCGGTCCGTGTTGATGACGTTTACGGAGATCTTCACCGGCGTGCGGTCGCTCAGCGCTTCGGCCGCCATGGCGATCAGGCGCTGGTCGAAGTGCTTGTCGAGTTCGTGGTTCTGGCCGGTGAGGTTGCGCAGCGGCGCGTCGTTGTCGAACTCGAGCCCGTGCAGGATCGGATCCAGGTCCAGCCCTTCGGCCTTCCAATGGTTGATCGCGTCGCGGGAGTCGAGCATCTCGGCATGGCCGATCGCCTCCTCGATGCTGCGGAAACCCAGCTCGGCGAGGATTTCGCGGACTTCCTCGGCAAGGAATTCGAAGAAGTTCACCACGAATTCGGGCTTGCCGTTGAACCGGGAGCGCAGCTCGGGGTTCTGGGTTGCGACGCCTACCGGGCAGGTGTCCAGGTGGCAGACGCGCATCATGATGCAGCCGGAGACCACCAGCGGGGCGGTGGCGAAACCAAACTCTTCGCCGCCGAGCAGCGCGGCGATCACGACGTCGCGGCCGGTCTTGAGCTGGCCGTCGACCTGCACCACCACACGGTCGCGCAGGCCGTTGAGCATGAGCGTCTGCTGCGTCTCGGCGAGGCCGAGTTCCCACGGGACACCGGCGTGCTTGAGCGAGTTCAGCGGCGAGGCGCCGGTACCGCCGTCGTGCCCGGAGACCAGCACGACGTCGGCCTTCGCCTTGGTGACGCCGGCCGCCACGGTGCCGATCCCGACCTCGGAGACGAGCTTGACGTGCACCCGGGCCGAGGGGTTGGCGCGCTTGGCGTCATAGATCAGCTGCGCGAGGTCCTCGATCGAGTAGATGTCGTGGTGCGGGGGCGGCGAAATGAGGCCGACGCCGGGGGTCGAGTGCCGCGTGCGGGCCACCCAGGGGTAGACCTTCTGCGCCATCAGCTGGCCGCCCTCGCCGGGCTTGGCACCCTGGGCCATCTTGATCTGGATGTCGTCCGCGTTGGACAGGTACAGGCTGGTGACGCCGAAGCGGCCGGAGGCGATCTGCTTGACCGCGGAACGGCGGGTGGGATCGAGCAGCCGGTCCACGTCCTCGCCGCCTTCACCGGTGTTGGACTTTCCGCCCAGCCGGTTCATGGCGACCGCGAGGGTCTCGTGGGCTTCCTTGGAGATGGAGCCGTAGCTCATGGCGCCGGTGGAGAACCGCTTGACGATTCTGGAAACCGGTTCCACTTCCTCAAGCGGCACCGCGGGACGCGAACCGGCCTTGAACTTCAGCAGACCGCGCAGGGTCATGAGGTTCTCGGACTGGTCGTCAACGCCGCGGGTGTAGGCCTTGAAGATGTCGTAGCGGCGTTCACGCGTGGCGTGCTGGAGCCGGAAGACAGTCTCGGGGTTGAACAGGTGGGGTTCGCCGTCGCGGCGCCACTGGTATTCGCCGCCGCCGAGCAGGGGCTGGTGCGGCAGTTCGATGCCGTTCTCGGGGTAGGCCATGCGGTGCCGGGCCAGGACTTCGGCGGCAATGACGTCGAGGCCGACGCCGCCGAGCTGGGAATGCGTGCCGGAGAAGTACTCGTCCACGAGGTCCTGGCCGAGGCCGAGCGCTTCGAAGGTCTGGGCACCGGTGTAGGAGGCCACGGTGGAGATGCCCATCTTGGACATGATCTTCAGGACGCCCTTGCCCAGGCCCTTGATCAGGTTGTAGACGCCGTCCTGCGGGGTGACCCCGACGACGTCGCCGGAGGCGATGAGCTGTTCCACGGATTCCATGGCCAGGTACGGGTTCACGGCGGAGGCGCCGTAGCCGATGAGCACGGCGACGTGGTGGGTCTCGCGGACGTCGCCAGCTTCCACCACGAGCGCGGTTTTGGTGCGGTTGGCGCTGCGCAGCAGGTGGTGGTGCACGGCGCTGACCAGCAGCAGGGACGGGATCGGGGCCCACTGGGCGTTCGAGTCGCGATCTGAGAGCACCACGTACTGGACGCCGCGGTTGATGGCGCCGGAGACCTGCTCGCAGATTTCGGTGAGCCGGGCCCGGAGGGAGTTCTCGCCGCCTTCGGGGCGGTAGAGTCCGCGGACCTTCATGGCGACCTTGCCGCCGTCGGCGCTCTCGATGTTCGCGATCTTGGCGAGCTGGTCGTTGTTGATCACGGGGAACGGCAGCGAGACCTGCGGCTGCCGGACCTGCTTGGTGTCCAGCAGGTTGCCGTTCGGGCCGATTGCGCACGTCAGGGACGTGACGAGCTCTTCACGGATGGCGTCCAGCGGCGGGTTGGTGACCTGCGCGAAGGACTGCACAAAGTAGTCGAAGAGCAGCCGCGGGCGCTTGGACAGCACGGCCACCGGGGTGTCCGAGCCCATGGCACCGAGCGGTTCGGCGCCGGTGCGGGCCATCGGGCCCAGCAGGATTTTCAGTTCCTCGGTGGTGTAGCCGAAGGTGCGCTGGCGGATGTTGACCGAGGCGGCGGTGTGCACGACGTGCTCGCGTTCGGGCAGGTTCTTGAGGTCGATCAGGTTGTCCTTGACCCATTCGGCCCAGGGGTTCGCTGCGGCAA
Source organism: Arthrobacter sp. P1_D4 (assembly GCF_056406115.1). Lineage (NCBI taxonomy): Bacteria > Bacillati > Actinomycetota > Actinomycetes > Micrococcales > Micrococcaceae > Arthrobacter > Arthrobacter sp. P1_D4. The sequence goes on along the minus strand of NZ_JBFUAU010000007.1, from coordinate 115,431 downwards.
CCTCGGCCTTGACCTCGGCGTCGTCGATGATCCGGCCGGCTTCCGTGTCCACCAGGAACATCTTGCCGGGCGAGACGCGGCCCTTCTTGACCACCTTGGAGGGTTCGACGTCGATCACGCCGACTTCGGAGGCGAAAACGATCAGGCCGTCCTCGGTGATCCAGTACCGGCCCGGACGCAGGCCGTTGCGGTCCAGCGTGGCGCCGACCAGGTTGCCGTCCGTGAAGGAGACGGCCGCCGGGCCGTCCCACGGCTCCATGAGCATCGAGTGGTATTCGTAGAAGGCGCGGCGGGCCGGATCCATGGTGGCGTGGTTTTCCCACGCCTCCGGGATCATCATCATGATCGAGTGCGTGATGGGCCGGCCGGAGAGCCAGAGCAGTTCGGCAACCTCGTCGAAGGAGGCCGAGTCCGAGGCGCCCGGGGTGCAGATTGGGAACAGCTCTTCGGGTGAGTCCCCCAGCAGCGGGCTGGCGAGCTGCGACTGCCGGGCCCGCATCCAGTTGCGGTTGCCCTTGACGGTGTTGATCTCCCCGTTGTGCGCGATGGTGCGGAACGGCTGGGCCAGCGGCCAGGACGGGAACGTGTTGGTGGAGAAGCGCGAGTGGACAATCGCGAGCTTGGTCTTGAAGCGCTTGTCCGACAGGTCCGGGTAGAACGGCTCGAGCTGCGCGGTGGTGAGCATGCCCTTGTAGACGATGGTCCGGGAGGAGAGCGACGGGAAGTACACGCCGAACTTGTTCTGGGCGCGCTTGCGGATCCGCCAGGCGCGGGAATCGAGCTCGTTGCGTTCGAGGGTTTCCCCGGTGCTGGAGGCGAAGAACGGCTGCGAGAAGTACGGCATGCAGGCCCGCGCCATGGCCCCGACCAGGTCGGCCACGATCGGGACTTCACGCCAGCCCAGGATGGTCAGGCCCTCGTCCGCGGCGAGGCCTTCGATGCCGGCGCGGGCGGCGTCGGATTCGCGCTGCTCGGCGGGCAGGAACGCGGTTCCCACGATGTACTGGCCGGGGGCCGGAAGTTCGAAGTCCGTGACTGCGCGGAAGAATTCGTCCGGCACCTGCATCAGGAGGCCGGCGCCGTCGCCGGTACCTTCATCGGCGCCCACGGCACCGCGGTGCTCGAGGTTGCGCAGGGCGGTCAGGGCGGCGTCGACGATGTCGTAGCCAGGCTCACCGCGGAGCGTGGCGATGATGGCCAGGCCGCAGGCGTCCTTCTCGTTCTCCGGATTGTAGAGTCCGGCAGCGGCCGGAATCGCCGCGAAGCGGCTGAAAGGTGACGCGGCAGCCGAGGGCTGGTCCGGATCGGACCAGCTGGGGCTGTGAAGAGTTTGGGTCATTGGAGACGTCCTTCCTCCTGATCGTGCGTATGGGAGGGACAACATTGGCCCCACTCGGCACGCCGGTGTGTGACGGGCGCAACAGAGTGTTTTTCTAACTGGAATTGTAGGCCAGCCCGGCCTCCTGTACTAACAGTTACGCAGGTGCTGGCCCGGGCTTGCATGGACAGCTTCGATCTGCTGTCCACGGCAAGCCCTCTTGCCACGACGCTGTGGAGTCGGGTCCGGTGAGCGGTGGCTCCGGTCAACCCGAAGTGCCGGCGCTGAGCTACTTGGTGCCCTCAGCCTCCGGCGCGGTTCCAGTTCCCTGGCGGCCGGAAACTCCGGCTGCCGGAGCTCCATTGGCGGGCGCGGTGCCGCCCGTGGAGTCCCTGTCCGCATCCTCGGATGCGCGAACTGGTCCGCTTTGGTTATTCCGGAGATTAGCACGGGATTCACTATCTGAGACAGCGGCGTCCGAATGGCGGATGGTTGCCGCGTCTGCGGGAACGGTGGCGCGGTCGGCGTGGGCAGCACTGTCGGCGCCGGTGGCGCGGTCAGCGCTGTCGGCGTCGGTCGCGTCAGCGTCCGGCTCTGACTCTGCCTTCGCCTCAGCCGTCTTTTCCTCAGCCGGCGTGGTCTCCACCGGCTGGGTCCCTGCCGGCTTCGTCTCCGCGGGTGCACGGCCGGGGAGGAACGGGGTGTCCGGCTCGGAGCGCTTGCGCAGTCCGAGGAGGATGAAGGCGAGCAGGGCTCCGGCGAAGACGATGATGCTGGTCCAGACATTGAGCCTGGTGGTGAGCCCGAAGAGGGTGATCTGTTCGGCATCGTCGATCCGCATGGCCTCGATCCAGACGCGGCCCAGGGTGTAGTACATGGCGTAGACGCAGAAGAGGCGGCCGCGGCGGAAGCTGAATTTGCGGTCCAGGGCCAGCAGGATCAGCACGCCGGCCAGGTTCCACAGCGACTCGTAGAGGAACGTCGGGTGGAAGAGCGTGTCCGTCGGCATGCCGGGGGGGAAGTTCGGGTTGTTGGGATCGATCTGCAGCCCCCACGGAAGCGTGGTGGGGCCGCCGAAGAGTTCCTGGTTGAAGTAGTTGCCCCACCGGCCAATGGCCTGGGCCAGCAGCAGCCCGGGGGCCGCGGCGTCCATGAAGGCGCTCAGCTTCACCCCGGCACGCCGGCACCCGATCCAGGCGCCCACGGCGCCGAGCACGACGGCGCCCCAGATGCCCAGGCCGCCGCGCTGGATCTGCGGAATCAGGGACAGGTCCCCTGTGCCGTCGAATCCCGGGCCGAAGTAGGCGTCCGGAGAGGAGAACACGTGGTACAGCCGTCCGCCGATAATGCCGAACGGGATGGCCCAGATGGCGATGTCCCAGACGCTGCCCTCGGGGGCGCCGCGGCGTGCCCAGCGGACCGAGGTCAGCCACAGGCCGGCAATAATGCCGGCGAGGATGCACAGGGCGTAGGCGTGGATGCGCAGGGACCCCCACGGCAGCGGGATGTCGAATCCGGACCAGCTGGGGCTCGGAATGCTCGCGGGAATCATCGCCGCCGCGTGGAGGACTGACTGCATTGCTTACGCTTCTTCCTTGGTAAGGCCGGTGCTGAGGTCTTTCGTCAAGGAGGCTACCGCATCCACGCCGCCGTCCCGGATGGCCGCGACGAGGGCGGTGCCGACAATCACGCCGTCGGCGTACTCGGCGATCTCGCGGACGTGGCTGGCGGTGGAGACGCCGAGGCCCACGCAGACGCGTTCGGCGCCCGCGGCGTGCGCGGCGGCGACGACGTCCCTGGCCGCGGAGCTGACCGAGGTCCGGGCGCCGGTGACGCCCATGATGGAGACGGCGTAGACGAAGCCGCGGCTCGCGTCGACCGTGCGTTTCATGCGTTCGGGCGAGGACGAGGGAGCTACCAGGAACACCCGGTCCAGGCCGTACTTGTCCGAGGCCGTCATCCACTCGGCGGCCTCGTCCGGAATGAGGTCGGGCGTGATGAGCCCGGCTCCCCCGGCCTCGGCCAGGCGGCGGGAGAACTCGTCCACGCCCATCCGGACCACGGGGTTCCAGTACGTCATGACCAGCACGGCGGCGTCGGTCTTGCTCGTAATGCCTCGGACGACGTCGAAGACCTCCCGGACGTGGAAGCCCTTCGCGAGGGCCTCCGTCGTGGCGGCCTGGATGACCTGGCCGTCCATGACCGGGTCCGAGTACGGGATGCCGATCTCGATGAGGTCGGCGCCGTTCTCGGCCAGGGCGATGCCGGCGGCAATGGTGTCTTTAACGCTCGGGTAGCCGGCGGGCAGGTAGCCGATCAGGGCCGCCCGGCCCTGGGCTCGGGCGCGGTCAATGGCCGCGGCCGACTTGCTGGCGTGCTGGTTGCTGTCCTGGCTGGTGGTCACAGCTGTTCCCCCTCTTTGGCGATTTCGGCTTCAGGTGAATCCTTGTCCAGCAGGTCGAACCATTCCGCGGCCGTGGCCACGTCCTTGTCGCCGCGGCCGGAGAGGTTCACCATCACGATTTTCTCTGAGGCGTCTGTAGCCTTGCCTGCCGCCGCGTCTGCGGCGAGCCGCTGGCCCACCTTGATGGCGCCGGCGAGGGCGTGGGCGGACTCGATGGCGGGGATGATGCCCTCGGTGCGGCACAGGAGGCGGAAGGCCTCCATGGCTTCGCTGTCCGTGATGGGCTCGTAGCTGACCCGGCCAATGTCGGCGAGGTAGGAATGCTCGGGGCCGACGCCGGGGTAGTCCAGGCCGGCGGAGATCGAGTGCGACTCGATGGTCTGGCCGTCGTCGTCCTGCATGAGGTACGAGCGGGCGCCGTGCAGTACGCCGGGTTTGCCGAGGGTGATGGTGGCTGCGTGGCGTCCGGTTTCGACGCCCTCGCCGCCGGCTTCGAAGCCGTAGATCTTGACCGAAGGGTCATCGAGGAAGCCGTGGAAGATGCCGATGGCGTTGGAGCCGCCGCCGATGCAGGCACAGACGGCATCCGGCAGCCGGCCGGTCTGGTCCAGGATCTGGGCGCGGGCTTCCTCACCGATGACTTCGTGGAAGTAGCGGACCATCGCCGGGAACGGGTGTGCTCCGGCGGCGGTGCCCAGCAGGTAGTGCGTGTTGCCCACGTTGGCCACCCAGTCGCGCAGGGCCTCGTTGATGGCGTCCTTGAGCGTCTGGGATCCGTTGGTGACCGGGATGACCGTGGCCCCAAGGAGTTCCATGCGGGCCACGTTGAGAGACTGCCTGCGGCAGTCCTCGGCGCCCATGTAGACCACGCATTCCAGGCCCAGCAGGGCTGCGGCCGTGGCGCTGGCCACGCCGTGCTGGCCGGCGCCGGTTTCGGCGATGACGCGGGTTTTGCCCATTCGCTTGGCGAGCAGCGCCTGGCCCAGGACGTTGTTGATCTTGTGCGAGCCGGTGTGGTTGAGGTCTTCGCGCTTGAGGAAGATCCGCACCCCGCCGGCGTGCTCGGCGAAGCGCTTGGCCTCGGTCAGCAGCGATGGCCGGCCCGAGTAGTTCTTGTTCAGGTCGGCGATCTGGGCCGTGAACTCCGGATCGGCCTTGGCCTTCTCGAAGGTGTCCTCGAGCTCGTCCAGGGCCGCGATGAGCGACTCTGGCATCCACCGGCCGCCGTAGTTCCCGAAGTAGGGCCCCGGGGCGTGGCGCAGGGACGGTTCGCCCTGCGCGGGGTGCTCCGCGGGGCGGCCGCCCTGCAGGAACGCGTCCACGGTACTTTCGTCAGAGCCGGCTGCTGGTGCATCGACCATCAGTCTCACCATCCTGTTCCACTGCTAGCTTTGGGGATCTGCTGATGAGATCCGCTCATTGGTCCGGGCAAAATCGCGGGCCCGGCACCGCTCACGGTCCGGACGGAGGCGCCAGGACCGGCCGGCCTCAGGCGCGCGCGGCGATTGCCGTCGCGCCGGCAGCCATGAATTCGGCGATCCGCTCGCGGGGCGTCGCGTCACTGACCAGCGCCTCGCCGACCAGGACCGCGTTGGCTCCGCGGGCCGCGTAGTGCTTGACGTCCTCGACGTCGCGCACACCGGATTCGGCGACCACGAGCGCACCGGCGGGAATGCCGCCGGTCAGCGCCGCGAAGACGGAACGGTCGACGTCGAGCGTCTTGAGGTTGCGTACGTTGACGCCGATGATCCGGGCCTCCGCGGCGACTGCGCGCTCGATTTCCTCCGCCGTATGGGTCTCGACCAGCACGTTCATGCCGAGCTCGCGGCTGAGGGCCGTGAACTCACGCAGCTGGGCGTCCGAGAGCGAGGCCACGATCAGCAGGATCAGGTCGGCGCCGTGCGCCCGGGCCTCCCAGATCTGGTACTCGTCAACCATGAAGTCCTTGCGCAGCAGCGGGATGTCCACGGCGGCCCGGACGGCGTCCAGATCGGCCAGGGAGCCGCCGAAGCGGCGCTCCTCGGTCAGGACGCTGATCACGGCGGCCCCGCCGTCGGCGTACTGCGCGGCGAGGGACGCGGGATCGGCGATGTCCGCGAGCGGGCCCTTGGACGGGCTGCGGCGCTTGACCTCGGCAATCACCTTGAGCTGGTCCCGGCTGCTTGAGGTGCCGCCGAGGGCGGCCCAGGCGTCACGGGCGGGCGCCGCCTCGGCGGCACGCTCCTTCAGCTCCGCGAGCGTAACCAGACGCTGGCGCGCCTGCATATCCTCCCTGACACCGGCATTGATGTCGTCGAGAACGCTCACGCTCAGTGGCCGGAGTTCTTCAGCTTGCTGCCGCCGACGCCGTAGCCGGCCTTGCGCATGGCCCAGCCGGCGAGCAGGCCGATTACCATGACCGCCGCACCTGCAACGAAGATCGGGGTGTTGGCGATGACGAAGGCGATGGACGCAATGAGGGCGCCGATCAGCATCACGATCACGCAGGTCCACGCGGCCGGGCTGTTGCCGTGGCCCGGCGCTTCGCTGTGATCGACGTCGTCGTAGACGCCCTTCGGCCCCTTCGGCGCAGCGGACGTGGATGCGGAAACAGTGGCTTTGCTCATTGAAATCTCCTCAGGATGAATACTGCTTACATTCTGCCATTTTTTGGCTGTGTTATTTGGCCGCGTTGCTGGGCCGCGTTGCTTTGGCCGGGTTACTGGCCGCGTTGCCGGTCGCGCCCGCGGCATCGGCTCAGGTGGGGTCGTCACCGCGGGACAACCTGTCCCAGCTGTCAATCTCGTCAGCGGGGGCGGCCGGCGCATTACCGCCGGCTGCAGTTCCGCCGGCGGCGGCCGCGTCATATTTGGTGCGGGTCTTCCAGTAGCGGCCGGCCGGCACGATCGCCAGGGCGCTGAGTCCCAGCAGGGCACCGGCGACGACGGCGAGGATGGGGAACACCGTGACGTCCACCTGCACGCTGCTGCCGCTGATTCCGGTGGCGGCCGCGATCGATCCCTGCGCCGCGGCCAGCGGGTCCGCCAGTACAACGGCTGCCGCGGCGACGATGCCCGCGGCCGCGAGGAGGATGATCGCTGTGATGACCCAGCGGGCCACGCGACCGGCGATGGAGGCCGCGAGGCCGCCGGCGAGGGCCACAAGCGCCAGGGCTGTCACGGTGGTGGCAGCCTTGCTGCCCTGAACCTGCAGTCCGTCCTGGCTGGCCACGGCCGCGCCGAGCTGCGTGGGATCGAGGTGCACCGTGAGCCAGGTCTGGGTGGTGGTCCCGAACACGGCAAGGGCCAGGGCAGCGATTACCAGGACCAGGGTGGACTTGCGGGCCCAGCCGGGGACGGCGGACCTCTTGGTGCTCTTCACAGTGCTCTTTACAGTGGTCTTCACGGTGTTTTTGGCGCTGTTCTTGGCGGTGGCTTCCGGCTCCCCCATCAGGACTCGGCTCCTGCGTCGGGCGTTGCGTCAGTGACTGCCTCAACGCTGATGTTGTGCAGCGACCTGGCGGTGTGCACGGCGCGCAGCGGGGCGGCGGCCTTGTTCACGGTTTCCTGGGCCTCGGTCGGGTTCACCGAATCTGCGACGATCCCGCCGCCGGCCTGGACGTACGCGCGTCCCTCCCGGAGCAGGGCCGACCGGATGGCGATCGCCATGTCCATGTCCCCGGCGAAGTCCAGGTACCCCACCACGCCGCCATAGATGCCGCGCCGGTGCGGTTCAAGTTCGTCCAGCAGGCGCAGGGCCCGCGGCTTCGGGGCGCCGGAGAGGGTGCCGGCCGGGAACGTGGCCTTGAGCACGTCGTAGGCCTTGGCGGCCGGGGCGAGCTCGCCGACCACAGTGGACACCAGGTGCATGATGTGGCTGAAGCGCTCCACTTCCATGAATTGCGTGACGTCGACGGATCCTGCCACGCAGACCTTCGAGAGGTCGTTGCGGGACAGGTCGACCAGCATCAGGTGCTCGGCGCGTTCTTTCTCGTCCGCCAGCAGTTCCTCGGCCAGGGCCTTGTCCGCCTCGAACGTCTTGCCGCGCGGGCGTGAGCCGGCGATGGGGTGGGTGATGACTTCGTCCCCTGTCACTGTGACGAGGGCCTCCGGCGAGGAGCCGACGATCGTGTATTCGCGGCCGGCGGCGTCCTCGAAGCTGAAGAGGTACATGTAGGGGCTGGGGTTGGTGTTCCGCAGGACCCGGTAGACGTCGAGGGGGTCGGCGCCGCACTCCATTTCGAAGCGGCGGGAGATCACCACCTGGAAGACCTCACCGTCCACGATCGCTTCCTTGCCGCGGTCCAGGGCGGCCAGGTACTCGGTTTCGTCCCAACGCTCCTGCACACTGGACGCGAAATCCAGGGCAGCCGTCTCCAGCACGGAGACCGGCTGCTCCACGGGGCGGCTGATCTTTTCGAGCAGGGCTTTGACGCGGGCGACGGCGTCATGCCAGGCGTCGTCGACCCGTTCGGTGCTGTTGTCGAAGTTGATGGCGTTGGCGATCAGCAGGACGGTGCCGTCCATGTTGTCGTGGACCGCCATGTCGGTGACCAGGTTGAGGGCCATTTCCGGCAGTTGGAGATCGTCCTCCGGCGGGCTGGTCAGTTTCTCCCAGTGCCGGACGGTTTCCCAACCCAGGAACCCGACCAGTCCCGAGGTGAACGGCGGGAGGCCGTCGAAGCGCTCGGTGCGCAGCGCGGCGACGGTGTCGCGGATGGCGTCCACGGGGTTGCCGTCCAGGGGCACACCGACCGGGGGCTCGCCCAGCCAGTGCGCGTTGCCGTCCTTGGTGGTCAGGGTCGCCCGGGAGCGGGAGCCGATGAAGGAATAGCGCGACCAGGCGCCGCCGACCGCCGCAGATTCCATCAGAAACGTTCCGGGCTGCCCATGGGCGAGCTTGCGGTAGAGCCCGATCGGGGTTTCGGCGTCAGCCAGCACCTTGAGCCGGACGGGGATGACGCGGCTGTGGCCTGCGAGTTCGCGGAACTCTTCGAGGCCGGGGCTGATGATTCCAAGGTCCTGCATGGCTGTGCTTTCCGCCTGTTCTTTAGGTGGACCTGCGACCGGATCCGGTCATGGGATCCTGCCTGGGGTCCGGTTCGTGAAGCTGTGGAAGCGCCGGGGCGCTCTGCCGGTGTGCCGGGCGCCTAGCCTCCGTGGCCAACGACGGCGTCGAGCTCGCGGCCGTCGAAGCACGTGCGGGTTCCGGTGTGGCAGGCCGCGCCGACCTGGTCGACCCGCACCAGCAGCGCATCGCCGTCACAGTCCATGGCGAGCGACTTGACCCACTGCACGTGCCCGGAGGTGTCTCCCTTGCGCCAGTACTCCTGGCGGGAGCGCGAAAAGAAGGTCACGCGCCCGCTGGTCAGGGTGCGGTGCAGCGCCTCGTCGTCCATCCAGCCCAGCATCAGCACCTCGTGGGTGTCGAATTGCTGGACGATGGCGGCCACCAGGCCGGCGCTGTCGCGCTTGAGCGCGTCCGCCAGTCCGGCCGGGAGGGGGCTGCCGCTGACGGGACTGCGATCGACGGCGCTGCCGTTAATGGCGCTGCCGTTGATGGGGCTGCCGTTGATGGGGCTGGGGGCGGAGGCGGGCTGCTCAGACATCAGATCAAGTCTAGTGCCTCCGGGCCGGTTGCCGCCCTGCGGACAGGTCCCGCCGCTTAACACTGGCGCGCCAATCGGCCCGGCGCCGCGGTCCGGCCCCGCATCATGCGGCCGGGCGCGGTTGCGGCGGCGATTCCTGTGCCCACGCACGGCCGTCTCGTGCTAGTTTCACAAGTGATGCATTTCGTCGAACCGTCCCGAGAAGTCCTGGCCGAAACCCTGCTGGCGGCCGGCCCTGATGCCGCCACGCTCTGCACAGGTTGGCTCACCCGCGATCTTGCCGCGCACCTGTACCTGCGCGAGCGGAAAATCGCCGTCGGACTGGGCCTGCTGATCAAGCGCCTGTCCAAGGCCTCGGACCAGGCGACGGCCGAACTGGCGGGCACCTTGAAGACCACCGAGGACTACGCCAAGCTGGTCAACGACTTCCGGGCCGGTCCCCCGGCGCTGTCCCCGCTGCGGATCAAGGCGCTGGACGAAAGCTCCAACCTGATCGAGTACTTTGTGCACACCGAGGACGTCCGCCGCGCCGTGGACCGCTGGGCCCCGCGCGCCCTGGACCAGGCCTATTCGGACGCGCTGTGGGATGAGCTCGTCAAGCGGGCCGCGATCCTGTACCGCGGCGTGGATCTGGGCATCGTGCTGGTGAGCCCCTCGGGTCCGCGGCATGTCGCCAAACGCGCCCCCGTGTCCGTGGCCATCGTCGGCGAACCGGGCGAGCTGCTCATGCACGCCCACGGCCGCACCCGCCACGCCCTCGTGACCTTTGAAGGCCAGCCGGACGCTGTCGCGCTCCTGCAGTCCGCCGAAGTCGGCCTCTAACACGCTCCGCAGAACCAACAACGCGGGGTCACTTACGGCCCAAAATCCCCTCCGGGATGGGCGGTAAGTGACCCCGCGTTGCTTTAAGCGGCGGGGACTAGCGGACTTCGAAGCCTGCGTCGCGGATCGCGGCCTTGACTTGCGCAATCATGTCCAGCGGGCCGAAGTGGAAGACCGAGGCCGCCAGGACGGCGTCGGCGCCTGCTGCCACAGCCGGCGGGAAGTGCTCCGGCTTGCCGGCACCACCGGAGGCGATGAGCGGGACCTTGACCCCCGCCCGCGCCAGGCGGATCAGTTCCAGATCGAAGCCGTCCTTGGTGCCGTCGGCGTCGATCGAGTTCAGCAGGATTTCACCCACCCCGCGGTCGGCCGCTTCCCGCGCCCAGGCGATCGCGTCGATGCCGGTCCCCTGCCGTCCGCCGTGCGTGGTGACCTCGAAGCCGGACGGGGTGGGCTGCGAGCCCGGACGGGTCCGGCGCGCGTCGAGGGAAAGCACCAGGACCTGGGAACCGAAGTGCCGGGTGATCTCGTCGATCACGTCCGGCCGGGCCACGGCTGCGGTGTTGATGGCGGCCTTGTCCGCGCCGCAGCGCAGGAGTTTGTCCACCTCGGCCACGCCACGGACGCCGCCGCCGACCGTCAGCGGGATGAAGACTTCCTCGGCGGTGCGGCGGACGACGTCGAACGTGGTCTCCCGGTTGCCGGAGGACGCCGTGACGTCAAGGAAGGTCAGCTCGTCGGCGCCGCTGTTGTCGTAGCGGTGCGCCAGTTCCACCGGGTCCCCCGCGTCGCGGAGGCCCTCAAAGTTGATGCCCTTGACCACGCGGCCGGCGTCGACGTCGAGGCACGGGATGACGCGCACGGCAACAGTCATGACTTCTCCTGGTACTTGCAGGCGGGTAATTGCTGCAGGGTGATTGCTGAAGGTGTTCCTGGCGGGACCCGGCGGGGCGCCTAGATGCGGCAGGCGTGGATGCTGCTGACCAGGATGGCGCGGGCGCCGAGGTCGTAGAGCTCGTCCATGATCCGGTTGGTTTCCCGCTTGGGCACCATCGAGCGGACGGCCACCCAGTCCGAATCGCGCAGCGGCGACACGGTGGGCGACTCCAGGCCCGGGGTGAGCCCGGCGGCCTGCTCCACGAGTTCCTTGCGGATGTCGTAGTCCATCAGCACGTACTGCCGGGCCACGAGGACGCCCTGGAGCCGGCGGATCAGGACCTCCGTGGCAGGGTTCTGCTCGCCCTTGCGGCCAATCAGCACGGACTCCGAATTCAGGATCGGCTCGCCGAAGATCTCCATGCCGGCGGCCTTGAGCGTGGTGCCGGTCTCTACGACGTCGGCAATCGCGTCGGCGACGCCGAGGCGGACGGAGGATTCGACGGCGCCGTCAAGGCGGACCACCTTGGCGTTGATGCCGCGTGCGGCCAGGTAGCCGCGCAGCAGTCCGTCGTAGCTCGTGGCCAGGCGCTTGCCCTCGAGCTCGGCGACCGTGGTGAAGTCGCCGACCGGGCCGGCGAAGCGGAAGGTGGAAGCGGCGAAGCCCAACGGCAGCAGTTCCTCAGCCTCGACCTCCGCGTCGAGCAGCAGGTCGCGGCCGGTGATGCCGACGTCGAGCGTTCCCTGGCCCACGTACACAGCTATGTCGCGCGGGCGCAGGAAGAAGAACTCAATGTCGTTGTCCGGGTCCACCATGACAAGCTCGCGGGTGTCGCGGCGCTGGCGGTAGCCTGCCTCGGCAAGCATGGCCGCGGCAGCTTCGGACAGGGATCCCTTGTTCGGGACGGCAACTCTAAGCATGGGGAAAGTCTCTCTTGGGTGTGGAAGTCTCTGTTCGGGCACATCGGCCACGCTGTGCACGGGATCCGCCAGCGAAGTCATGGCGGTGTCCGGTGCGGGCGCGGCTACAGATGCTTGTAGACGTCTTCCAGGGTGAGTCCTTTGGCGAGCATCAGAACCTGCAGGTGGTAGAGCAGCTGGGAAATTTCCTCGGCGGCGGCCTCATCGGATTCATACTCCGCAGCCATCCAAACCTCGGCTGCTTCCTCCACGACCTTCTTGCCGATGCCGTGGACTCCGGAATCCAGTTCGGCGACGGTGCGGGAGCCCTCCGGGCGGACGGCTGCCTTTTCACTCAGTTCTGCGAACAGCGACTCGAAATTCTTCACGCACCCAAGCCTACTTGCTCCCGGCGCGGGAACGCCCGCCGGGGCGTTGCATGACGGCGGAGATGTGAGGCACTACATATCCAACACGGCCGGCACACTCAACCGGCGCGGGTGGCCACGGAGCCGCCCGCACCGGCAAAAGCTGCAGCTTGGCGGTTCAGCCGAACTGTTTGAGCGTCACTGCCGTGGCCAGGGCGGCGGTAACGGCCTCGTGACCCTTGTCCTCGGTGGATCCGGGCAGGCCTGCCCGGTCGATCCCCTGCTGCTCGGTATCGCACGTCAGCACGCCGAACCCGACGGGAATCCCGGTGCGGACGCTGACCTCGGTCAGGCCCAGGGTGGCCGCCTCGCAGACATATTCGAAGTGCGGGGTACCGCCCCGGATGACGACGCCGAGCGCCACGACGGCGTCGAAGTGCGGTGCCAGCCGGGCGGCCGCGACCGGGAGCTCAAACGTGCCCGGCACGCGCAGGACGGTCGGCTCATTGATGCCGGCGTCCTTCGCGGCGCGCAGGGCACCGTCGAGCAGCCCGTCCATGATCTGGGTGTGCCAGCTCGCGGCCACAATGGCCAGCTTGAGCTGTGAGGTTTCTTCGGGCTTGAAGGTGCTGAGGTCGATCTGGGGGGCGCCGTGGCCGCTCATAGGTATTCCTTGCTATTGAGTCTGGTGGTCGTGTTGCTGCCCGGTCAGTCCTGGTCGTGCTCGAATCCGGACAGGCCGGCGGCCGGAGCCGGTTCAACGTCCAGGACCAGGCGGTGGTCCATCCGGTCCTTCTTCGTCTGCAGGTAGCGGATGTTCTGCTCCCGGGAGGGGACCTCCGTGGGGACCATCTCCACCACCTTGACGCCTGCCTGCGCAAGCCGGTCCTGCTTGTCCGGGTTGTTGCTCAGCAGCCGGATCTCGTGGAGACCCATCTCCGCGAGGATCTGGGCCGCGGCCTTGTAGCAGCGCGCGTCGACCGGCAGCCCGAGCTGTTCGTTGGCCTCCACAGTGTCAAAACCGGCCTCCTGCAGGGCGTAGGCCTTCATCTTGTTCGCCAGGCCGATCCCCCGGCCCTCCTGGCCGCGCAGGTACAGCAGGGTGCCGCCGAGTTCGTTGATCAGCTCGAGCGCATAGGCGAGCTGTTCGCCGCAGTCGCAGCGGTAGGAGCCAAACACATCGCCGGTCAGGCACTCCGAATGGAGGCGGACCAGCGGTGGCTCGCCGTCAACCGGCGCCATCGGTGAACTGACGGCCAGGTGCTCCGCGCCGGTGGCGAGGTCGGTCCAGGCCTGCGCCACGAAGTCGCCAAATGCGGTGGGCAGCTGGACGATGGGTCCTGCGCTGACCGGATGCGGTTGACGTGCCATGGCCGTCTCTTCTCGGGTCTCCGAAGTCGTCATTATTTCTCCTCCATCAGACAGGGTCCGCTGCGTGGCTGCCGTGCTGTTCCGCTTCAAGATACGCCACCAGATCCGCAATCGAAATCAGGGGGCAGCCATGCTCGATGGCGAAGCCGCGCAATCCGTCCAGCCGCATCATTTCTCCGTTGTCGTACACAAGCTCTGCTATCACGCCCACGGGCTCCAGGCCCGCGAGCCGGCACAGGTCCACGGCCGCTTCGGTGTGGCCGGGACGTTCCCGCACTCCCCCCTTAACGGCGCGGAGGGGAAAAACATGCCCGGGACGGGTCAAGGAATGTGGCCGGCTTTGCGGGTCGGCCAGGATCCGGGCCGTCAGGGCGCGGTCCGTGGCGGAAATTCCGGTGCTGACACCCACGGCGGCGTCGCAGGACACGGTGTAGGCGGTGCCCTTGGCGTCTTCGTTGATTGCCACCATTGGCGGCAGCGCCAGGGCGTCGGCCCGGCCGGCGTCGAGCGGTACGCAGATCACTCCGGAGCTGTAGCGGACTGTCCAGCCCATCAGCGCGGGGGTGGCGTGCTCGGCGGCGAAAATGATGTCGCCTTCGTTCTCGCGGTCCTCGTTGTCCACCACCAGGACGGGGCGCCCGGCTGCCATGGCGCTGATGGCGTCCTCGATCGGATCGAGGCCTACACGCCCGGTGCCGGCAGCGGTGGCGCGGAGCACCCCGGCCACGTCATGGCCGGGCTGGTCCGTGACCCGGCTCATTTCGCGGCCCCGTCCGTGAGGGCGGCTTCTCCGGCGGAACCTTCGGCTGCCCTGTGCGCGGCGGGCGATGAACCGCCGGCAAAGGACAGCAGGCGTTCGGTGTACTTCGCCAGGACATCGACTTCGAGGTTTACATGGCCGCCGGGTGTCTTCTGGCCCAGGCCGGTCTCGGCCAGGGTGGTCGGGATGAGCCCTACTTCAAACCAGGGCGCCGGATCGTTGGCCGGGCTGACTGCCGTGACGGTGAGGGAGACGCCGTCGACGGCGATGGATCCCTTTTCGGCGATGTACCGGGCCAGCCCGGCCGGCACCGCGAACCGCAGCCGGTCCCAGTTGCCAAGCCCCTCGCGCTCCACGAGCTGGCCGACGCCGTCGACGTGGCCCTGGACCACGTGGCCGTCCAACCGTCCCCCGGCGGGGACGCAGCGTTCCAGGTTGACGGGATCGCCCGCCGTGAGTTCTCCGATCGTGCTGCGGACCAAGGTCTCGCCCATGACGTCAACGCTGAAGTCCCTGCCGTCGATCTGCGTGGCGGTGAGGCAGACGCCGTTGACCGCTATGGAACCGCCCAGGGCGAGACCGTCCGTGGCGCCGGGCGCATGGAGCCGAACGGTGGCGCTGCTGTCCCCGTTGCGCTCAACGGAGAGCACCTTTCCCTGCTCGGCGATAATTCCGGTAAACATCAATTGCCTCCTGCGGCGGTGTCCGCGCCGGTGCGGTGCGGGGTGGTATCGGATGAAGTAGGGGTGGCGGCCGGGCCGGCCGGGTCAGCATCATCGGCGGTGGCGGCCGGGCGCAGATGGAGCCGGAGGTCGCGGCCGAGGACTTGGACGGCGCCTCCGGATGCCGGGTCCCATTCCCACCGCTGGGCATCGGCCAGGGTGGTGATGCCGAGGTCGTCCAGGGCGGCGGTGCCGGAGCCAAGCAGTGTGGGCGCCAGGTAGACGATGAGTTCGTCGACCAGGCCGGCGGCCAGGAACGCGCTCAGGATCCGTGAGCCGCCCTCCACCATGAGGTGCCGGACGCCGTGTGCGAACAGCTGGTCCAGGGCCTCGCGCGGGTCGCGGGTGGCCAGGTGCAGGACGTTGCCGTCGGCTCCGTGGATGGCGGCGTCGTCGGGAATGCCCCGGTACCCCATCACGGCGCGCAACGGCTGTTTGCCCTCTGCTTCGCCGTTGGCGTTCCGGGCGGTAAGCCGGGGGTTGTCGATCAGGACCGTCTGGGTGCCCACCAGGATGGCGTCTATCCGGCCGCGCAGGGCGTGGTTGTCCGCAAGCGATTCCGGGCTGGAGATCCACTGGCTGGTGCCGTCGCTGGCGGCGATGCGGCTGTCGAGAGTCTGGGCGATATGCAGGGTGACGAAGGGCCGTTTGGCGGCGACGGCGTCGAACCAGCGCCGGTTCAGGTCCAGCGCCGCCTCGGCCGCCAGCCCGGAGCGGACACGGACGCCCGCGGCCCGGAGCGTCACGGCGCCGCCGGCCGCCGGGTCGTGGGGATCGTCGACGGCGTAGATGACGTCGGTGATGCCGGCATCGATGATCGCCTGCGCGCAGGGGCCGGTGCGCCCACAGTGGTTGCAGGGCTCCAGCGTCACCACGATCGCCGCGCCGCGGAGGTCCCGGCCCGCCGCTTTCGCCTGGCCGATGGCGTCGGCTTCGGCGTGGGCAGTCCCTGCGCCGCGGTGGTAACCGGTGGCGAGGTGCGTCCCGTCGGTCCCGACGACGACGGCGCCGACGAGCGGGTTGGCGCCCCGCGGGCCCTGCGCCGCGGCGGCCAGGGCAGCCTGCATCGCAGCATTCTCGGCAGCGTTGAACGCGGCAGTGCCGGACTGGGCAGTGCCGGACGGGGCGGCGCTGAATCCGGCGCTGTTGAGGGCACTCACTTGGCCACCACGGGGTCGGGGAAGGCGGTTTCGACCGTGACCGGCAGGTTCGCCAGCCTGGAGGCACGCCACCAGACAAAGAACCCGGCCAGGGTGAAGAAGCCGTAGAAGAGGTACATGACGGCGCTGGCGTAGTAGCCGGCGCTGAACAGCAGTGGCACACCGACGATGTCCACCGCCACCCAGATGAGCCAGAACTCCGTCCAGCCCCGCGCCATGCCGTATGTCGCGAGCAGCGAGCCCATGAACGTCCACGCGTCGGCCCAGACCGGCGGGTAGGAGCCGAGGGAGTCGAAGACCGGGGTAAGCGCCATGGTGCCGGCCACGAGACTGAGGGCAAGAATCACCCGGGTCTGGTTGCCGGCCCAGCGCGGCGCGACGGCAGTGCCGCCGCTGCCGGACTTCCTGCCCTGCTGCCAGCGGTACCAGCCGTAGAGGGCGACGCCGATGAACATGACTTGGCGTCCGGCCTGGCCCCACAGCGTGGCCGGCGTGGCGGAACCGAAGACGTTGCCCAGGAAGACCGTCAGGAGCAGCAAGTTGCCGGCGATGCCGACGGGCCATGCCCAGACCCGGCGGCGCATGCCGCCGACGGCGCTGGCGAGGCCAAAGATGTTGCCTAGCACTTCACGAAGAATCAGGACAGATCCGCCTACGGGGATCTGCGCTTCGAAGAGCCATCGCAAGGGGTCCATGTGTGTGTCGTTCCTTCCCTCAAGAACCGCGATGGCTCCGGGGGTATACGACAGCGCAATTATGCGGCGCCGTTGGGGCGCCGCAGTAACAGCTGTACGTGCTTCTCTCATCCAGACTTTAACTGTCGGTACCGGAATTTCACCGGTTCAACCGTTTGCCGGCTTCCTTCCCGAGGGAGGGCGCTGGCGCGCGGGTCGCGGACTGTCACCGCCGGTTCGGACTTACACCGACCCCGGAGCACGTATGTGTGTTGTTATTCTGACACAACTGCGGCCCTGCCCGGGCTATTCCCCGGATGCCGATGTTACGCCCGGCGTCATCTTCGCAGCAGTTCCCTGCCGGGACCGCGCGTCAGCGGGACCCCGCCGCCCGGAGCCTTTCGACAGCCGCCGCCGGATCCGCGGCGCCGTAGACGGCTGACCCCGCAACAAAGACGTTCGCCCCCGCCTCTGCCGCGCGCACGATCGTCTCCTCGGTGATGCCGCCATCCACCTGCAGGGCCACCGCGACCCCGGAGCCGTCAATGGCAGCGCGGGCCCGCCGGATCTTGGGCAGCGTCAGGTCCAGGAAAGACTGCCCGCCGAAGCCTGGCTCCACCGTCATGATCAACAGCAGGTCCAGTTCCGGGAGCATGTCCAGATAGGGCTCCACGGGGGTGCCCGGACGCAGCGCCATGCCGGCTTTGGCCCCGCGGGCGCGCAGTTCCCGCGCGAGTTTGATCGGCGCGATCGAGGCTTCGGCGTGGAACGTCACCGAGGCCACCCCGGCGTCGGCGAAGCCCGGCGCCCAGCGGTCCGCGTCGGCGATCATCAGGTGGGCGTCCAGCGGCACCGGGCTGACGGCCTGGATGCGCTGCACCACAGGCAGCCCGATGGTCAGGTTGGGCACGAAATGATTGTCCATGACGTCCACATGCACCGCATCGGCATTGCTGATGCGGCGCAGTTCGGCCTCAAGGTTGACGAAGTCAGCCGAAAGGATGCTCGGGTTGATGCAGCACTGGGCCATGGATTTCCTTCACGTTCGTACTTTGCTGGTTCGTTCTTGGTGACAGGGCCCCAGTATCAGCGAAACTCAGGCCAACTTGCGAATCAGCGCCAGGAACATGGCGTCCGTCTGGTGCACGTGCGGCCAGAGCTGGGCGGTGAGCTCGTGCCCGGCTTCGAGGTGGCCGGTGAGGCTGACGCCGTCCAGCACGGCGCCGGCGTCGAGGAGTTCGAGGTCCTCGCGCTTGCGCAGGGCATCACTGACGACGGCGGTGGTCTCTGCCGGGTGCGGCGAACATGTCACGTACGCCACCACGCCGCCGGGCTTGACGGCGTCGATCGCGGAATTGAGCAGCTGGCGCTGCAGTGGGCCAAGGTCCACGAGGTCCTTGGGGGTGCGCCGCCAGCGCGACTCCGGACGCCGGCGCAGGGCGCCCAGGCCGGTGCACGGGACATCCACCAGGACGCGGTCGAACGACTCCGGCTGCTCGGCGCCAATGTCGCGGCCGTCCCCGGTCCTGACCTCCCAGGCCCCCCCCGGGACCGCCGACAGGGCCTGCCGCACGAGTTTGGCACGGTGCGGGGCGAATTCGTTGGCCAGCAGGTGGGCTCCCCGCTGCCCGGCGAGGGCTCCGAGCAGGGCGGCTTTGCCGCCGGGACCGGCACAGAGATCCAGCCAGCGCTCCCCCGCGCCCCCGCTGTCCGTCCCCGTTTCGCCGCCAGGATTTGTGCCGGGGTCTGCGCTGATGTTGTTTTCGGGCCGGGCGCCGGGGGTTGTGCCGAGATCGACGGCGGCCATGGCGCGGGCCACGAGCTGCGAACCGACGTCCTGGACTCGGGTGCTTCCGTCACGGACCGAGGCGAGCCGGCCGAGGTCCCCGCCGCTGGAGAGCGCGGATCCCTCGACGAGCTCGCCCGGGGTGGCCCCGCCTTCCAGGGCCTCGTCGAGGCTGCCGATGCCGGGCAGCGCCACAAGGTTCACCACGGGCGCGGCGTTGTCGGCTTCGAGGAGCGCGTCAATCTCAGAAACCGCCCGGCCGTGGGCCACGAGCGACTGGCGGAGCGCGCGGACGATCCATTCCGGGTGGGCGTAGCGGATGGACGCGATCGTGGTGGCATCGGTCTCGGTGCTGAGCAGCAGGTCGAGCCACTCGTCGAGGGTGCGGGCGGAGACTTTGCGCAGGACGGCGTTGATCAGTGCGGAGGGCCCGGCCCCGATCACGGCGCGGGCCAGCCCCACCGTCTGGTCCAAGGCGGCGTGAGCGGGCACGCGCATGGCGAGCAGCTGGTGCACCCCGATCCGCAGGGCATCCAGGATCGCGGGATCCAGCTCCTCAAGCGGACGGTCCACGCACCGGGCCAGGATGGCGTCGTACGTGCCCTGGCCGCGGAGGGCGCCATAGCTGAGCTCGGTAGCGAAACCGGCGTCGCGCTTGTCCAGCCCGTGGTGCCGGATCCGGGCCGGGAGCACCAGGTTCGCGTAGGCGTCCTCGGCGGCCACGGCGCGGAGCACTTCAAAGGCAACCAGCCGGGCCGGATCGGCACGGCGGGTCCGCTGGGACGGGGCGCTCTCGGTGAAGCCGCGCTGCGGGCCGCGGTTGCGTTCCCGGCCCTGGGCGTTCCGCCTGCTGCCGCCCCCGGCGCCCTGGCCACTGCCTCGGCTGTTGCCGCTGGTCCCGGAACCGCTCATTCGAATACCACGCTTTCAAGTGTTGCCTGCCCACGCGCCCAATCAGCGGCGGCCATCATTTTCTTGCCCGCGGGTTGCACCCGCGTCAATTCCACCGGGTGCGATCCCGTACCGACGAGAACCCGTTTCCCGTCCATGGCCAGCTGTCCGGGCCGAAGCGCCGCCGAGTCCGCTGCCGGGAGCACTGGCTCCAGTTTGATCCGCTGGCCCTCCAGAAGTGTCCAGGCGCCCGGCTCCGGCGTGACGCCGCGGGCACGGCGGCCGATCGCCAGGGCGGGCTGCTGCCAGTCGAGCCGGCCGTCTTCGAGACTGAGTTTGGGTGCCAGGCTGACGTCGCCCTGCTGCGGGAGCGCGACGGCCTTGCCTGCGTCGATGGCGGACAGCGTTTGGGCCAGCAGGACCGCGCCGCTGTGGGAGAGGCGTTCGAGCAGGGCCCCGGCGGTATCGGCGGCGTGCACGGTCTCCGTGAGGGTCCCGAAGACCGGACCGGTGTCCAGCCCCTCCTCCAGGCGGAAGGTGACGGCACCTGTGACGTCGTCGCCGGCGATGACGGCGCGCTGCACGGGGGCTGCGCCGCGCCAGGCCGGCAGTAAGGAGAAGTGCAGGTTTACCCAGCCGTGGCGGGGGACAGCGAGGGCCGCGGGGGGAATCAGCCCGCCATAGGCCACGATCGCCGCAACGTCCGGTGCTGCGGCGGCAATGCGGGCGGTGACCCCGGCATCGACTTTGGCGGCGTGGATGATCTCAATGCCGAGCTCGGCGGCCCTGGCGGCCACGGGCGACGGCGTCAGGACGCGCTTGCGTCCCAGCGGTGCGTCCGGGCGGGTGAGGACAGCGACGACGTCGAACCCGGCGTCGACAAGGGCGTCGAGCGACGGCACGGCGACAGCGGGGGTTCCGGCGAAGAGAACCCTCACGGGGTGATTCCGAAGCTGGACCCGCCAAAGCTCGTCCCGACGCTCTTCGCGCGCTTGGTGGTTGTCTGTTCCGTGATGGCGTCGTAGTTGGCATTGCGGATGGCGCGCAGGGCGGCCTTACGGTCTTCGCCCTCGAGCCGGTCGGTGTAGAGAATGCCGTCCAGGTGGTCGGTCTCGTGCTGGAAGCAGCGCGCCAGCATGTCCTCGCCCTCCACGGTGACGGGGTTGCCGTGCAGGTCCACGCCGGTCACCCGGGTGTGGCGGTACCGGCGGACGGGGAAGCCCAGACCCGGGATGGACAGGCATCCCTCAACCTGGTCCGGCTGGAAGTCCTCGCTGCTTTCCAGCACCGGGTTGACGATGTGACCCTCGACGCCGCCGATCCGGTAGGTGAAGACGCGCAGGCTCACACCGACCTGGGGCGCGGCCAGGCCGGCGCCCTCGACATCCTCCATGGTTTCGGTCATGTCGGCGACGAGCTTTGCCAGTTCAGGCCCGAATTCCGTCACGGGATCGGCGACTGTGCGCAGCACAGGATCTCCGATGATGCGGATATTCAAAATGGCCATGTGCAGTCTGTCCTCACGGTGGGCGGCTAGGGGTCCAGTCCAGTTTAGTTGCAGCTGCCCGTGCTTCTGTTGGTTGCTTTTGTTGGTTGCTTCTGTTGGTTGCTTCTGGTCAGCGCTTCACGGGCGGCGCCAGCGGGAGCAGTGCTGCTCCGGCGGTTGCCGTGTCGGCGGACATCTCCCACACGCGGCGCAGCGCACAGAATTTCCACCAGTGATGCTTCAGGACCTCGGGGTTGGCCCGCTGCGGACGGACCTCGGTCTCGCCGACCGCCACGGCCAGGAGGATCGGGGACTCGCCGTGCTGCCAGGCCTCCCACTCCCCCGCGACGGGATCCACGAGGCTTTCCTCAGCCTTCATGCCCGCCACGAGCTGCATGACCACCTTGTCATCAAGCGGTTTGACGGTGCCGTCCCGGCTGGTGCCCTTGGTCTTGTAGTCGATAAGACAGGTCCGGCCATTGATCCGTGCCACGAGGTCCAGGGTGCCGGCATAGCCGACCGTCTTGTTCCACACCGTAATTTCCGGAGCGATGGGTTCAACCTGGAAGAGCTCCCACCATTCGTCGAAGCGTGCCGCGAAGGCTTCCTCGCCGTTGGCGGCCAGCGCCTCCCGTGTTTCCTTCATCTGGTGCGGCCGGCCGAGCGCACGCAGCGCAACCTGCTCACAATAGTTATGGACCCGGTCGCCGCGTTTGGCGGCATCGTCCCGGTACGACTCCGCCGCCTTGGCGGCCCGGCTGACCGCCTGCCGCAGTTTGGCCGGGCTCCCCAGGATGCCGGGGAGCTCGGGATCTTGGGCCAGGCTGTTGGCGCCCATGTACCCGAACCAGCCATCCAGGCCGTGTGGCTGCTGGCCGATCACCGTGGTGATGGAAGGGACAGAGAACTGTGCCGACGTGGAGCGGGCGTACATGCGGCCATAGTCCGTGGCGTGGGCGAGGAGTGGAGCGGTCATATGAAGACTCTTTCACGGGGGTCAGACAACGATGAAAAGCAAAATGGCCCGCCCCGCTGAGTCAGCGGAACAGACCATTTCGTTAGTGGGCGATACTGGGTTCGAACCAGTGACCTCTTCGGTGTGAACGAAGCGCGCTACCACTGCGCCAATCGCCCTAACGACATTGAATGCTAGCCCACCCGGGCGGATTTTAGAAATCGACCCGTGGGAACCTGGCCGCGGCGGGAATGGGGTCCCAATACTCGCCCGCAACAGGCCCGTGCACGGGCAGTGTCAACCAGCCCTCCACCGGCCGTTCCAGTCGTGCCACTCTGAAGGCCCGGTCAGTAGTCCCGGCGCCGCTTAGGGCCACGACTGGACACCGAGGCTAATTACAGCGCTGTAATTAGCAAAATCCCCTAGAACTCGGGGAAGTAAGGCCATGGAACGCGGTGCAATGGGTCTCGATTTGTAGATTCCCAGAACCTCCTATAGAGTTCTTACTCGTTGGAACGCGAGGAAATGCCGAATGCGGCAAGGAAATGCACACCAACAATGCGGACGTAGCTCAGCTGGTAGAGCACCACCTTGCCAAGGTGGATGTCGCGAGTTCGAATCTCGTCGTCCGCTCGCAGGACACTGTCACGGCAAAGGTTCTTCGGAATCCTGTCTACACGGTGGGTTGGCCGAGAGGCGAGGCAGCGGCCTGCAAAGCCGTATACACGGGTTCGAATCCCGTACCCACCTCGGTGAAAACCCTGGTTTCCGGTTTCGATCGGATGCAAGGGGCGATTGGCGCAGCGGTAGCGCGCTTCCCTGACACGGAAGAGGTCACTGGTTCGATCCCAGTATCGCCCACCAGAGCAAGGCAACTTGCTTGATGCAGTACCACCGGCCCAGCCGGCATGGACTAAATGCGGACGTAGCTCAGCTGGTAGAGCACCACCTTGCCAAGGTGGATGTCGCGAGTTCGAATCTCGTCGTCCGCTCTCTTCATTACAACTCCACTCCGGATCCTTCCGGTTGCGGGCGATTGGCGCAGCGGTAGCGCGCTTCCCTGACACGGAAGAGGTCACTGGTTCGATCCCAGTATCGCCCACCACAAGAGCAGCTCCCCCGGAGCTGCTCTTTTTTGTGTGCTCCTGTTTGTGAACTGCGGGTTTGTGCACTGCGGGTTTGTGCACTGCGGGTCTGTGTACTGGGGATTGGTGCACTCCGGGCCCTTCTACCCTGTGCACCTGGCCTTCCATCTTTTATCCTCTGGGCGGACACCCTTGGCACCCCCGCCACCTCCCGCTAGGGTAGAAAACGCAAGGAGCGATCTGGCTCCGCGACCGAAGGGAGGTGCCCGTGGGTTTACTTGACGATCTAAAGGGCAAGGCTCAGCAAGTTATTGGTGGCAACGAAGAAGCCATCAAGGACGGCATCGAAAAGGCAGGCGACTTCGTCGACTCCAAGACCGGCGGTAAGCACGCCGGCACGATCGATGCCGTGCAGCGTGGCGCTTCCGACTTCGTGGACAAGGCGAACGACCGGCCGAATTCGGCCCCGGTCGCCGATCAGACTCCCGCAGCCGGTGAGCCCCCCGTAACCGGGGAACCCCGCCAGCCAGGCCTCTGACCCAGATCCGTCAGCGAGGTGCCGGTCCCGCCGAGAGGCGGCGCCGGCACCTCCGGCATTTAACGGCGACTTCAACCAGGCAACGCGGGGTCACTTCGCGCCCATCCGGCGCATCCGGATGGGCCGTAACTGAGCCCGCGTTGGATTTGGCGTTGTACTTGGTGGGAACCGGCGCTAGGACGGTTCGTGGTTTTGGCCCTCGCGGGCCAGCGCGGTCAGCCTGGAGACGGCGCGGAAGTACTTCTTCATGTACCCGCCGGTCATCATTTCCTCGGTGAAGAGCTGGTCGAACGGCACACCACTGGCAAGGATGGGCACGTCCTTGTCGTACAGCCGGTCAGCCAGCACCACGAAGCGCAGCGCAACGGCCTGCTCGGTAATCGTGTGCACGTTCTTCCAGACCACGCCCTCGATCCCCTCCAGCAGCTGGCGGTAACGGCTCGGGTGCACGCCGGCCAGGTGGTTGATCAAGGTGCTGAACTCATCGCGGGCCACGGTCTTGCCGTCGAACTCGGCATGCATGTGGTGGGTCAGGTCATCATTGCGCAGCGGCGACGGCGCGGCCGGCAGGCCACGGTGGCGGAAGTCCTCGCCGTCGATCCGCACGACGTCGAACTGGTCCGCCAGCACCTGGATTTCCCGGGCGAAGTCGACGGCGGCGAAGCGCCCGTCCCCGAGGGACCCCGGCAGCGTGTTCGATGTGGCGGCAAGCTTCACGCCGGCGTCGGCGAGTTCGCGCATGAGCCGGGACATGAGCACAGTGTCGCCCGGATCATCGAGCTCAAATTCATCGATGCAGACCAGCTTGTAGTGGCTCAGGGCCTCAACGGTCTTGCGGAAGGACAGCGCACCGACGAGGTTGGTGTATTCGACGAACGTGCCGAAGGCCTTGGGCCCGGGGGCGGCGTGCCACAGCGATGCCAGCAGGTGGGTTTTGCCCACACCGAATCCGCCGTCGAGGTAGATCCCGGCCCGGGAAGTGTCCTTCTTGCCGAAGAGCCGCTTGAACAGCCCGTCGCCGTCGCGTGCGCCCACGCCGGCCGCAAAATGCTGCAGGGCATGGACCGCATGGGCCTGGCTGGGCTGGGCGGGATCGGGCCGGTAGCTGGAAAACGACACCTCACCGAACCGCGGCGATGGATAGAACCCATTGAGGAGTTCATCCACGGAAACTGCCGGTGTGCGGGCGGCGAGCTGTTCGATCTGTACCAAGGTGGTCCGTTCTGCTGGTCTCTTGTCCCCAGCAAGAATACCGGCAAAGCCTGGCCGGCCCGCGTGCGCGGCTGTGGACCCGCGGCCGGCGTGAGGAAGACCACATTTCCCCGTGTGAACCCGGTGGAGCATTCCCACCGGCCCGTGACTAGTGTTGTAACAGGCCTGGCGCGGCGCACGCTTTCCGCGCCCGGCCTCCTGACCGTTCAAGTGAAAGGCCATCGCAATGACCTACCCCGTTGAGCAGAACGAGAAATTCGCCGCCTACGCCCACCCTGACCGCCTGGTGTCCACGGAATGGCTGGCCACCGCGATCGAGGATGGGGCCCTCGACGGCGGCAATCTCGTGGTGGTCGAATCCGACGAAGACGTCCTGCTGTACGAGACCGGACACATCCCCGGCGCGGTGAAAATCGACTGGCACACGGACCTGAACGACGAGGTGACCCGCGACTACGTCGACGGCGAAGCCTTCGCCGCGCTGGTCGCGTCCAAGGGCATTTCCCGGGACAGCACGGTGGTCATTTACGGCGACAAGTCGAACTGGTGGGCCGCGTACGCCCTGTGGGTGTTCACGCTCTTCGGCCACGAGGACGTCCGGCTCCTGGACGGCGGCCGGGACAAGTGGATCGCGGAAGGCCGGGCGCTCTCCACCGTCACGACCGCCGCCACCCCCGCCGACTACCCCGTCGTGGAGCGGGACGACGCCCCGATCCGCGCCTTCAAGGATGACGTCCTGGCGCACTTCGGCAAGCCGCTGATCGACGTCCGCTCGACCGAGGAGTACACCGGCCAGCGCACCCACATGCCCGCCTACCCGGAAGAGGGCGCGCTGCGCGGCGGCCATATCCCCACGGCGGCCTCCATCCCCTGGGCCCGTGCGGCGGCCGGCGACGGCACGTACCGGAACCGCGGCGAGCTCGAGGCCCTCTACCTCGGCGAGGCCGGGTTGAACGAAGGCGACGACGTCGTGGCGTACTGCCGGATCGGCGAGCGGTCCAGCCACACCTGGTTTGCGCTGAAGTACCTGCTGGGCTTTGAGACCGTGCGGAACTACGACGGCTCCTGGACCGAATGGGGCAACGCCGTGCGCGTCCCGATCGTCAAGGGTGCCGAACGCGGCGCGGTTCCGGCCGGCCGTTAGCCGCGGTGACCGTGGAGCGGGACCGGTCCCGACAGGGACACAATCGGCGCGCCTGCGTAAGCTGGGAGTGATGAATACTTCAGCCCTCCCCGCCGCGCTGGCGGACATTGTCGACGATTTCCAGGCCCTGACCGAAGCAGAGCGGCTGCAGCTGCTCCTTGAGTTCTCGCAGGGGCTTCCGGAACTTCCGGAGCGGCTCCGGGATCACCCGGAGCTGCTCGAGCAGGTAGTGGAGTGCCAGACGCCGCTGTTCCTCACCGTCGAGACGGAACAGGCCGACGACGATTCGCCTGAGCGCGTCCGGCTCTACTTCAAGGCACCCAAGGAGGCCCCGACCACCCGCGGGTTTGCCGGAGTCCTCCACGAAGGACTCGACGGGCTCAGCGCCGCGGAAATCCTGGCCGTCCCGGACGACATGCCCGAACTGTTGGGCCTCACCCGGGCCATCACTCCCCTGCGCATGCGCGGAATGACCGCCATGCTGGGCCGGATCAAGCGCAAGGTCGTCGCGTCCGGAGACCGCCAGCCGTCGGCGCAGTCCTGACCCTCAGCGCCCGGACAGCCAGAGAACATGGCCCGCAAGCACGCGTCGCAGGGAACTCCGGCCACCGCGGCACTCGCGGCCGCCGGGGTTCCCTTTGTGGCCCACCCCTACACCCATGACCCCGCGGCGGCCAGTTATGGCCTGGAAGCGGCGGAAGTGCTCGGCGTCGACCCTGACCGGGTGTTCAAGACCCTGATGGTCGACGTCGACGGCCGGCTCGCCGTCGGCGTCGTGCCGGTCAGCGGCAGCCTGGACCTCAAGGCGATGGCCGCGGCTTTAGGCGGCAAGAAAGCAGAGATGGCCGATCCGGCCGCGGCGCAGCGGCGGACCGGATACGTTCTCGGCGGCATCTCACCGCTCGGCCAGCGCCAGTCCTCCCCCACGGTGGTGGATGAGAGCGCACTGGCGCTGGAGACCATCCTCGTTTCGGGCGGACGGCGCGGCCTGGACATCGAGCTGGATCCGGCCGAGCTCATTCGGCTCACGGCTGCCCGCACCGCCAGGATCGGGACCCGGCGCGACTGACCCGGCCCCAGATGTCGAGACGACAGGGTGCCGCATTGTTCGTGCACAACACTGCCGTGATCTGTCAGCGAACTGTCAGTGAACTGTTAACTGGATGCGGCATTGCCGGCCGGAGGCTCCTGGTCGCCGGGGTTGGCGCGGGGCGCCAGCTGCTGCCGGAGCCAGGCCGAGACCTGCCGCTCCCAGCGTTCCGGGTCCACGTTCCATTCCTTGGTATGCAGGGCCTTGTCGAAGGGCTCGAAGGTGACCATCTCGGGGTTTTTCTCGGCCAGCGCCGCGGAGGGCCCGTAAGGTACGTACTCGTCGTCCACGCTGTGCACAATGAGGGTCGGCGTCCTCAGCTCCACGGCCCGCGAGACCCAGTCCATCGCTTTGAGGTCGACGGGCGCGGCCAGGCCGGTCAGCCGACGGCCCAGGCGGTGGCTGAGCATGAGTTGTCCGTAGCGGCCCACGGACGACGGAATCCGGTTCAGCTCCGCGTGGTGGGCCAGCACGTTGACCCAGTTGATCACCGGCGCGTCCAGGACCATGGCCCGGATCAGGTGGCGGTGCCGGGAAAGGTCAGCGGTCTGGAGGCAGATCGCGCCGCCCATCGACCAGCCGAACAAAACCACCTCGCGGGCGCCCTGCTGCACGGCGTAGCCGATGGCGGCCTCGACGTCGCGCCATTCGGTGGAGCCCAGGCCGTACCGCCCGTCGCTGGCTGACGGGGCCAGGCCGTCGTTGCGGTAGGAGATCAGCAGGCTGGACATGCCCAGTTCCCTGGCGGTCCGGACGGCCCGCAGCCCTTCCTGCCGGGTGGCCCCGCGCCCGTGCACCATGATCGCCCACACGTCGGGGGCCACATCCTCCGCCACGGCCGGCGCGGCGCGGACGAGCCAGGCCGGCGCGGTCCCGGCGTCGACGTCGATCAGCACGTCCTCCACCGGAAACCCCAGGGCGGCCGGATCCGGATAGGCCGCACCGCTCCACCAGCCGCGCCGGGCCGTGGCCATGTCACCGCTGTAGACGTGCTCGACCTCGCGCAGCACGGTGCGTTCGGCCGGGGAGTAGGACAGGATCCGGCCGATCCGCGCATGCCCGCGGCCGCCGTCGAAGAAGAATCCGTACACCCCGTCCACCGTGGCGTCGGGGGTGGCTGCGAAAATGACCCGCAGGGCCCGTCCCTCGCGGATGACG
Source organism: Arthrobacter sp. P1_D4 (assembly GCF_056406115.1). Taxonomy (NCBI): domain Bacteria; kingdom Bacillati; phylum Actinomycetota; class Actinomycetes; order Micrococcales; family Micrococcaceae; genus Arthrobacter; species Arthrobacter sp. P1_D4. Next base: position 87,124 of record NZ_JBFUAU010000007.1, on the reverse strand, counting down.
GCCAGCACTTCCTGGTCCTCTGCCCGGAACCGGGCCGGGGTGATGACGCGGCGGGCGAAGTAGAGGGCGAGGGCCGAGGAGCCGGCGGCGAGGACGCCCGCAGCGGCGCTGCCGCCGATGATGCCCCCCACCGCCCACTTGGCGCTCCCGGACGTCACGCCGCCGGGGGCTGGCGCGACGGGGAGTGCTGTTCTGCGGGCAGCGGCCTGGCGGGCAGCGGCCTGGCGGAGGTCCGGGCGGAGGCGCAGGGAGGATGCCATGGCACCATTCTTACTGAAGCGCAGCCCAACCACGGCATCGGCGGGGTTTCAGGCGCACGGTCGGGCCGGTACAGACACGCCAGGGTCCCCCGGGACACAACGATGCAGGTCAACACGAGCGCGACTAGGCTGGGGTCATGAGTGATCCAATCGTCATTTTGACAGAAGAGCCCCTCGGTGCGGATGACCGCGTCAATATTGAAACCCTGATTGCCGGCGGTGATGCGCCCCTGCTGATCCTGGTGCCGGCCAACACCGAGCGGCACCTGGTGGTGGATTTCCTGGAAAACCTTTCCATGCTTGAAATCGCCAAGGCCTTCCGTGAACTGACAGCACACTCGGATCCCGCCGGGGAGCGGGCCGAAGCAGCCGACACCCTGGCCGCCTCACTGGCCGCGCTGGCCGGTCTGGGCGGCGGCGTCTCGGGCGAAGTCGTCGAGGGCAAGGCCGTTGACGGCCTGGTTGCCAAGGTCAAGGAACTCAGCGCCGGACAGGCGGTGGTCATCACCCGCCCGCACGCCGTGGCCGACACGTTCCACACCGACTGGGCCACCAAGGCACAGGACAAGCTGGGGCTGCCCGTCCTGCATCTGTACGCCGGTTCGGGATTTATCGGGGACTCCTGAGCGTTATTGAGGCTATGAGTATCTTTAACAGGCCTAAATCCATGCCCTCGGCAGTGCCCGCCACCGAGCCCGCGACCGAACCCGCCGCCGACCCCGCCGCCACGGCCTTTGACCAGACTCCGGCCGGAACGCCCGTCGAAAAGACGGACGCCCAGTGGCGCGAGGAACTGACGCCTGAGGAGTACCGCGTGCTCCGCCAGGCAGGCACCGAGCGGCCGTACACCGGCGAATACTGGGACACGCACACCCGGGGTGTCTACAAGTGCCGGGCCTGCGGCACCGACCTCTTCACCAGCAACGAAAAGTTCGACTCGCACTGCGGCTGGCCGTCCTTCTGGGCGCCGCTCGCCGAGGGCACCGTCCGCTACATCCATGACCGCACCATGGGCATGGACCGGGTGGAAGTCCGCTGCAGCACCTGTGATTCCCACCTGGGGCACGTGTTCGACGGCGAGGGCTACGGCACCCCCACGGACCAGCGCTTTTGCATCAACTCGGTTTCCCTGAAGCTGGTTCCCGCGGACGACGCCGGGCAGTAGCCCGCAGCCCTGCCTCTCCTTCCGCTGGAACGGCTTTTCAGAATCACTTGCCACAGACTTTCTTATGCTCGAGGCAATTTTGCATTAGAGTCTCTGCTTGCTTGCTACGCTCGATTCAGATCCAGCGACACGCTCCACAGCAAACAGAAAGGCGACCGTCGACGATGACCACGACCGCTCTTACCGCCCCCGCCCCGATCACCGCCGGCAACCAGGAATGGCTGCGGCTCAAGGCTGCCGCCACCGCCCTGCGCGCTCTCCAGGTCCAGGACGGATCCGTGCCGGATGCCGAAGCCCACGAAGCCGCGGCCGGCCACGTCGCAACCATCACCACGGCGGTCGCGGCCCTGGCCCCGTCCTTCCCGCACGACGCGAACTACCTGGAACTGCTGGTCACCGACTTTGACCGCTGGGCCGATGGCGGCTTTGGGGTCCCGGACTTCCTGGACTCCCTGCAGGCGTTCCAGCCGCAGCAGCACCGGGTCAACGGACTCCAGCACCTGGTCGTGTTCCCGATGTACACGCAGAACGGCAGCAGCAGCCGCCTCGTCGAGGCCGTGCTGATCGAGGTCATCTGGCCGGAATTCATCGGCGGCTTGGAAACCGGCGAATACTCCAACAAGCTCTTCGTCCCGATCCGGTTCCTCGACTTCACCGCAGGCTACGACACCAACTCCGCAGTCCTGTTCCCCGAGACCGTCGCGGTCCGCGAGACCCCGACGTTTACGTGGGGCGCGATCTTCGCCGACCGCGAGGCCGCACGCTTCCGCCGCGTCCTGCGCGCCGCCGCCGAGATCACCTCCCTGCAGCTGCCCGAGGACGCCGCCGGGCTCCTGGCGGACCAGCAGCTGACGCAGGAAACCTTTGTCATGTGGGACCTGATCCACGACCGCACCCACATGCGCGGCGACCTGCCCTTCGACCCGTTCATGATCAAGCAGCGCATGCCGTTCTTCCTCTATTCACTGGAGGAGCTGCGCTGCGACCTCACCGCCTTCCGCGAATCCGTGAAGATCGAGAAGGACGAGGACGCTGACCCGGAGGCCCGCCGGCACGCCAAGCTGGTCCAGTACGCCGTGATCTTCGACCGCATCTTCCGCTTCGCCATTACCGGCACTCGCGTGCGGAACTACGACGGCCTTGGCGGCCAGCTGCTCTTCGCCTGGATGCACCAGCACCACGTCCTGCACTGGACCGACAGCAAACTCAGCATCGACTGGGACGAGGCTGCCGACGTCGTGGTTGAACTCGGCGCGAAGATCGAGGAACTTTACTGGCGCTCGATCGACCGCCCCAAGATGGCCCACTGGCTCGCCGCCTACGAGCTCATCTCCGGCACGGTCACGCCCAACCCGGCCTCGGTCTGGGCCAAGGGTCCGGACGCCCTCCCCCTGGACGGTCCGCCCCGCGGCCTCACGGACCAGGTCCTCGACGACGAGTTCCCGCTCTCCATGTTCTACGAGGCGCTGGAGAAGAAGATGCGTCCCGTCATCGAATCCACTGCCGGCATCACAGGGTCCTCAGACACGGGATCAAAGTCCGGCGACCCCCAGGCCCTGAACGCCGGATGAGCGCCGGACGCACTTTGAACGTGCTGGTCACGGGGGGCAGCGGGCCGTCGGGAATCGCGACGGCCCGCGCCCTGCGCGGCGCCGGCCACAGGGTCTTCACGGTCGGATCGGATGCCGCGCGCATCGAGGCAGCCGCCGCCGAGGCCGGCGACGGCGTCACGCCGCTCGCCTGCGACCTCGCCAGCCTGGCCGACGTCCGCGCCCTGCGGGAAAGCATTGCAGGCATGGCCGGACGCGTCGACGGCGTTATCCACCTGGTGGGCGGCTGGCGCGGCGCGAAAGGCATCACGGACCAGAGCGACGACGACTGGGACTTCCTGGAACGCAACGCCGTCACGACCCTGCGGAACGTCACACGCGTCTTCTTCGACGACCTCGCTGCCTCGGAGGCCGGACGCTTCGCCATGGTGTCCTCCACGGCGGTAAGCGCCCCGACGGCGGCGGGGGCGAGCTACGCCGCGGCCAAGGCGGCCGCCGAGGCCTGGACGCTGGCGGTCGCTGACGGCTTCCGCCGGGCCCACGCCGCGGGCAACGCCACCGGCACTCCCGGGCAGGACAGCTCGCAACAGGACAACGCCGGGCAGGACAGCGCCGCGTTGCGCAGCGCCGCCGTCATTTTCGTGGTGAAAGCCCTCGTTGACGCGCAAATGCGGGCCAAGGCCCCGGACCGCAAATTCCCGGGCTTCACGGACGTGGCTGACCTGGCGGCTGCCGCAGCGGGACTCTTCAACGCTCCTGCCGGCGACCTGAACGGCCAGCGGCTGCTGCTCAGCCGCTGAAACATCCCTGATTCCGCGGCTCGGATCCACAGCCCCAGCGTCTGTGGCACAGGGTCTGGGCCCCGATCCAGGGCCCCGGGCTTAGCCCGGGCGGCCCGACCTCTTAGACTGAAAGCGTGAGCAAAACGATGACCAGCACAGTTGACACTGTCCCTGCCGGCACTTCGGTGCGGCTCCACGATCCCTCCGTCCGCGGCTTCGCCTCGGACAACTATTCCGGCGTGCACCCGGAAGTTCTCGCGGCTCTGGCCGCCGCCAACGAAGGCCACCAGGTCTCCTACGGTGAGGACGATTACACCGCGCGTCTGCAGCAGCTGATGGAAGAGCACTTCGGCGAAGGCATCGAGTGCTTCCCGGTGTTCAACGGCACCGGAGCCAACGTCCTGTCCCTGCAGTCGCTCCTCCCGCGCTGGGGTGCGGTCATTTGCGCTTCCACCGCCCACATCAACATGGACGAAAACGGTGCACCGGAGCGGATCGGCGGCATCAAGCTGCTGCAGGTCCCCACCACCGACGGCAAGCTCACCCCCGCACTGATCGACCAGGAAGCCTGGGGCTGGGGCGATGAGCACCGCGCCCAGCCGCTGGCCGTGTCCATCACCCAGACCACCGAGCTTGGCACCTGCTACACCCCGGACGAGGTCCGGGCCATCGCTGAGCATGTCCACGCAAAGGGCATGAAGCTGCACATGGACGGTGCCCGGCTGGCCAACGCCGCCGCCCACCTGGGGGTCCCGCTGCGGGCCTTTACCCGTGACGCCGGCGTGGACATCCTCTCCTTCGGCGGCACGAAGAACGGCCTGCTGTTCGGCGAGGTTGTGGTCGCCCTGAACCCTGAGGCCGCACACGGCCTGGTCTACCTGCGCAAGATGAACATGCAGCTGGCCTCCAAGATGCGGTTCATGTCCGCCCAGTTCATTGCCCTCCTCGAGGGTGAGCTGTGGTTGCGCTCGGCCTCGCACGCCAATGCCATGGCCTCCCGGCTGCGCGCCGGCGTCGAGGCGATCCCCGGCGTCGAACTGACCCAGAAGACCGAGTCCAACGGCGTCTTCGCCGTCCTGCCTGCCGGTGTCGCGGACCGGCTGCGCAAGTCCTTCCGCTTCTACGACTGGAACGAGGCGGCCCGCGAGGTCCGCTGGATGTGCTCCTTCGACACCACCGAGGATGACGTTGATTCCTTCATTGCGGCCATCAAGCGCGAGCTCGCCGCTGCCTGAACCGTGCACCGCTTCCCCTGCCCGGCGGCGAGCCTGCCGGGCAGGGCTCCGGCCGTTGCATAACCTTCCAAGGTGAGCTCCCTCGATCAGGTTCCGGCAGATTTCCTCTTCGCCTTGGGGACCCTTCGGCAGGCACGGTGCCGCAGCGAGCTGCACCTGGACGAAATTCCGGCCCCGTCCCGTCTGGCGCCGTTCGCGGTGGCCCTGGGCGCGGAAGTGATCGGCCCGGGCGACTCCCCCGCCGGCGGACCGGTCCACGGCCCGGCCGCCGCTGCCCTGGCACGGGCGTCCGGCAGCGACGACGTCGAGCTGGCCACTGGCCGCTTCATTCTGCTCCACGATCCCGACGGCTCTGCCGTGTGGGACGGGGAATTCCGGATCGTCACCTACATCCGCGCCCAGCTGGAACCCGAGATGGGCAACGACGAACTCCTGGGGTCCGTGGCGTGGACCTGGCTGGTCGAAGCGCTGGAGAACCATCAGGCCCCTTACCGCTCCGCCGGCGGCACCGCCACCCGGGTGCTCTCGGAGAGCTTTGGAACGTTGTCGGACCGGCCGAATTCAATCGACATTGAGCTCCGCGCCTCCTGGACCCCGGCCACCCCGGACATCACCTCGCACCTGGAGGCGTGGTCGGACATGGTCTGCACCTTCGCCGGACTGCCGCCCCTGCCCGAGGGCGTCACGGCCCTTCCCCGCCGCCCCCGCGGACACGCATGAGGCGCCTGTTCGGCCGCGGTCACGGTCCTATACGCCATGTTGTCGGTAAACTGTAGAGACCATGACCCCTCAGAATCCGGAAATCAGCACGGCCGGCGCCAGTCGCACCACGGCCGAGGCTGCTGACACCACAGCCCACATCACCGTGGAAGGCTTCGACAGCCTGGTCCCTGAAGTGATCGACCTCGACATTCCCCGCGACGGCGTGCCGCTGGTCATTGAAACCCGGTCCGGACTCGAACGCTGCGCCGCGGCTCTCGCCGCCGGCCACGGCCCTGCGGGCGTGGACGCGGAGCGCGCCTCGGGATTCCGCTACGGCCAGCGCGCCTTCCTGGTCCAGATCCGGCGCGAAGGCTCCGGAACCTGGCTGATCGATCCCGAACCTTTCGGTGACCTCAGCATCATCAATGACGCTTTGCGCGGCGTCGAATGGATCCTGCACGCCGCCAGCCAGGACCTGCCCTGCCTGTCCGAACTCGGCATGTGGCCGGACAAACTCTTCGACACCGAGCTCGCCGCCCGCCTGGCCGGACTGCCCCGGGTGGGCCTCGCCGCCGTCATCGAACAGCTCCTGGGCTTCGGCTTGGCCAAGGAACACTCCGCCGCCGACTGGTCCACCCGGCCCCTGCCGGAACCGTGGCTGCGCTACGCCGCGCTCGACGTCGAAGTCCTGACCGAGCTGCGCGAGGAACTGATTGAGCTGCTCGTGGCGGACGAGAAACTGGAATACGCCGAGCAGGAATTCGCCGCCATCCTCGAAGCCGGACAGGCCCCGCCGCGCGTTGATCCGTGGCGCAAGACCTCCGGACTGCACCAGATCCGGGACCGCCGCCAACTGGCCGCAGTCCGGGAGCTGTGGCTGGAACGCGATTCCCTGGCCCAGAAGCGTGACGTCGCCCCCGGCCGGCTGATCCCCGACTCCGCGCTCGTCGCCGCGGCCAAGGCGATGCCCTCCACGGTTCCCCAGCTCCTGGGCACCAAGGGCTTCCACGGCCGCGCCGCGCAGCGGGAAGCCCCCCGCTGGCTGCGCTGCATCGGCGTGGCCCGGGCCCTGGAGGACCTGCCGCCGCTGCACCTGCCCACCAACGCTCCCCCGCCCCCGCGCGTCTGGGCGGACCGGGACCCGGAGGCGGCCGCCAGGCTCGCCACCGCCCGTCCGAAACTCCAGGGCAGGGCCGAGGAACTGAACCTGCCGGTGGAGAACCTGCTGACCCCGGACTATCTTCGGCGGGTCGCCTGGCGTCCACCGGCAGAATGCAGCGAGGAAGGCGTGGCCGAGGAACTGGCGAACCTCGGGGCGCGCCAGTGGCAGATCGAAATCACGGCTCCGCTCATTGCCGAGGCCTTCCTGCACCCCGAGCCGCTGCCCGCAAAGGAACCCAAGGCCGCCGCGGAGGCGCCGTCGGGTTCCACCGTCTAGCAGCTCCTTCCCGGGACGCTCGTCTCCTCCTTGCCAGCTATGTTACTGGCGAGTAACATGATGCATGATGTCGTTCGGAACTTTCCTGCCTGTGGCAACCCCTGCCACCGGCACGGTTCCGGCACCATGTCTCAATGAGGAGTACGCCGTGAGCCAAGCCCGCACCAGCGGAAAACCCAGCAGCGCAAACCCGAGCATCGGAAGAAACAGGACCGTGCGCGACGTCGTCTTTGTCGACGGCGTCCGCACCCCGTTCGGCCGCGCCGGCGACAAGGGCATCTACGCCGGCACCCGCGCCGACGACCTCGTGGTCAAGTGCATCCGCGAACTGATGCGCCGCAACCCCTCGCTTCCCGCGGACCGGATCGACGAGGTCGCGATCGCCGCCACCACCCAGACGGGCGACCAGGGCCTGACCATCGGCCGCACCGCCGCCCTGCTGGCCGGGCTCCCCCGCACCGTGCCCGGCTTCGCGATCGACCGCATGTGCGCCGGCGCCATGACCGCCGTCACCACGACGGCGAGCGGCATCGGCTTCGGCGCGTACGACGTCGTAATCGCCGGCGGCGTGGAACACATGGGCAACCACCCGATGGGCGCCGGCGCCGACCCCAACCCGCGCTTCATGTCCGAACGGATCGTGGACCCCGCCGCGCTGAACATGGGCAACACGGCCGAGAACCTGCACGACCGTTTCCCGGCCATCACCAAGGACCGCACCGACGCCTACGCCGTCGCCTCGCAGGACAAACTCGCCGCAGCCTACGCCAACGGCCAGATCCAGCCCGACCTCGTACCCGTCGCCACGATGAAGCCGGGCCAGGGCTGGACCGTCAACACCGTGGACGAACCCCCGCGCCCCGGTACCTCGCTCGGAGACCTGGCCACGCTTAAGACGCCGTTCCGCGCCCACGGCCGGGTCACGGCGGGCAACGCCGCGGGCCTGAACGACGGCGCCACCGCAGCCCTGCTGGCCTCCGCGGATGCCGCCGAGGAACTCGGGCTGCCGGTCAGGATGCGCCTGGTGAGCTATGCCTTCGCCGGTGTGGAACCCGAGGTCATGGGCATCGGCCCGGTCCCGGCCACCGAGAAGGCGCTCAAGAACGCCGGGCTCGGCATCGGGGACATCGGGCTCTTCGAAATCAATGAGGCCTTCGCCGTCCAGGTCCTGAGCTTCCTGGACCATTTCGGGATCGCCGACGACGACCCGCGCGTCAACCGGTATGGCGGCGCGATCGCCGTCGGGCACCCGCTGGCGTCCTCGGGGGTCCGGCTGATGAACCAGCTGGCCCGGCAGTTCGAGGAGGACCCCTCGGTCCGCTTTGGCATGACTACGATGTGCATCGGCCTGGGCATGGGCGCCACCGTAATCTGGGAGAACCCGCATCACGCGGATTACGGCACCGAAGCACCGGGCATAGAAATGCACAACACCGAAGCACAGCACGCAGCGACCACGACCACCGAGACTGGAGCCACAGCATGAGCGCCGCTGATTTCCGCAAGCTTGCAGACCTCTTCCCGAACGAGACGGTCACCCACTCCTACGTCCAGGACATCGAACTGCCGCCCGTCGACGATGGGGAGACGACTGACGGCAAAAGCCCCGGCATCTTCGCGCTGGTCACCCTCGACAACGGCCTGGACCACTCCAAGCCCACCACCCTCGGACCCAACACGCTGATCGAACTCGGCACGGTCCTGGAAGGGCTGAAGGAACGCGCGGCCCGGGGCGAGATTGCCGGCGTCGGCGTCACCGGCAAGCCGTACTTCCTCGTGGCCGGCGCCGACCTCTCCACGGTCAAGTCCGTCAGCGGACGCGAACAGGGCCTGTGGATGGCCCAGCTCGGCCACGACGTCTACGCCACCCTGGCGAACCTCGGCGTGCCGAGCTTTGCGTTCATCAACGGCCTGGCCCTGGGCGGCGGCCTGGAGATCGCGCTGCAGTCCACCTACCGCACGGTCTCCACCGGCGCCGGCGCTCTGGCCCTTCCCGAGGCGTTTATCGGACTCATCCCTGGCTGGGGCGGGGTCCACATCCTGCCGCGGCTGATCGGGCCGGAGAACGCCCTCAAGGTCATGATCGAAAACCCGCTGAGCAACAACCGCATGCTCACCGGGCCGCAGGCCTACCAGCTGGGCATGGCGGACGCGATGTTCGAGCCGGCCGACTTTGTGGAACAGTCCCTGGCGTGGGCCGCAAAAGTCATTGCCGGTGCCGTGGCGCCGGAGCGGGCGAACGCCGTGGACCCGTCCGCTCCGGAGGTCGCCGCCCGCTGGGCGGCCGCCGTCGCCAAGGGGCGGGCCTTCGTGGAGGCGAAGATCTCCAACGCTTCCCCGGCGCCCGCCAAGGTCCTGGATGTCATGGAGGCCAACCGCACCCTGACCCAGGCGCAGTCCGCTGAACTCGAATGCGAGACGCTCGCCGACCTTATGCAGACCGACGAGTTCCGCTCCACTGTGTACGCCTTCCTGGACCTCGTGCAGCGCCGCTCCAAGCGTCCCGCCGGCGCCCCGGACCGCAAGCTCGCCCGCCCGGTGACGAAGATCGGCGTCGTCGGTGCCGGCCTGATGGCCAGCCAGCTCGCCCTGCTCTTCGCCCGCCAGCTCAAGGTGCCCGTGGTGCTCACGGACATCGACCAGGCCCGCGTGGACAAGGGCGTGGGGTACGTCCATGCCGAGGTGGACAAGCTGCTGGCGAAGGGCCGGATCAGCGCCGACGCCGCCAACCGCACCCGTGCGCTCGTCACGGGATCAGTTTCGAAGGAGGCCTTCGCCGACGCCGACTTCGTCATTGAGGCCGTCTTCGAGGAACTCAACGTCAAGAAGCAGGTCTTCAAGGAAGTCGAGGCGATCGTCTCGGAAGAGTGCATCCTCGCGACCAACACGTCCTCGCTGTCCGTCACCGCGATGGCGGAGGACCTTGAGCACCCCGAGCGCCTGGTCGGCTTCCACTTCTTCAACCCGGTGGCTGTGATGCCGCTGCTGGAGATCGTGCGGGCACCGAAGACCGACGACGCCGTGCTGGCCACCGCGTTCGAGCTCGCCAAGGGGCTCAAGAAGTCGGCGGTGCTGGTCAGGGATGCCGCCGCGTTTGTGGTCAACCGCGTCCTGCTGCGCCTCATGGGTGAAGTCACCGCGGCCTTCGACGAGGGCACGCCCGCCGACGTGGCCGATAACGCGCTGCGGCCGATGGGCCTGCCCATGACGCCGTTTGTGCTCGGCGCCATGGTGGGCCTGCCCGTGGCGCAGCATGTCCAGGAATCGCTGCACACGGCGTTCGGGGACCGCTTCAGGGTCTCGGCGAACCTGCAGGCGCTGATCGACAACGGTGTGACGTCCATTTGGGCCGTGCAGAACGGGGCACCGGTGCCGGGCCCGGACGGCAAGCCGTTCATTCCGGCCGAAACCCTGGCGCTGATGTCATTTGGCAGCACCCCGTCCACCGGCGAGGAGGTGCTGCGCCGGACGCAGGACGCACTGGCGGAGGAAATCGGACTGATGCTCGAGGAAGGCGTTGTGGCCGGTCCCGAGGACATTGACCTCTGCATGATCCTCGGCGCGGGCTGGCCGATGTTCCTGGGCGGGATCACCCCGTATCTGGACCGGGTGGGCGCCTCGGAACGGGTCAACGGCAAGAAGTTCCTGGCCCCGGCCGCCCGGACTTTGGTCCGGGCGGCGGCGCTGCTTTCGGGACAGTGTCCGGGCATCCCGGCGGCGCCATGTTGCTGCTAGCACTCGCAGATCATCAGCACGTTGCCGTCGGGGTCCTTGAAGTTGAACCACCGGCCGTCCCGGATCATACATTGCGCGTCATAAATTGCGCGTTGCATTCCCTGCCTACCCCGCGGCCCCAGTCAGATTTCCCGCAGCCTCCCGCCGCTGAGTTCCAGGACGCGGTGCGCGTTCCTCCGTGCGTAGTCCAGGTCGTGCGTGACCATGACGACGGCGGCGCCCCGCGCGGCGGCGCGGTCGACGGCGCCCTGCAGCGCCTCGAGGCCGTGCCGGTCCAGCCCGACGGTCGGTTCGTCCAGGGCCAACACCGCCGGTTCGCGGGCCAGGACCGTGGCCAGGGCGAGCAGCCGCTGCCGGGAGGCGGACAGCTCGGCCGGGTGTGCCGCCTCGGTACCGGACAGGCCCACCGCGGCCAGAGCGGCCCGGGCCTTGCCCTCGGCGGCGGCCTTTCCGGAGAGTTGCCGGAGTCCGAACGCGGCTTCCCGCAGGACGGTCCGTTCGAAGAGCTGGTCCCGGGGGTGCTGGAACAACAGGCCCACGGAAGCCGCGACCTTTCCCACCGGCACGCCGGCAATGCTGCGCCCGCAGACCAGCACGTCCCCGGCCGAGGGCCGGAGCAGTCCATTGAAGTGGCGCAGCAGTGTCGACTTGCCGGCGCCGTTGGGCCCGGTCACGGCGATGATCTCGCCAGGGCGCACGGCCAAATCCACGTCCCGGAGGACCCGGTCCTGCGCGCCGGGGCCGTGCCGCCGCGGGTCCCCAGCGTAGCCGAACCCAACCCCGCGCAGTTCCAGCGATGCCGGGCCGGGACCGGGCACCGCGGCAGGCACGGGCCCGGAACGGCGGGCCCCGGCGGCAACGCCGGACCCCAGGACGCTGGGCACAATACCGCCGGGCCCGCCTATGCCAATCACTCCGGCGCGCTCCAGTTCGGCAGAGCCGGCCAGCTGCGCCGGCGTCCCGGCAGCGGTGACCGTCCCGGCAGCGGTGACCGTCCTGCCGTCGTGCGCCGTCTGAGCGTCGAGAACCGTCCAGTGCGTGGCTTCCCCGGCGAGCCGGTCCGCCGCCTGGCTCAGGAGGACGACGCCGGTCCCGGCGCCGCAGAGGCTGCGGACCAGTGCCTCGACTTGCGCGGCTCCGGCGGCGTCCAGCGATGCCAACGGCTCGTCCAGGATGAGCACGTCCGGTTCCGCGATGACGGCGCAGCCCACGGCGAGCCGGCGCAGCTCCCCGCCGGAGAGCGTGGCCGGGTCCCGGTCCAGCAGGTGAGAGAGTCCGGTGCGGGCAGCCGTGCGCTCCACCGCGCGGAGCATGTCCTCCCGGGCCGTCGCGCGGTTTTCCAGGCCGAAGGCCAACTCCTCCGCGACCGTGGCGCGCACCGAGGAGAGCATCGCCGCGGCGTCCTGCGGAACGAAGGCCACGCGGCGGGACCACTCGGCGGGGTTGATCCGGGGGTCCTCGGGCACGCCGCGGAATTCCAGCACCGTGCCACCGAGCTCCAGGCTGCCGCGGAATTGTCCGGCGTGACCGGCCCGGAGCCAGCCGGCCAAAAGTTTGCCCAACGTGGATTTTCCGCTCCCGGACCCGCCCAGGACGGCGGTCAGGGAACCCGGCGTGACCGAGAGTGCGGCATCCCTCAGCACCGGGGCGTCATCGCCGTGGAACGTGAACGCCTCGATCCGGATCTGAAGCGCCGTGCGGGTGGCGGCCGTCATGACGCCGCCCCGGCAGGCCAGGAGGCCATAATCCGCCCGGCGACGGCGGCCGCCGCGAACACCAGCGCGGCTGCACGGAAGAGCCGCTGGGCGGGCGGGTCGGCGACTTCGCGGTAGCTGGTCCGGGGCCCCGGGCTGCCGAAGCCGCGGGCGTCGAGCGCCTGGGCCCGGCTTCCGGCGTCGTCAATCAGTGCCAGGACCAGCGGCACCATCTGCAGACGGAGGGTGCCGAGGCGGGACAGCAGGCCGCGTCCGACCACCATCCCGCGGGTTTCCTGGGCCTGCCGGATCCGGTCCAGGCGGCCCGCGACGGCGGGCAGGAGGGTGAGCGTGGAGGCCAGGACGAAGCCGAACTGCGGCGGGATCCTACGCCCGGCGAGGGCGGAGACGAGGTCGGGGACGCTCACGGTGAAGGAAAAGAGCAGGAATACCAGCACGCAGGCCGTGGTCCGGGTTCCCAGCTCCAGTGCGAAGCCCAGACCCTCGGCCGTGACCCTCGCCGGGCCCCACTGGGCCAGCACGGTCTGGCCCTCAGGGAAGAAGAGGCCGTGCAGCACCAGCAGGGACAGGCACAGGGGCGTCAGGATCACGGCTCCTGCGGTCAGGACGCGCCCCGCAATGCCATGGCGCGCGGCAAGGATCACCGCGGCGAGGGCCACGGCGACAGACAACGGCCAATACGCGGCCGCCGTCGTGACGACGGCGGCGCATACGGCGAGGGTCAGCGTGGTGAAGGGGTGCAGTCGCGGTGTCATGGTCGCTGTGTCAGTGTCGCAGGGTCGGGGTGTCCCAGCCGCCGCGGGGCTCAGGCGTCCGGTGCTGCCGGGGCCTTGCCGGCGAGCACCCGGTAGCGCCGCACGAAGGGGAACTGGAAGGTGGTGCGGCGGGGCAGGGCGTAGGCGAGCAGCGCCGCGATGGTGAAGACGATCGCCTTGTCCATGGGGTCGGAAATCAGTGCCTGCTTGGTGATGGCGGCCAGGAGGGTATCGCCCATGGCGCGGAAGGCGCTGACGATCGCCCCGGTACCCAGCCCTGACGTGCCGCCAAAGACGAACGCGGCGATCGGGGCGGAGACGACGCCGGCCAGGATGCCGGTGACGAAGCCGGCGACGGGGGCGAGGTAGAAGCGGCGGAACAGGCCGCCGCGGGCGGCCATGCCGGCGAGGAAGCCGATGAGGGCGGCACCGGCGGCGAACGGCAGGACGGTGGGGTTGAAGAAGGACCAGACGATGCTGCACAGCGCGCCTGTGGCGGCGCCCGCTGCGGGTCCGGCGAGGACGGCGATCAGGACGGTGCCGATCGCGTCGATGTAGAACGGCAGGCCCGTGCTGCCCATCAGCTGTCCGAGGACCACGTTCAGGACCAGCGCCACCGGGATGAGGACCACGGTGGAGGTGGGCAGCGCCGGCAGGACGGCCGCAATCAGCAGCACTGCGCCGAGCAGGAAGCCGCCGAGGGCAACGAGGGCCGAGAAGCTGGCCGGGCCGTTGGCAATGTCAGCGGGCTGGGTCAGCACCAGGAAGATGTAGGTGGCGGCGATCGCGGCGGCCCCGGCGATTTCGAGCAGGCGGCGCCTGCGGCCGGCCGCCTGTCCAGGGGCAATGATGGTGAGGGCTGGCTGTGACATGAGGGGTGTTCCTTTGGCTGGGTGCAACAAGTTCCGCCTCATGTCACCTCGGCGCAGCTACCATCCTAGCGAGCGGCGGCCATACTAGCGATCCGCAGACCCGTGTGGGCACCCCCCGCATTGGCTCAGCCATACTGTCCGGTTTCAGCCCGTCGGCGTCCGGCGTCCCACGTCCCGGGCCAGGGCGCCGATCGAGGAAATCAATTCGTCGAAGCAGTGCCCGGGGTTGTTGTCGGAGACGATCCTGGCGTTCGGCGCCAACCCCCACAGCCCGCGGAAATCGGCCACCGTGGTACCCATCAGCAGGGGCGAATCCGTTTCGACGTCGACCGTGGCCGGCCGGGTGGCGAACGGTGTGCGCCCCGCGGCAGCGCAGGCCGCGAAGGCGTCGTGCACGTGCGCCACATAGCCTTGGTCATAGAGCCGGTGAAATTCCATGTAGAAGCGCAGGGCGTCGGAGAGGCACTCGACGAGTGGGTTCCCGGACCGGCTGCGCTGGCCTTCGGGCTGCTCGGGGAGGACGAGTTCGGGCTCCGGTGCACCGGCGGCCTCGCCAAGCCGGCGCAGGTGCTCCGGGTGCATCTCGATCCGCTCGGTCATTTCCAGGGCACACAGGATCGGCAGTTTGTCCTCGGGCAGGCCCCGGTAGGCGGCAAACACTTCCTTGGCGGCATGCGGATCCACCGAGGTGTTCCATTCGGCCGTCGGGGTGGTGTTGCCCTGGTAGTAGAAGCTGCCGCCCATGATCACAAGTCCCTTGAGCAGCCGGGGAAGTTCCGGTTCCCGGCGCAGGGCCAGGGCGAAGTTGGTCAGCGGCCCGGTGATCAGGCCGGTGAGCTCCCCCGGGTGCGCCCGCACCTCCTCTACCCAGACGTCGACGGCGTGCCGGGCCGAGATCTGCTGGCGCGGCGGCGGCAGCTCGGCGTAGCCGATGCCCTGCGGCCCGTGGGTCTCCTCGGTGGTGACCAGCGGGATCTCCAGCGGGACCTCGGCACCGATGGCCACCTCGATGCCCTCGCGGCCGCAGAGTTCCAGCAGGGCCAGGTTGTTGAGCGCCACCTGCCGGGCCCCGACGTTCCCGGCGGTGCACGTGATCGCCTGGACGTGGACCTCGGGCCGGGACAGCAGGTAGACCAGGGCCAGGGCGTCGTCGATCCCGGTGTCGACATCCATCAGGATCGAATGCGTCACGGCAGGTACCGCCGCCCCGGCGCTTGCAGCACTGTTCAGACGATCAGTGTTCAGACCTGGACCGTTCAGACCTGGACTGTTCAGATCTTGACCGTTCAGAACAGCGCCACCTTGGGCGTGCGCGGGAAGAGGTCGTCCAGCTCGGCGAGGTCGGCATGGCTGGGTTTCCAGGCCACGGCGGCGGCGTTCTGGCGTACCTGCTCCGGGGTGGTGGCGCCGGCGATGACGCTGCTGACGGACGGCTGGGCGGCCAGCCAGGAGAAGGCCACCTGGACTTCGTTGAGCCCGCGGTCGGCGGCGAACTTGCCGAAGGCACCCAGCTGTTCCCAGTCGGCGTCGTGGACCAGGTTGGTGCGGGTGTGGCTGAGCCGGCTTCCCTCGGGGGCCTGGCCGGCGGAGTATTTGCCGGTCAGCAGGCCGTTGGCGAGCGGGAAGTACGGCAGGACGCCCAGGCCGTAGGCCTCGGCTGCAGGGGTGACCTCGAGTTCGGCGCGCCGGTCCAGCAGGTTGTAGTGGTTCTGGCTGGAGATGAAGCGGGCTCCCCCGCGGGCGCGTGCCACGTACTCGGCCTCGGCGATCTGCCAGCCGGCCCGGTTGGAGTGGCCGATGTAGCGGACCTTGCCGCTGGTGACGAGGTCGTCGAGGGCCGAGAGCGTCTCGTCGATGGGCGTGAGCGGGTCCGGGGTGTGGAACTGGTAGAGGTCGATCCAGTCCGTACCGAGCCGGCGCAGCGAGGCCTCCGCCGCCTTGATGATGTAGCGGCGGGATCCGCGCGCACCGAAGTCCTCGCCGTTGGCGCCGCGCATGTCCATGCCGAACTTCGTGCCGATGACCGCATCGTCGCGGCGGGAACCGAGGGCCTTGCCGAGCATTGACTCGCTGAGGCCGGGCTCGCGGCCGTAGGCGTCCGCGACGTCAAAGAAGGTGATCCCGGCGTCGAGCGCCGCGTGCACGACGGCGTCGGTGCCTTCCTGCGATTCAGTCACGGTCCCGGACCGGCCCAGGTTGTTGCAGCCAAGTCCCACGACAGAGACGGACAGTCCGGAAGTTCCAACGCGGCGGTATTCAGTCATGGTTTTAGCCTATATCGCCCCGGCGGGTGTCCCGGCCAGGCCGCCGCGGGCGGCGGAGGAGCGGACCCCCGCTACCCTGCCGGCAGCTTCAGCCCGTGCTCGTCCATGGCGTCCTGGAGCTGCGCGAGGGTCCGGGGGCAGACGCCCGGCATCCCGGCAAGCCGGCGCCGGCCAAGCTGCACGAGGTTTTCGAGGGTCTCGATCCCGGCGTGCGCGAGCGACTTTCGCGCGGGCGCCGCGAGTCCCGCGGGCAGCGGGGTGCAGCCTGGTTTCGAGGGTTTGCGCGTCATTGCGTTGCCTTTCAGTCCGTGCCCCCAAACTGGTGTGAGCCGTGCCCGGCTCCTTGCCCGTGCTGCCTAAAGCGTGAAGCTGTTTGCCGGCTTCGGCGAGTGCTTGAGCTTGAAAGTATCCTCGCCAAACGGCGCGGCGCCAATGCTCAGTTTGGTGAAGTCGAGGTCTTCGCCGCGGATGCAGACCTTGATGGCGTTGACGGTCTTATTCACGTCCGGGGTGAGGCAGAAGATGTTGAGCCGGGCGTCGGAAAATTCGCTGCGGTCCACGATCCCCAGGCCCCGCCAGGCCAGATGGCTGATCAGGGCGTCTTTGGCTTTTTCCTCGAGGTACCGGTCGCGGCTGGTCCCCTCCTTGGTCTTCAGCGCGTACTGGGCTACTACCCAGGACTGTTCCTCCGCCGGAATTTCGGCGTAGCCGTCCTCGGCGCACTGCGCCGCGAAGGCGTCCATGAGGCGCTCCGCCGCCTCGGCGTCCGCGACGTCGGTCTCGTCCGTCTTGCTCTGGTGTCCGACGACGCCGTGGTTCATCACGAACTGGCTGTAGTCCTCATCAAACCAGGCCTCCCTGAAGTGCAGGGTGCCCTCTTCGTCACGCTTGTAAACTCTGATAATTCCACTCATATGCCAGTTCCTTCCTGGGCCGTCCGGCGCCGGATTCAGTGGCGCCCACGGGTAGTGCTCAACGGATGTGCTGGCTACAGCTGCGGGATGCTGCCGGTGCTGGGGTGTTCCTGGCCGGGCAAGGGGCGCGCAAACGGCACCTTGGTGCCCAGGACCTGGGCGACGACGTCGTGCGTGATCTGCTGGGCGGTCAGGCCCACGCGTTCGAGCACCTGGCTGCGCGTGCCGTGTTCGAGGAACTCGACCGGCAGGCCCACCTCGTTGAGGGCGGTGTCGACGCCCGCGGCACGCATCTCCTGGCGGATCCGGGAACCGACGCCGCCGGCCCGCACTCCGTCCTCAATGCAAATGACCAGGCGGTGGCGCGCGGCGAGATCGATGATGGACTGCCGGACCGGGAGGACCCAGCGCGGATCCACCACCGTGGAGCTGATGCCCTGGGCACCGAGCCGGCCGGAGACGTCCAGAGCGAGTTCTGACATGGCGCCCACGCTGACGATCAGGACGTCGTTCTCGCTCGAGCCCGCGGGCCGGCGGGCCAGCACGTCCACGCCGTCCTCCAGGCGTTCGACCGCATCGACTTCGGGGCCGACGTTGCCCTTAGAGTAGCGGAGCACGCTCGGGGCGTCTTCAATGGCCACAGCCTCGCGCAGTTCCTCCCTCAGCCGGGTGGCGTCGCGCGGCGCGGCGAGGTGCAGCCCGGGGACGATCTGGACCATGGCCATGTCCCACATGCCGTGATGGCTTGCGCCGTCGGGTCCGGTGACGCCGGCCCGGTCCAGCACGATCGTGACGCCGGCTTTGTGCAGGGCGACATCCATCAGCAGCTGGTCGAAGGCACGGTTCAGGAACGTCGCGTAGACCGCGACCACCGGGTGCAGTCCCCCGAACGCCATGCCGGCAGCCGAGGTGAGGGCGTGCTGCTCGGCGATGCCGACGTCGAACACGCGCTCCGGGTGCCGGGCGGCGAACTTGTGTAGCCCGACCGGAATCAGCATGGCACCGGTAATCCCGACGATGTCCTGGCGCTCGTCGGCGATGTCGGCGATCTCGTCGGCGAACACCGCGGTCCAGGACTTCGCGCCACCGGCCTCGGTGGGTGCGCCGGTCTCCGGATCGATGATCCCCACGGCATGGAACTGGTCCGCTTCATGGGCGCGGGCCGGGGCGTAGCCGTGGCCCTTTTCCGTCATGGCGTGCACGATCACGGGGCCGGCATAGTTCTTGGCGGTGGACAGGGCGTTTTCCATGGCCTGGAGGTCGTGGCCGTCGACGGGACCGATGTACTTCATGCCGAGGTCCTCGAACATGCCCTGCGGGGCCCACCAGTCCTTGATGCCCTTCTTCATGGCGTGCAGGCTCTTGTACGTGAACTGCCCCGCGGGGCCGCCCTTCTGCAGTTTGCGCTTCCACCACTCGAGCGTGCCTTCATAGGAGGGCGCGGCCCGGAGGGAATCGATGGTGGGGCGCAGGGACGCCAGGTAGTCGGCGAACCCGCCGACCGTCGGGGCGTAGGAGCGGCCGTTGTCGTTGACCACGATCACGACACGGCGTTTCTTGTCCGCCGCGATGTTGTTGATGGCCTCCCACGCCATGCCGCCGGTCAGGGCGCCGTCGCCCACCACCGCGACGACGAAGCGGTCGCCGTCGCCGGTCAGCTGCCGGGCGCGCGAGATGCCGTCGGCCCAGGACAGCGAGGAAGACGCGTGCGAGCTTTCGACGATGTCGTGCTCGGATTCGGCGCGGTCCGGGTAGCCGGACATGCCGCCCTGCTGGCGGAGCGTGCTGAAATCCTGCCGTCCGGTGAGGAGCTTGTGCACGTAGGACTGGTGCCCTGTGTCGAAGACAATGCTGTCGCGGGGGGAATCGAAGATCCGGTGCACCGCGATGGTGAGCTCGACGACGCCGAGGTTCGGGCCCAGGTGCCCTCCCGTCCGGGAGACGTTGCCGATCAGGAAATCCCTGACCTCGGCTGCCAGCTGATCCAGCTGCGCCCCGGACAACTTACTCAGGTCCTGCGGATTCCGGATGGTGTCCAAGATTCCCAACGGCCCCTCCTTCGGGTGGTAGACATGCCTTTTAACTCTAACGCCTCCGGGCGTCAGTGACCGGCCGGGGCCGTTGCATGCGTTACCGGAGCGTGCCCGGCAGCTCCGCTAGTGTGCGGAGATCTGGCGCAGGACGTACTGCAGGATGCCGCCGTTGCGGTAGTAGTCCGCCTCGCCCGGCGTATCGATGCGCAGCACGGCGTCGAAGGACGTGACGGAACCGTCTTCGGCGGTGGCCGTGACCTTGAGGGTCTTCGGCGTGGTGCCGTCGTTCAGGGCGGTGACGCCCTCAACTGCGTAGGTTTCCGTACCGGTCAGGCCCAGGCTGGCGGCGTTCTGGCCGGCCGGGTACTGCAGCGGGAGGACACCCATGCCGATCAGGTTGGAGCGGTGGATGCGCTCGTAGCTCTCGGCAACGACAGCCTTGACGCCCAGCAGGGCAGTGCCCTTGGCGGCCCAGTCACGGGACGAACCCGAGCCGTACTCCTTGCCTGCCAGGACCACCAGCGCGGTGCCGGCTGCCTGGTAGTTCTGCGCGGCGTCGTAGACGTAGGCCTGCGGGCCGTCGGCCTGGGTGAAGTCGCGGGTGAAGCCGCCCTCCACGCCGTCCAGGAGCTGGTTCTTGATGCGGATGTTCGCGAACGTGCCGCGGATCATGACCTCGTGGTTGCCACGGCGTGAGCCGTAGGAGTTGAAGTCCTTGCGCTCCACACCGTTGGCCAGCAGGTACTGGCCGGCCGGGGTGTCCGACTTGAAGGAACCGGCCGGGGAGATGTGGTCCGTGGTGACGGAGTCGCCCAGCTTGAGCAGCACACGCGCACCGGTGATGTCCTGGACCGGCTCCGGCTGGGCCTTCATGCCCTCGAAGTACGGGGGCTTGCGGACGTACGTGGACTTCTCGTCCCAGGCGAAGGTGTCGCCGGCGGGGGTGTCGAGCGCCTTCCAGCGATCGTCGCCCTCAAAGACGCCTTCGTAGCCGCGGGCGAACATTTCCTTGTCGATCGAGGAATCGATGACCTGCTGGACCTCGACCGGGTTCGGCCAGATGTCCTTCAGGAAGACGTCGTTGCCGGCCTCGTCCTGGCCCAGGGCGTCGTTGTCGAAGTCGAAGTCCATGGAACCGGCCAGGGCGTAAGCGATGACCAGCGGCGGGGAGGCCAGGTAGTTCATCTTCACGTCCGGGTTGATCCGGCCTTCGAAGTTACGGTTGCCGGAGAGCACCGCGGTGACGGAGAGGTCGTTGGCCTGGATGGCCTCGGAGATCTCGGCGTCGAGCGGACCGGAGTTGCCGATGCAGGTGGCGCAGCCATAGCCCACGATGTAGAAGCCGAGCTTCTCCAGGTACGGGGTCAGGCCCGACTTGTTGTAGTAGTCGGTGACTACCTTGGAACCGGGAGCCACGGAGGTCTTGACCCAGGGCTTGGACGTCAGGCCCTTGTCGACGGCGTTGCGGGCCAGCAGTGCGGCGGCCAGCATCACGGACGGGTTGGACGTGTTGGTGCAGGAGGTGATCGAGGCGATCGAGACCGCGCCGTGGTCGAGCTCGAACTCGCGTCCGTCCGCGGTCTTGACGCTGACCTTGTTGGACGGGCGGCCGTTGGACTTCGGGCCGTGCGCGTGCGGGGCCACGTCGCTCGGGTGCGACGAAGAGGCGGTGAACGAGGGCGAGTCCGAAGCCGGGAAGCTTTCGTCGATCGCTTCGTCCAGGCTTCCGTCGGCCAGGTCTTCCTTCACGTAGTTGCGCAGGTCCTCGCGGAACTGGGCCTTGGACTCCGTGAGGATGATGCGGTCCTGCGGGCGCTTCGGGCCGGAGATCGACGGAACAACCGTGGACAGGTCCAGTTCGAGGTACTCGGAGAACTTGATCTCGCGGGAGGGGTCGTGCCAGAGGCCCTGTTCCTTCGCGTACGACTCCACGAGCGCGACGTTCTCGTCGGACCGGCCGGTGAGGCGCAGGTAGTCGAGGGTGACGTCGTCGATCGGGAACATCGCGGCGGTGGAGCCGAACTCCGGGCTCATGTTGCCGATCGTTGCACGGTTGGCCAGCGGCACAGCCGCGACGCCTTCACCGTAGAACTCGACGAACTTGCCGACCACACCGTGCTTGCGCAGCTGCTCGGTGATGGTCAGGACGACGTCGGTGGCGGTGGCGCCGGCCGGGATGGAGCCGGTGAGCTTGAAGCCCACGACGCGCGGGATGAGCATGGACACGGGCTGGCCAAGCATGGCAGCCTCGGCCTCGATGCCGCCAACGCCCCAGCCCAGCACGCCCAGGCCGTTGACCATGGTGGTGTGCGAGTCGGTGCCGACGCAGGTGTCCGGGTAGGCGCGGACAACGCCGTCGACTTCACGGGTCATAACGGTGCGGGCCAGGTACTCGATGTTGACCTGGTGCACAATGCCGGTGCCCGGCGGGACGACCTTGAAGTCGTCAAATGCAGTCTGGCCCCAGCGCAGGAACTGGTAACGCTCCCCGTTGCGCTGGTATTCGATCTCCATATTGCGCTCCAGTGCGCCGGAGTTGCCGAAGGCGTCAATCTGGACCGAGTGGTCAATGACCATTTCGGCCGGTGCCAGCGGGTTGACCCGCTTCGGGTCTCCGCCGAGCTCCTTGACGGCCTCACGCATGGTGGCGAGGTCAACGACGCACGGCACGCCGGTGAAGTCCTGCATGATCACGCGCGCCGGCGTGAACTGGATCTCGGTGTCGGGCTCGGCGCTGGGATCCCAGCCTGCCAGCGCACGGACGTGGTCGGCCGTGATGTTGGCACCGTCCTCGGTCCTCAACAGGTTTTCAAGCAATACCTTGAGGCTGAACGGAAGGTTTTCTGCACCTTCGACGGAGTTCAACCGGAAAATTTCATATTCGGTTCCGGCTACATTAAGTTTGCCTTTTGAACCGAAGCTGTCCACAATGCTCATCGCAGGACTCCTCTCGCAACAGTTTCATCTTTGTCGCGCTACTGGACCCTTGCTAGTTAGGTCGGCCTAACTAATACAGGCATCGGTACATCATGGTACGCAATGCAGGTAAGAACGCAGGGAACGGCCGCTAAATCAACGCAGGTGGTTAATTCAACGCCAGTACTCAATTAACCACTGATGATGGAGCGCGACGACGGACTACTACGCCCATCCTAGTGGCATCACGGTTGAGGAGTCAGCAACGCCACAGTCTCCATGTGGTGGGTATGCGGGTACAG
Source organism: Arthrobacter sp. P1_D4 (assembly GCF_056406115.1). Taxonomy (NCBI): domain Bacteria; kingdom Bacillati; phylum Actinomycetota; class Actinomycetes; order Micrococcales; family Micrococcaceae; genus Arthrobacter; species Arthrobacter sp. P1_D4. The sequence continues at coordinate 64,486 of NZ_JBFUAU010000007.1, read as the reverse complement.
GTCGAAGGCACGCAGCCCGGCCAGGCCCCAGCCGCCCTGCCGGAAATAGCCCAGGTCGCGGGCGAATGAGGCCGGATCGCAGGAGACGTAGGCGACGGCCCGGGGACCGGCGTCCATCAACTGTTTGACTACCGCCTTGCCGGCACCTGCGCGTGGCGGGTCCAGGATCAGGGCGTCGAAGTTGCGGGGTTTCTGCCGCAGCACGCGCTCCACACGGCCCTGGACGATCTCGACCTGGGCGGCGTCGTGCAGGTTCTTGCGTGCATCGCGGCTGGTTCCCGGGGCTCCCTCGACCGAGAGCACGGATCCGGTCACGCCCACGGCATCGGCCAGCGGTGCCGTGAACAGCCCGGCCCCGGCGTACAGGTCCGCCACCACCGAGCCCGGCGCGAGGTAGCCGCCGTCGTGCAGGAAGCCGGTGACGGCGCCGACGAGTGTCTCCGGGGCATCCCGGTGGATCTGCCAGAAGCCGTCGCCGGTAACCCGGTACTCGTGGCCCGCTGCAGACTCCTGGACGTAGGTGCGGCCGCGCAACTGCAGCACCTCGCCGGTGGCCGGGTCCAGGCTGGCGACCGAGACGTCGTCGGGCAGCTGGGCCAGGATGCCGCTGAGCCGCTTGGACCGGGTTCCCGGGGCTGGCACCAGCAGCACCAGCGGCCGGGAGCCGTTCGCCGGGGCGGCGACCTCGACCCGGTCGATGCCCTGCAGGTCGATGTCCCAGAGCCGGAGCGCGTTGATCCCGTCCACGGCCAGCGGCATGTCGCGCACGGGCAGGATGGCATCGGAGCGGTGGGCGTGCATGCCGAGCTTGCCGGCCGCCGTCACGGCGAAGCCGGCMCGCGTCCGCCAGCCCAGGCCGGACGCGGCCGGCTCCCCCGCGGCCGTGCCGACGGCTTCGACTGTGAGCTGCCCCGCCGGCGCAAGTTCGACGCCGGCCAGCCGCTTGAGCTGTTCGGCCAGTACCTCGGCTTTGAGGCTGCGCTGGCGCGCCAGAGAGATGTGGCCGAGTTCGGCGCCGCCGACGGGCGGGTGCCGGTGCGACCAGGAGCGCGCGGAATCGGCGAGGTCCCAGAAGTGCGGCACCCGGTCCGGGGAGGGCTCCAGGACCTCCACCACATCGGCGCGCCAGAATTTCGCGGCCGGGCCGTCCTCAGTGAGCCGGACACGGACCTTTTCGCCGGGAATCCCGTGCCGGACGAAGATGACGCGTCCCTCGTGCCGGGCAACGCAGTGCCCGCCGTGGGCGACGGGTCCGACGTCGAGCGTCAGTTCGGTGCGGGTATCGGTGTGGGCGTGCGTCCGGGTGTCGTGGGTCATTGGATATCCTGCAGGTTCTTGGCTTCTTCGGACGATTTCAGCTGCCACGGCACACTACACACCATGACCCCGGGCTCGAAGTGCAGCCGGGTTTTGATGCGCAGCGCGGTCTGGTTGTGGACGAGTTGCTCCCACCATTTGCCCACGACGTACTCCGGGATGTAGACCACGATCAGGTCGCGCGGCGAATCGCGGCGCATGTTCTTGATGTAGTCCATGATCGGGGTCACCGTTTCGCGGAACGGGCTGGCCAGCACGGTTAGGGGTACCGGGATTTCGAGCTTCTCCCAGTCCGCAACTGTCGCCTCGGTTTCCTCGGAGCTGATGTCCACGGTAATGGCGTCCAGCCGCGACGGGCGGGAGGCCCGGGCGTAGGCGAGGGCGCGCAGAACCGGCTTGCGCACGTGCGAGACGAGCAGCACCGCGTGCACCCGGGTGGGTAGGGCGCGCGGCGAGGAGTCCTCGTCGACGGCGAGTTCCTTGGCCACGTTGTCATAGTGCGCCCGGATGCTCCACATGATCAGGAACAGCACGAACATCGCCAGCAGCGCGATCCAGGCGCCCTGCGAGAACTTGGTGATCAGGACGATCACCAAGACCAGGGCGGTCATGCAGAAGCCCACCGTGTTGATGGTCCGGGACTTGATGATGCGCAACCGCACGGCAGGTTCCTTGGAAAGCTTCAGCTCCCGGCCCCAGTGCCGGATCATGCCCAGCTGGCTCATCGTGAAGGAGATGAAGACGCCCACGATGTAGAGCTGGATGAGCTTTGTAACGTCGGCGTTGAAGGCGATGATGAGCACCAGGGCGCCGGCCGCCAGGGCCAGGACGCCGTTGCTGAAGGCCAGCCGGTCGCCACGGGTGCGCAGCTGGCGCGGCAGGTAGCCGTCCTGCGCCAGGATCGAGCCGAGCACCGGAAAACCGTTGAACGCCGTGTTGGAGGCGAACACCAGGATGACGCCGGTGGCGGCCACCACGATATAGAACGGGATGGAGCCCTCGCCGAAGACGGTCTGCGCGATCTGGCTGATGGCCGGGTTCTGGATGTAGCCCTCTTCCAACGGTTTGCCGTTCAGCAGGAATTCGGTCGCCGGGTCCAGCACGATGTGCACTTTGGTGGCGTTGGCCAGGTAGATGATGCCCGCGAGCATGGCCGAGGCAATCACGCCCAGCAGCAGCAGCGTGGTGGCCGCGTTCTTGCTCTTCGGCTTCTGGAAGTTGGGCACACCGTTGCTGATGGCTTCGACGCCGGTCAGGGCCGCCGCGCCGGAGGAGAAGGCACGCAGCAGCAGGAACGCGCCGGCCAGACCGACAAGTCCTTCGTCGAAGCCCGGCTCAGGCACAATCTCGAACGCCGCCGACGGTGCCTGCCCCAGCTGGCCGGTTGCGGCCTGGAAGACCCCGACGGCGGTCATACCCAGGATCGAGGCCATGAAGATGTAGGTCGGGACGGCGAAGACGCTGCCCGCCTCCTTGATCCCGCGCAGGTTCACGAGGGCCAGGATGATGACGCCGATCGTGGCAATCGCCGCCTGCTGCCCGTGCAGCGAGGGCACGGCGGTGGTCAGGTACGTCGCGGCCGACGACATGGACACAGCCACCGTCAGCACATAGTCGACCAGCAGCGCCGAGGCCACGGTGAGGCCGGCGAACTTGCCCAGGTTGACGTTGGCAATCTCGTAATCGCCGCCGCCGGAGGGGTAGGCGTGGACGTTCTGGCGGTAGGAGGCCACGACGGTCAGAAGCACCACCATGACGGCGAGGCCCACCCACGGAGCGATGGCGACCGCGCTCACGCCGGCCAGGGCCAGGGTCAGGAGGATTTCATCCGGGGCATAGGCCACCGAGGACAGCGCGTCCGAGGCGAAAATGGGCAGCGCGATCCGCTTCGGCAAGAGCGTGTGGGCCAGACGGTCGTTCCGGAAGGGCTTGCCTACCAGCACCCGCTTCACGGCATTGAAAATTGTCAGCACCACACAAAGCTAGTCTGATTCGGACGCGATGTCATGACGGCGAAGTTGGCGTCCGCAAGGACGTCGGCCGGCGCCCCGTGGCCGTGGCCTTCCGGCACCGCGTGGCCGGTAGAGTTTTACGCAGTATCAGACGCAGAACCAAGAGGAGGCCCTTGTGGCGCACTTCGTGATCATGGGTTGTGGCCGTGTCGGGTCAACCCTGGCACACACGCTCGAGGACGCCGGTCATTCGGTGGCCATCATCGACCAGGATGACCGCGCCTTCCGGCGGCTCCGCACCGGGTTTTCCGGACGGAAGGTCACGGGGGTCGGGTTTGACCGCGAGACGATGAAGCGGGCAGGCGTCGAGGAGGCCTATGCCTTCGCGGCCGTTTCCAGCGGCGACAACTCCAACATCCTCGCCACCCGGGTGGCGCGGGAGACTTTCCACGTTCCCCATGTGGTGGCCAGGATCTACGATCCGGGCCGCGCCGAAATCTACCAGCGCCTCGGCATTCCCACGGTCGCCGCGGTCCGCTGGAGCGCCGACCAGGTGCTGCGCCGCATCCTGCCCGAACAGCACATCGCCGGCGACTACCGGGAGCCCTCGGGCCGGCTGGTCCTCGCCGAAGTTGACCTTAACCCGGACTGGATCGGGCACCCGATCTCCTCGATCGAGAAGGCGGCCGGCATCCGGATCGCGTATCTGACCCGGTTCGGCGAGGGCATGCTGCCCGTTGCCGGCACGTCCTACCAGGACGGCGACACCGTCCACGCCATGCTGAACGTGGACCGGAGCTCGGAAATCGGCCATATTCTCGCCAAATCCCCCGCCAAGGAGTCCTGAGTGAAAGTCGTCATCGTCGGTGCCGGAAGCGTCGGGTCCTCGATCGCCCGCGAGTTGTTGGCCCACAAGCACGAAATCCTGCTGATCGACGAGAAGCCGGAGGTCATCGGCCGGAGCGGGCTGCGCGGAGCCCACTGGCTGGTCGGTGATGCCTGCGAGCTGAGCACGCTGCAGGACGCCAAACTCGAGGACGCCGACGTCGTGGTCTCCGCCACCGGTGACGACAAGGTCAACCTGGTGGTCTCGCTGCTGGCCAAAACGGAATTCGGCGTCGGGCGTACCGTCGGCCGGGTCAACAACCCCAAGAACGACTGGATGTTCGACGACTCTTGGGGCGTCGACGTCGCGGTCAACACCCCGCAGCTGATGACCGCCCTGGTGGAGGAGGCGGTGGAGATCGGTGACCTGGTGCGGCTGCTGACACTGCAGACCGGGGTGTCCTCGCTGGTGGAGTTCACGGTCCCGCACGACTCGCATGTGATCGGGCTGACCGTGGGCGATGTCCAGTGGCCCGAGGACGCCACCCTCGTTGCGATCCTGCGGGACCAGGCGCCCATCACGCCGAGCCGCGACGACGTGATCGACGGCGGCGACGAGCTGTTCTTTGTCACCACGATCGCGGCCGAGGACGACCTCCGCGCCCTGCTGGCGCCCGAATCACCGCTGGAGGACCAGCACCCGGTGACCTCGGACCAGCACGGCCACGGCACCCAGCCGGCCGGGGACGACGGCTTCGACGGCTGATCCGTTCCGCTCCCAATAGATGCGCTATCAGATATGGCCGTTCCCGAAGTTTGGGAACGGCCATATCTGATAGCGCATCGGGTCAGTTGGCCTCTGGGGCCGCGGCGGGCACCGGGGCCGGCCGGGTGATCAGCCAGGCAATCCAGATGCCGAGGATGTACAGCGGCGCGCCCATGATGAGCCTGGTGGTGGCGAGGGCGGCGAGGCCCTGCTCGCCCATGAAGTAGAGCGGAACCTGCACCACGAGCCGCAGGACCAGCACGGCAACGATCACCCACGTGCCGATGCTGTACGCCCTGATCCGTTTCGGGTCCTTGCGCCATTCCAGGCCCTCGTTGCGGATGAAGCCGAAGAGCAGGCCGGCGATCGGCCAGCGCACGGCCACGGAGATCGACATTGCCAGGATGTAGCCGACGTTGGTGAAGAACCCCAGGACGTAGAAGTTCTCTGCTTTGCCGGTCGAGGTGGCCAGCCAGGCGGAGAGGCCGACGCCGATGAAGCCGGCGAGAGCCTGCGTCAGTGGTTTGCGCTGAACCAGCCGCGCCACGGTGAAGACGGCGGCCACCGCCAGGGAGGCCGTGACGGCCATCGCCAGGTTTTCCCGGTCGATGGTGAAGGCAATCAGGAAGACCAGGCCCGGGAGGATGCTCTCGGCGATGCCCTGGATGCCGCCGGCGCTTCTAAGCACATCAATGTTGCCGTTGCTCGACCGGTGCAGGCCGGCCTTGGCCGCGTAGTCCCCGGCAAGCTGAGCGACAGTTGGCGCGGCGGTTGTGGGCTGGGCGGTGGTGGGCTCGGAAGTCACGGGTGCGGAGATGTCCCGGCCGCCGTCCGCGGATTCCGCCGGCTCCTGCCGGTCGGTGTCTTGCTGAGGCCGCTCCGGGCGGTCCCGCTCGGGGTGTTCGGGCAAGGTCATTGCTCCTCCTGGCGGGAGAGTATTTCGTAGCGTGGGTTGAAGATCGTGGGCAGCCCGTCGCGGATGGTGACCATGCCCTCGAGCCGGAGCTCTGTTCCGGCGTCGACGCCGGGGATCCGGCGCCGGCCCAGCCAAACAACGCGCAGCCGCTCCTTGGGACCGGCCGGCCGCTGGCGCTGAGCGCCGGGGCGCACCCGGTGTGTTGATACCCCGTTGACCGGCAGGCTGCTGGCCGCCCCGGCACCGGAGCCGGCTTTGGCACCAAAACCCGGGAAACGGCTGACGGGCGCAGGTAGGTCGTGATCGATCAGGATCGCAATGAAGGAAGCCACTTGGTTGGCGGGCACGTACGTGACGGACTCGATGAAGCCGTGGCACAGCACCCGCCCGCGGTCCGGCAAGTCCCGGACGGACATGGCGGCGGTGGCTTTCTTGCCGGCGGCATCAGCCAATCTGAGTTATCTCCGGTCCGCGTTCGGGCTGTTCGAATTCGGGGGCCGCCTGCGGCGACGGTGCAGCGGCGGTGTCCTTGGGCAGGCGCAGCTGCAGCAAGTCACGCGGCGGCATGGGGTTCTCGCCGCGGACCACGACGATCTTCCGGAAGAGCCCCTCCAGTCCGGCCGCCGCGTCGCGGTCAAGGGCTGCCTCGCCGCCGAAGACTCCGCGGAGGAACCAGCGCGGGCCATCGACGCCGATGAACCGGGCCACGCGGTACCCCTGGCTGCCGTCCGCGCCGCCGGCGGGAAGCTTCGCCACGAGTTCGGTGCCGAAGCTGCCCTCGACTTCCTCGACCTGGCCGCCCTGGCTGCCGACCGACTGCCCGATCTGCTCACGGATTTCATCCCACAGGCCCTCGGAGCGGGGGGCGGCGAAGGCCTGCAGCTGAAGGCTCGATCCCTCCAGGTCCATGGTGACGGCGACGACGCGCTGGCTCGCCTCTTCAACCTCCAAGCGGAGCTGGAGTCCCTCCCGGGGTGCGATCAGCAGCGCACCGAGGTCCACATACCCGTCCTGGTCGTCGATTTCCGAGACGTCGAAGGGGCCCGTCGCGGCCCGGCCGGCGGTTTTGGCAACGTTCCCGGCCGGTGTCGCGGCGGCGTCACCAGCAGCTTCCGTGGCCACAGCGTTCTGGTCCGTATCGGCCCCGGTCGGCTGCTCCTGTTTGGCTTTCCTGCCGCGCCCAAAAACCATGGGGTGTCTCCTTCAGTTGTGATCCTGTACCGCCGCCCGGCGCCGTCCTGGCGCCTGTCCGCGTGGCCGCCCGCTACCCCGCGGCCGGCTCCTTATTCCGTGCATCATTGACTGCATGTGCTGCGGTGCCTGCGGCACTGCTGAAACGCAGTTGGCTCCCGTGGTGTTGCCGGGGCCTGCGCTCAGGCCGGTCCGCCGAAACCGCCGGTGGAGCCGAAGCCTCCCCCGCCGCGGACGGAGCCGTCGAGCTCCTCGACCGGGAGGAACCTGGCGTACTCCACGCGCTGAATGACCATTTGTGCAATTCTATCGCCGCGGCGGAGCTCGATCGCCTCGTCCCGGTCCGTATTGAGCAGTGTCACCGCGATTTCACCGCGGTAGCCGGCGTCCACGGTCCCCGGGGCGTTCACCACCGTGAGTCCGTGCTTGGTGGCGAGGCCGGACCGGGGGTGGATCAGCGCAACGAATCCATCCGGGAGCGCAATCGAGACGCCTGTCGGGACGAGGCGGCGCTCCCCCGGGGCGAGGACGACGTCCTCGCGGGCACGAAGGTCAGCGCCCGCGTCGCCCGGGTGCGCGTACGATGGCGGCTCGAGCCCGTCGTCGAGCATTTTCAGCTGTACCGTCAAGGTGGGCGTTCCGTAGGCTGCGTCGCTGGCCGTTGGGGCGGCACTGGCGACGGCGGTGTTTTCTTCAGTCACAGTCCCTCACTCTAACGCCCGCAAGGAACATCGTCCTAGCCGCCGCCGGCCTGCCCGCGCACGCCGCCCGCGGGACTGGTACGCGGTGGATGCGGGTGAATGCGGGTGGATCCAGGGCTGGAGCCGGGCGGGGCCGAGGTGAAATAGCCCGGGAAAGATGAAAAGCTGTGCTTATGCCCGAATCCAGCGCAGCCGCGCCTGCCCCGAAGAGCGCCCCGAGCGACTCCACTGCCCTTTACTCCGAGAAGCTTTGGCCGAACTTCTGGATCTGGCTGGTTGCGGCGGGGTTCTCCAGCGCCGGGATCCTCATGCTGGCGCCCATCAGCATCTGGGCCGGTATTACCGCAGCGATCGTGCTCTTCGTCATCATCTCCGTGCTGCTGGTCCTGTCCACGCCGTCAATCACGGTCACGAGGACCACCCTGAAGGTGGGCAGGGCCACGATTGATCGCGGGTTCCTGGGCAAGGCCACGGCGTTCCGGGGCAAAGAAGCGACGGCGGAGCGGGGCACCCGGCTCAATGGGCTGGCGTTCCTGTGTATCCGCGGCTGGGTGGATCCGGTGGTCCGGATCGAGATCCAGGACCCCTCGGACCGCACCCCGTACTGGCTGGCGTCCAGCCGCCACCCGGAGCAACTGATCGCCGCGCTCAACGCTTAGTTCCCACCGCCTCCTGCACGGCTCTCCCCAACTCCCAGAGGGGACCTCACGTCGCCCCCTCCCCGGTCCTGAGATGCGTGCCCGGAATCCGGGTTCCTGGTCAGGACTGCCGCGCGCCTAGCCCTCGCAATCCTTGCAGTACTTGAGGCCGTCCTTTTCGCGGGCAATCTGCGAACGGTGGCGGACGAGGAAGCAGGAGGCACACGTGAATTCGTCAGCCTGAGCGGGCAGGACCCGGACCAGCAGTTCCTCCCCGGACAGGTCCGCGCCGGGAAGTTCGTAGCCTTCGGCGAGGTCGGACTCATCTTCATCCACCACGGCGGAAGGCTTCTCCGTACGCCGCGCCTTCAGAGCCTCAATCGAATCCTCGCTGATGTCTTCTTCGGTCTTACGCGGCGCATCGTAATCAGTCGCCATTATTTGTTGCTCACACTCCGCATTCGTTCGATTGATTCGCCGTTCCAGGATGGCCCGCCGGGATGGTAACCCTGGGCTCCGGGAACGGTTCACCGTTGTAACGCCGGACATGCGGTTTTTGTGCCCGGTGTCGGGTCATTTTTGCTTAAGCGCCTCCCGAATGCCAGAGCCCACCGGTCCCCTCGCCCCGATCTCTCCCGCAGACCGGCAAAAACCGGCGGAAAGTAGCGGAAAATCACGGCGCGCCTGCCGTCCTAAGCCGAAATGCATCCGGCTGGTGGCAGAGTTTCGATTGTTAGTAATGCCAGGGTGGAGGATTTGTATGCAGGATCTACGGCTTGTAGGCGTCCACGACGACGGAGAGCATCTCCTGTTGAGTGGCACCGGCGGCGAGATGTTCCAGCTGCCGATCGATGAAGCACTTCGGGTGGCAGCCAGCCGGACGTCGGCGAAGACCGCGTCCAGCGCGGCCGCACCCCCTATTGCCATGTCGCCGCGCGACATCCAGACCAGGATTCGCAACGGGGCCACCGCCGCCGAAGTGGCGGAACTGTCCGGAATTCCGCTGGAGAAAGTCCAGCGCTATGAGGGCCCGGTCCTGGCCGAACGCGAGTACATCGCGCAGCAGGCCCGCAAGGTGGAGGTCGCCTCCCCCGCCCCGGGCCACGACGCCTACCGGTCGGTGTTCGGTGAAAACCCGGCGTCCCTCAGCGAGATGGTGGAGCACCGGCTCAGGGCCTACGGCGTCGAGCCCTCAACACTTGAGTGGGATTCCTGGCGACGTCCCGACGGCAGCTGGAACGTGGTGGCCCGCTTCGAGCCCAAGCCCGGCGGCCCGGCCGGTATCGGCGAGGAGCCGCCGGCCCTGTGGACCTTCCATCCCGCCCGGAAGACCCTGCAAAACGCCAACCGCTGGGCCCAGCAGCTGAGCGAACTTGAGCCGCTCGAAGGCCCCGTGCCGACCCGGCGCCTTACCGCCGTCTCCGACCGGCCTTTCGACTTTGAAACCGATGCCGAGGCAGCGGCCCGCACAGCGACCGGCCAGCACAGCATTATTCACCAGATGCTGCTCCAGCAGGACAGGATCCACCAGGAACAAGACGCCGACGGGCTGCTGGACATGCTGCGTTCCCGCCGCGGACAGCGGATCGGCGTGGACGAGGACGCGGACGACGCCCTTGCCACGCTCCTGACCACCGGCGTCCCCGCGGCCCACCCCCGTCCCTCGGAGGTCCCGGAAGCAGCCGGGCTTCCGGCAGCTGTGGAACCGGATGCCGTCCCCGAATCCGCTGCGGAGGGCGATCCCGCCCCGGCCCAGACCGACCCGGCCCTCATCAACCCCGGCCTGCCGGACGTACCGGCAGTGGAGGCGGCCGCCCCGTCGGAAACCGACCCCTTCACGCGGCGGCGCGACGGCAGGCCGTCGATGCTCTCGCGGCTGAGCCTCGCACCGCGCCTCCCGGAGGAGGACGATGCCTTGAAACTGCACGATGGCGTCAGCACCGAGACCCGGGAAGTCACCATCGCGGCCTCGCAACTGCGCCCGGCCCCTAAGAGCGGCCCGACCGCGAGCCCGGGCCTGGATGAATTGATCGGCGGCGGAACGTCCCGGCGGCAGCACCGCGAATCCCACGCCGCTGCCCGGAACGAGCCCGGAACGGACCAGCCCGAGCGCCAGCCGGCCAAGCCGAAGCGCTCCAGCGTTCCGAGCTGGGACGAAATCGTCTTCGGAACCCGCAACGACCAATAAGAGCCGGGCCCGCGTTTCCGGCAAGAATTTCAGGCAGGGATTTCCGTCCCGAAATTTCAGGCAGGGATTTCCGTCCCGAATTCAGGCGGGAGCGTCAGCCGCGGGGCGCTTTTTTACCGTCGGCCTGGAAGTAGAGCAGCGGGACTTCCCGCTCGGCTTTCGTCAGGGAACCGTGCTGGCCCACAACCTCAAGGGCAGTGGGCCGGACCCTGCGTGTATCATAAAGCGCCAGCGCGTCCCGGGCCGCGATCATGACCTCGCCGATCCGCGAGACGGCCTCGGCGCGCACGTCGCCGAACAGGCCGCCCGCGATCGCTTCCTCACGGGTGAAGGCCCATATTCTGTCCCCGAAACGGGACCGCCAGTTGGCCAGCAGGCGGCCGCGGGCGGCGTCGTCCGTCCTATCCTCGAGGTAGAGGTGGACCATGCGCGGCTCTCCAGCGGTGTGCCGCACGCCGGCGAGCAGCGCCGGCTCCGCGGAGTAGTCGATCCGCTGCGATTCGGGCACGTCCACCATTCCGTGGTCCGCCGTCAGCAGCACCGTGGTGCCGGCCGGCAGGGTGGCGTTGAGCCGGCGCACCGTGGCATCGAGTTCTTCCAGCTGGTGCTCCCACTGGGCTGACTGGCAGCCGTGGCGGTGCCCGGCCTTGTCGAGCTCATTGACATAGAAGTACATCAGCGAGGGACCGGCGCTGGCCATGGCCTCGGCGGCAGCTTCGGTCCGGGCGTGCGACGTGGTTCCGGTGAGGAAGCGGCCTCCGCGGAGCGCGGCCTCGGTCATGGCCGAGGTGCTGAACTGCGGCAGGCTGACCGTCGTGACACCGACGTGTTCCGCGGCCCGTTCGAAAACGGTGGGGAACGGCTGCCACGTCCGCGGGTCCACGCCGGCGTCCCAGTTGCCCAGCATGTTCACTACCCGGTCCTGATCCGGATCCAGGACGTCATAGCCCACCATGCCGTGCTGGCCCGCCGACAGTCCGGTGCCAAAGCTGGCGAGGGATGCCGCGGTGGTGGACGGGAACGCCGAGTCCAGCGACACGGGCACCTGGCCCTGGCCGGCCTGCTGGACCGCACGCAGGAACGGGGTGTGGGCGCTCTTCTGCTTCAACAGGTTCCGGCCCAGCCCGTCGGCCAGCACCACGCACACGCGTTTGGCGGCCGGAAGGTTCAGTTTGTTCTCAAAGCCCGGGACACCCAGGCTGGCGGCGGCGCTGGTGAGCACCTCGGCGATGGAACGGTGTCCGAACGCCGGGGCGGCCGGGAGCGGGGACGGACCAGCGCCGGCGGCCAGCGGGACGGCGGCGGCGTCGGCGGCCAGGGAGGGAGCCAATACCGGGATTGACAGCTGATCTTCGGCTGGCTCAGGCTGACGGAGATGGGCCATGTCAGCGCTGGTGGCCGCGGCTGAGGCGGTTTCCGAACACGCCCATCCGCGGTCGGGGCGGCAGCCCGGGCCCGTTGTGCGGGACCGGCGCCGCGGAGCCGGTGTTCACGGCACGGAGGGCGCGGGCGAAGAGCTTGGCGTCCTGTACGGCCTGCAGGCCGTCCGCTTCGGCGCTGATGCGCAGGACGATGTCTTCCTGGGCAATGGTGCCGCTGTAGCCGTGATCGGCCTCGCACTGCGGGTCCCCGCAGCTGGCCGGACCCATGTCGAGGCGCTGGCCGCCGGACCATGCAATGGACAACGTCAGCTCGCGGACAGGGTCGGAAGGCTTGTAGTCCTGCGGCTGGGCGTAGACATAGCTCAAGACCACCGAGCGGATCTGGGTGACCGGAACGGACTCGGTGGACACCTGGGCGACGGTCTGCTCGCCGGCCTCGTCGAGCTGCTGGTCGTCGACATGGGTGATGACCAACATGTCGTCGGTCAACACCAGAACGGTGATGTGGCGGCGGACCTCGGCCCTGTCGAAGTGTGTCTCGAGATGTACGAGGTGGGCCACGCAATCACGGCCATCCAGGGCATCGGCGACGACGTCGGCCACGAGCCGGGGGTAAAAACCGGCCTGCTGGAGGGCCCCTTCCAGGCTCTGGCCCTGCGCACTGTGGTCATGGAGGCCGTGGTGGTGCGCGGTCTGGCGTGCGGGGGCGGTCGCCAGGGGCTTGGGTGCTGGAGGCTGGGTGCTCATAGTCTCCATTTTCACAGATCAGCTGGGGACTTGCTAACTGCCGGGCCCCGGACACGGGCTGCAGCCCGGGAGGTTCGACCCTAACTGCGCATCGCCCGGCGCGCACTGTCGGTCCGCTGGGCGGCGTTCGCGATCCTGACATCGGCGGCCAGGATCGAGGCACCATCGGGCCCGGCGAGGACGGGATTGAAATGCACCAGCGCGATCTCCGGGTGGTTGTCCTTCAGCCTGGTGAGGCGGGCGGCGAGGTCCTCGAGCGCCGCGACGTCGACGGCGGGCAGGCCCTGGTAGCCGAAAAGCTTCCGCGACGCCCGGGGCGCCCGGATGAAGTCGTGGACGTCGGAACCGGAGAGCGGCGGCACGCGGTGGGCCCAGTCGTCGAGCAGGTTCACGGCGTCTCCGGCCAGGCCAAAGGAGATCACCGGCCCCAGTAGCGGGTCTTCGATGGCGCGGAAAGTGCAGGCCTGCCCCACGGGCACCATGGTCTGCACTTCCAGGGACGGCGAGCCGTACCGCTCGAGCGACTTGCGCATCTCCAGCACGTTGCGCCGCAGCGAATCGGCGTCCTGGATGTCCAGCCGCACACCTCCCAGGTCCAGCCGGTGCCGCAGGGCCGGGTCCGTGGTCTTCAATGCCACGGGCCAGCCGAGCTGCCCGGCCGCGGCCACGGCCTCCTCCGCCGTTTGGAACCCGACGGACGGGACCAGCCGGATGCCGTAGTGGCCCAGCAGCCGGGCGGCCGTGTCCTGGTCCAGCCGGACGAGCTGCTCGCCGCCCACATCGCGCAGAAGGACCTCCAGGTCCGCCCGGGCGGGCTCCGGGTGGCACCCTTCGGGTTCCACGAACAGGCCCTGGTCCCGGTCCAGCCATTGGGCGTAGCGCACGACGGCGGCAAGGGCCGCCACCGCCGCACCCGGGTTGGAGTAGCACGGGACCGGCGGAGCGGGGGCGGCCTGGTGGGGCTGGTCAGGTTCGGCGCCGACCATGCCCTCCACATAGATGGAGGGATCAAGGATTCCGCTAAAGGCGGCCACCACCGGCTTGCCGGCCGCCGCGGAGCATTCGGCCAGCACACCGGCGATCTTTTCGACGGTGAGACCGTGCGCCGGCAGCAGCGCGACCACCGCGGCGTGCACCGTGTCCGCGGTCAGGGTTTCCTGCAGGCTCCGCCGCAGGGCAGGCAGCGCCCGTGACATGCCCGCGTCGAGGTCAACGTCGGTCACGATCCGTTCCACGCCGAGCCCCTGGCGGGCGGCACTGTCCGCGACCACCTTGCCAAGGGCGCGCGAGTTGCTGAAGACGGCGATGCCGGGGCCCCCGGGCAGCGGCTGGCTCGAGACGATCTGGGCGACGTCCATGAGCTCTTCGATGGTCTCGACCCGGATCACCCCCGCCTGCCGCATCATGGCGTCCAACGCTTCCGAGGGAGCCTGGGTGGTGCGGACGGCATGACCGGGCGGCAGGTTCAGGCCCATGGCGTCGGACTTGGCCACAATCACCGGTTTGGTGCGGGCAAGGCGGCGGGCCAGCCGGGAGAACTTGCGCGGGTTGCCGATCGATTCCAGGTACAGGCCCACCGCCGTGGTGTCGGCGTCATCTTCCCAGTACTGCATCATGTCGTTGCCGGAGACGTCGGCCCGGTTGCCGGCCGAAAGGAAGGTCGAGATGCCAACCCGGCGCCGGCTGGAGGCCGCGTAGAGGGAGACGCCGATCGCGGCCGACTGGCTGAACAGCCCCAGGCCGCCGCGGCGGGCCAGGGCCGGTGCCATCGAGGCGTTGAGGGACACGGCCGGGTTGGTGTTGACGATGCCCAGGGACGCCGGGCCGATCACGCGCATGCCGTTTTCCCGGGCCTGCCGCACCAGTTCGCGCTGGCGCGCCAGGCCGCGTTCGCCGTCGTCCGCGTACCCAGCGGTGGCCACCACGATTCCCTTGACCCCGGCGGCCGCGCATTCCTGGACCACCTTGGGGACCTCGTCGTACGGGACCGCGATGATGGCGAGCGTGACCGGGCCGGGAACCTCGGAGAGCCGGGCGAAGGAGAGCATGCCGGCCAGTTCCAGGGCCTCCGGGTTGATCGCATAGACCGGGCCGCTGAAGCCGCCTTCGATGACATGCTCGAGCAGCTGGTAGCCCACGGTGCCCCATTTGCGGCTGGCTCCGATCACGGCCACGGACGCCGGGGCGAGCAGTTCCTGGATGCTGCGGGCCTCGGCGCGGTGCTCGCGGGATTCCATCACGGCGCGGGATTTGTCGGTGGGGTCGATGTTGAACTCGAGGCTGACGACGCCGTCGTCGAAGTGGCGTTTGACGTCGTAGCCGGCGTCGGAGAAGACCATGAGCATCTTGCGGTTCTCCGGAAGCACCTCGGCGCTGAACTTGCGGATCCCGTTCTCGCGGGCCGCGGCGGCGAGGTGTTCGAGCAGGATCGAGCCGATGCCGCGGCCCTGGTGGGCGTCGGCGATGTTGAAGGCGACCTCGGCCTCGGCCGGGTCATCGAGCCGGTCGTAACGGCCGATGCCCAGGATTTCGCCCCCGATGGTGATCACCAGGGCCACCCGGTCCTTGTAGTCCACCTCGGTGAAGCGCTTGAGTTCCTTGCTGGAAAGCCTGGACTTGAAGGCGAAGAAGCGCATGTAGATGGACTTCTGGGACTGGCCCACGTGGAAGGCCTGGACCGCATCTGCATCGGAGGGGTGGATGGGGCGCACGTGCGCCGTGCCGCCGTCGCGCAGGACAACATCGGCTTCCCAATATTCCGGATATACGCCGTCCGCCGGCTGATCCACCATAGGCTTAGCCTAGTCATAAACTTACGCAGTACCCGTTCAGCACCCCTCAGAAGGATCCACCAGCCTTATGGCACGCCGCCAAACCACGCCCCCGGCAGGGGAACCCAGCCAGGATTTCGTTGAGAACATCGTCGATATCGATGTCACGTCCGAGATGGAAGGCTCATTCCTCGAATACGCCTATTCGGTGATCTATTCGCGGGCCCTCCCCGACGCCCGCGACGGCCTGAAGCCCGTCCAGCGGCGGATCCTCTACATGATGTCCGACATGGGGCTGCGCCCGGACCGCGGCCACGTCAAGAGCGCCCGCGTGGTAGGCGAGGTCATGGGCAAGCTGCACCCGCACGGTGACGCCGCGATCTACGACGCCATGGTGCGCATGGCCCAGGACTTTTCCCTGCGGCTGCCGCTGATCGACGGACACGGCAACTTTGGCTCGCTCGACGACGGCCCGGCGGCGCCCCGCTACACGGAAGCCCGGCTGGCGGCCGCGGCCCTGACCCTCACCGACCACCTCGACGAGGACGTCGTCGATTTCGTTCCCAACTACGACAACCAGCTGACCCAGCCGGACGTGCTGCCGGCCGCGTTCCCCAACCTGCTGGTCAACGGCGCGACGGGCATCGCCGTCGGCATGGCCACCAATATGGCCCCGCACAACCTGGTGGAGGTCATCGCCGCGGCCCGGCACCTGATCGACAACCCGGACGCCACGCTCGAGGACATCATGAGGTTCGTCCCCGGCCCGGACCTGCCCACCGGCGGCCGGATCGTGGGCCTGGACGGCATCCGCGACGCATATGCCACCGGCCGCGGCTCCTTCAAGACCCGGGCAAAGGTGGACATCGAGCAGCTCTCTGCCCGCCGCACCGGCCTGGTGGTCACGGAACTGCCGTACATGGTGGGCCCGGAAAAGGTGATCGAGAAGATCAAGGATGCCGTCAACGGCAAGAAGCTCACCGGCATCAGCGACGTCGTGGACCTCACCGACCGCAAGCACGGCCTGCGCCTGGTCATTGAGCTCAAGAACGGCTTCAACCCCACTGCCGTGCTCCAGCAGCTCTACCGCTACACCCCGATGGAAGACTCCTTCGGCATCAACAACGTGACGCTCGTCGACGGCCAGCCGCAGACCCTCGGGCTGCTCCAGCTGCTCTCGGTCTACGTGGACCACCGGATCAACGTGGTCCGGCGCCGCACCGCGTTCCGGCTGGGCAAGAAGAAGGACCGCCTGCACCTGGTCGAAGGCCTCCTGGTCGCGATAGTGGACATTGACGAGGTCATCCAGATCATCCGGTCCTCCGACGAGGTGGCCGAGGCCCGTACCCGGCTGATGTCCATCTACGATCTCTCCGAGATCCAGGCCAACTACATCCTGGAACTGCGGCTGCGGCAGCTGACCAAGTATTCGCGGGTCGAGCTGGAGAAGGAGCAGGAGGAGCTCCGCCGGGAGATCGCGGAGCTTGAGGCGATCCTGGGCTCCCCCGTGCTGCTCCGTGCCCTGGTGTCCGACGAACTCGGCGAGATCGCGGAGAAGTACGGCACACCGCGCCGGACCGTCCTGCTGGAATCCGAGGCCGTCTCCCCCACCGTCGCCGCGGCACTGGGCGCAGCCGCCGGGGCCAAGGGCAAGGCCGCACCGCTGGCCCTTGAGATCGCGGACGATCCTTGCTGGGCCATCCTCACCGTGTCCGGACAGATTGCCCGCACCGCCAACCAGGACAGCCTGGCCGAGGCCGGACCGCGGACCCGGCATGACGTTTTCTCCTCCGTGGTCAAAACCACCGCCCGCGGCGAGATCGCCGCCGTGACCTCGCAGGGCCGCATGCTGCGCCTGCAGGTCATGGACATGCCTGTGCTGCCGCCAACCTCGGGTACCCCCAACATGGCCGGCGGGGTAGCGGCCAAGGATTTCATCACTCTGCTCAAGGGGGAATCACTCGTGGCCTTCGCACCGCTGGACCAGGTCCTGGCAATCGGAACCGCCCAGGGCGTGGTCAAGCGGGTGCAGCCGGACTATCCGCTGAACCGCGAAGACTGGGAAGCGATCGCGCTCAAAGACAAGGACACTGTGGTGGGCGTTGCCCCCGCCGGGTCCGACGACGACGACCTCGTCTTCATCACGCGGCAGGCCCAACTGCTGCGCTTCAGCGCCTCCGCCGTCCGCCCGCAGGGCCGGACGGCCGGCGGCATGGCCGGGATCAAGCTGGCCGCCGGGGACCGGGTGATGTTCTTCGGGACCGCCAGCGCCGCTGACGCCGCCGCCGTCGTCGTGACCATCGCGGGGACCGAAGGCGCGCTGCCGGGCACAGCCCCCGGGGCCGCGAAGGTCACCGCCCTGGCCGAGTACCCGATCAAGGGCCGGGCGACTGCCGGGGTGCGGGCACACCGTTTCCTCAAGGGCGAGGACACGCTGCTGCTCGGCTGGGCTGGGCACGGTCCGGCCAAGGCGTCCTCCCTGGCAGGTGTGGCGCGCTCACTCCCCGGCGAGCATGGCCGCCGCGACGGCTCCGGCATTCCGCTGTCCCAGGCGATCGACGCCATTGGACCCAGCATGGCGTGGTCAGAGGACCCGGAAGCCGGCAACGACACGTAGGACCGCGGACGAACGAAGCCCGGCCGGCGGCGCTGTCGCGCTCCGGCCGGGCTTCGTGATCAAGCGTTGCCTCCGGAGATCTCAGCCCCGGAAGCCTTGCCTGCATCCTGTGTGCCGGCGCTAGGGCATGTGGTTGAGGCTCAGGATGTTGCCCTCCGTGTCCAGGAACCACGCGGCCGAGCTTCCGTCCGGAGTGGTGGCGATGCCGTCCTCCGTTTTTAGGCCCGGGAAGTCGTATTCTTCGAAGACGACTCCCTTGGCTCGGAGTTCCGCAACGGCACCCGGAAGGTCCTCGACCACCCAGCCGATCTGCGTGTTCTTGGCCGTTCCGGCATTGGGCGTCTGGTACAGGAGGAAGCCGGTACCTCCGCCGCACTTGTACTGCAGGTTGTCCTCGGCATCCGCGTTCTCGGGTTCGAGCCCGAGCTTATCGCGGTAGAAATCCCGTGCACGGGCGATGTCCGCTGCCGGTAGCACTGCGCCGACTTGCTTGTCCTTGAGCATGGCTATTCTCTTTCCAGGCCCGCCCCCCGGAAGGAATGATACTCCTCCCCATCCCCCACGTACCTGAGAAACCGCGACGCTGAATTCCTTGGCCGGCGGGGGCGTTGGTGCGGAACTGCCCCGACACGGCGCCCGGATGTCGCCCGCTGGTTAGGCGAGATGTCCCCCGCTGGTCAGGCGAGGGAGAGGAAGAGCTTTTCGAGCTCCTTCCGGCCCATGGTGGTGTCTTCGCGGACGAGGCATTGCTCAAGTCCGCTGGCGATGATCGCGAATCCGGCCTTGTCCAGAGCCTTCGAGACGGCCGCCAACTGCGTGACGATGGCCCTGCAATCCCCGCCCTCCTCCAGCATGCGGGTCACAGCAGCGAGCTGACCCTGGGCGCGCTTGAGGCGGTTGACCACGGGGGTTAGTTCAGTCGGATCGAGTTGCATGAGGTCTCCAAAGGCGTAGGGGGCTTGCCATCACCATATACCCCACCGGGTATTTTGCATACCCCCGCGGGTATCTGCCATACTCGGTGGGGTATTCACCCACGACCCCTTTCGAGAGGCCCCCATGATTTCGCCTTCCACCGCCATTTCCGCTCTCGCTCCGGAGACCTTGCGCAGCTGGGTCACCGAGCATCAGGACCTCATGATCATTGACGTCCGTTCGGCCGCTGAGTTCGAGTCCATGCACATTCGCGGGTCATACAACGTGCCGCTGCCGCTGCTGTCCGAACACACCGATGAGCTTGCCGCCCGTCTGGGTAGCCGCGTCGTCCTCGTTTGCCAGTCAGGGGCCCGCGCTGAACAGGCGCGGCAGCGCCTCGGCAGTTCCGGCATCAATACGGCCTACGTCCTGACCGGCGGCGTCCCCGGCTTCGCAGCGGCCGGGGGTGACGTGGTCAAGGGCAAGGAACGCTGGGACCTGGAGCGGCAGGTCCGTCTCGCCGCCGGGTCGCTGGTGGTCCTCGGCCTGGCTGGCGGCAAGTTCGTCTCCCCCAGGATCCGGACGCTTGCCGGCGTCATCGGCGCTGGCCTGACCTTTTCCGCGGCGACCAACACCTGCGCCATGGGCCGGGCCATCTCGGCCTTGCCGTGGAACAAGTCCGCCACGGAGCCCACGCGCGAAACCGCCATCATGAACCTGCCGGTTGTTCCGGCTGAGCAGGCTCCGGCAGCATGATCGCGGCCCTGTCTCTGGGGCTCGTCGTCGGCATCGTTCTCGGTGTGGTGGGTGGCGGCGGGTCGATCATCGCCGTTCCCGCCCTGGTCTACGGCGTGGGCATGAGCCCCGCGGAGGCCATTCCCACCTCCCTGCTCGTGGTGGGCATCTCGTCCCTGGCGGCACTGGTGCCCAGGCTCCGTGAGGGCATCAACTGGCCAGTGGTCCTGATTGTCGGTGCCGCGGGCATCCCTGCCGCTTGGGCCGGAACCGCTCTGGGCCGCCTGCTCGATCCGAACATCCTGATGCTCGCCTTCGCTGGCATCATGGTGATCGCGGGGATCCGGATGCTCGCGCGGACCAAGGAAACCGACGGTTCCTGCAGCATCGGGCCCACCAGGGCTTTCCGCACCTGCGCCCCAAAGGCCGTCGGGGTTGGCCTCCTGGTCGGGTTCCTCACAGGGCTGCTGGGTGTGGGCGGAGGGTTCCTGATCACCCCGGCTCTCACACTGTTCCTGGGGCTGCGCATGAAACAGGCAGTCGGTTCCTCCCTGGCCATCATTGTGATCAATTCGACGGCGGGCTTCGGGGCCCACGCCGCAGGTTTCACGATCGAGTGGCCCACGGTTCTGGGCTTCGCGGTCCCGGCCATCCTTGGATCCCTCTTTGCTGCCCGGCTTGCCCGCCGGCTGCAGGACAAGCACATCCGGGTCTCCTTCGCGATGCTCATCTTTGTCGTAGCGGCATGGGTCACAACGAGCACCGTCACCGCCTGACCCGCCAACCCCCAACCCTGCCGCTGGAGAAGCTCCAGCGGGACCCCTAACGCCCTACCGAAAACCTGGCACAGCCGGCACGCAGGATCAGATACCAAACTTCCCCCACGAAGGAGAGCACCAATGCTTATCGAGCGCATTTACGATGAAGACCTCGCCCAGGCCAGCTACCTGATTGGCTGCCAGGCCAAGGGTGAGGCTGTTGTTGTGGACGGCCGCCGGGACATCGCGGTCTACCAGGAACTGGCCGAGAAGAACGGCATGAAGATTGTGGCCGTCACCGAAACCCACATTCACGCCGACTACCTCTCCGGCACCCGCGAGCTGGCCGCCGCCACCGGCGCCACGATCTACGTCTCCGGCGAAGGTGGCCCGGACTGGCAGTACGAATTCGACGGCGAACGGCTCTACGACGGCGACAGGATCGCACTCGGCAACATCACCATCCAGGCTCTGCATACCCCGGGCCACACCCCGGAGCACCTGTCCTTCCTGGTGACTGACGGCGCCTTCAGCGACCAGCCCGGCTACCTGCTCTCCGGCGACTTCGTCTTCTCCGGTGACCTGGGGCGCCCGGACCTGCTGGACGAAGCGGCCGGCGGCGTGGACACACGGTTTGAGGGTGCCAGGCAGCTCTTCGCCAGTCTGCGGGACAAATTCCTGCCCCTGCCCGACTACGTCCAGGTCCACCCGGCCCACGGCGCCGGCAGCGCCTGCGGCAAGGCCCTGGGCGCCATCCCCTCCACCACCGTCGGTTACGAACGGCTCTACGCCTGGTGGGGCCCGTACCTCGCCGCGAACGACGAGCAGGGGTTCGTCAATGAGCTTCTCGACGGCCAGCCGGACGCCCACGCCTACTTCGGGCGGATGAAGCGCGAAAACCGTATCGGCCCGGCAATTTTGAGGGAACGTGCCCCGCTGCAGGAGCTGGACATCGCCGCCGTGGCCAGGGATCTGGCTGCGGACAAGGCAACCTTCATAGACACCCGCTCCAACACCGAGGTCCATGAGGGCACCGTCACCGGCTCCCTGAACATCCCCGCCGGCAAGTCAGTGGCCAGCTACGGCGCCTGGGTCGTGAACCCGGAAACCGATAAGAACCCGTTGGTTCTGCTGGCCGCCGGGCCGGAGCAGGCCCAAGAGATGTGGGATCACTTGGTCCGCGTCGGCATCGACAACATCGCTGGCTACCTCACCGGCGTCGAAGGCCTGCCAACCTCTACCCCGCGGCTGATCCAGCCTGCCGATCTGGCCGACTTTGACGCTGCGATGGTGCTGGACGTCCGCAACCGCACCGAGCACCTGGCCGGACACATCCCCGGATCCCACCAGCTCAGCGGCGGCCGCGTCATGTGGCACCTCGACGAACTCCCGGCCGGAGGCACTATCGTGACCTACTGCCAAAGCGGCATCCGCAACTCCGTCGCGGCCAGCGCCCTGCGCCGCGCCGGGTACGACATCGTTGAACTCGACGGCAGCTACGCGGCCTGGGCCGCCCACCGGCACTCCGTGGCCTCATCCCGCTGACCCTGGGAAGGGACGTCCGTCGCCACGCCGGCCAGAGGCACGCGAAGCCAACGGAGACCGCCGCCGGACGGCGTCGAAGGCTCCCGGGCGGGAAGGCCTTCGGACTCTACCGGGCAGCCGAGGTCGGCCAAAGAATCGGAATAGCAATGGTCTGAGGCGAAAGGGCACCGGTCTTGATGTGGGGCTACGGCATGAATATGGGCTGGATGTGGATGTGGGGCGTACTCCTGCTCATCGGCATAGCGCTGCTGGTACTGGTCGCCGTGCGCATGTTTGCCGGAGGCGGCACTCACGGCGGGATGCAGGGACCGCAGGGTCCCTACCCCGGCAGGAGCCGGGCCCGGCAGATCCTCGATGAACGCTTTGCCCGGGGTGAACTGACGGCGGAGCAATACCGCGAGCAGCTAAAGGTTCTCGGCGAGGACCAATAGTGCTCCCAATGAGCCGCCGGAACGCGCTCCGGCTGGGCGGCCTCGGCACGGCAGCCATAGCCGCCGGCGGAGCCGGGCTCTGGTGGACGGGCAGTTCCCGGTTCTCGACCGTCGCGGGCGGAGACTTCACCGAGCCGAAGCAGCTGCGCAGCAGCAACGGACGGTTGCAGGTCCGGCTCGAAGCGTCCGCTGGCTCAGTGCAGCTCGGCGGCCAGCAGGCCTCGGCGCTTGGCTACAACGGCGGAATCCCCGGCCCAACCCTGCGTTTGAGGGGTGGGGACGTGTTCGCCGTCGAGCTGGTCAACAGCATGGACGTCCCGACAAACCTGCACGTCCACGGACTCCACGTTTCACCCCAGGGCAACGGAGACAACGTTTTCAACGTCGTCGAGCCCGGCCACTCGTTCCGCTACGAGTACCGGCTCCCTGCGGACCACCCGCCCGGCGTGTACTGGTACCACCCCCATCATCACGGCATGGTCGCCGATCAGATTTTCGCCGGCCTGTTCGGTGCGATCATCGTCGAGGACGCACAGCCCGTGGACGTCAGCCGCGAGCGGGTGATGGTCGTCTCTGACATCACCCTGGACGGCTCCGGAACCGTCGCCGGCCCCTCGCCCATGGACCGGATGCTCGGCCGGGAAGGTGAACTTGTCCTGGTGAACGGACAAAGCAACCCGAAACTTTCCGCCCGGCCGGGCGAGCGTGAGCGGTGGCGGATCGTGAACACGTGCGTGGCCCGCTACCTGCAGCTGCGCCTGGACGGGCAGCAGATGCAGCTCCTCGGCATGGATTCCGGCCGCTTCCCCACGCCCCGGAACGCGGACGAGGTGCTGCTGGCGCCGGGCAACCGTGCAGATGTCCTGGTCACAGCTGTCGAGGGCGACGCCACTCTCAGTGCCGTCTACTACAACCGTGGCAGCATGGCCGGCATGACGGGACCGGCAGGGCCAGCCCCCAACGGCGCCCAGGGCACAGGGGATCTCGTGCTGGCGACCCTCTCGGTCTCCGGCGCCCCGGCCGCTCCTCCTCCGGCGGTGCCGGCCCGGCCCGCAGCGGCAGACCTGAGGACCGCGGCCGTTGCCGCCCGCAGGCAGCTGACCTTCGCCGTCGGCGGCATGGGCATGGGGATGGGAATGAGTTTCACCATCAACGGCCGTGAATTCAACGCAAGCCGGACGGACTCCACTGTGGCCGCGCAGACGGTGGAGGAGTGGACCCTGATCAATCCCAGCCCGATGGACCATCCTTTCCACCTGCACGTCTGGCCGATGCAGATCATCGAGGAACAGAGCCAGGCGCCGGGCCAGCCCGTCTGGCGTGACGTCGTCAACATACCCGCCAACGGGCAGGTGCGGGTCCGGATCCACTTCAAGGATTTCACCGGCCGCTCCGTGTACCACTGCCACATCCTGGACCACGAGGACCAAGGAATGATGGGCGTCATCGAAGTCCGCTAGCCACCGGGAGCAAGTATCCCGACGACGGCCCGGCCAATGCCCAGCCTGTAGCCTTGACCTGGCTACCATCCAACACTGCCAACCGGAGGGAGAATGCCATGGCCGCAGCTTTCATGAGCCATGCCGCAACCGCCCTTCGCCGCGGCTTCCTGCTAGCGGGCCTGCTGGCTGTCGTGGCTGGATTCCTCGGGATGCACGTCATGACCGGAATGCATGGCGCTCATGCCATGACCGCGGTGACATCCTCCGCGGAAGCCGCGGGGCCATCTTCCCGGCCGGAGACCGGCCTCGCACCTCATCCGGCCGCCCATGCCCTGCAAGAGCGCACTATGGGCCATGACTCCTTGGCTCCGCGCCCTGCGACCCCAGCCGGTCCCGACCTGACGGCCGACAGCCGGGCCGCTGCCCCCGCGGTGTCGTGCGTATGCCAATCGAACTGCGCCGCCGTTGCGTCAATGCACTCGGCCTGTGTGCCCTCGGCGGCAATGACGTCCCTGGCCGCGCCCCCACCTGGCATGGCGCCGGCCTCGATGCACAACCCGGACACGCACGGCGACGCCGCCGTCAGGGCCTACTGCTGTCTCCCCGCAAGTCCTTCGCCGGGCGATCTGTCCATCAGCCGGACGTAAGACGGGATCGCGCCGTGTCGTTGTCCGGCGTCCCCACTTACCCGGCACGCTCCATCCCGTTCTTCCAGCGGCGCGGGCGTGTCATCCGCAGGCGTGCCACAACGCTGATTGATGATTGAAGGACCTGACCCCATGAAGAAAACCCTGACCATTTCTGCCACAATTTCTGCCTTCGGCATTTCCGCCGCCATCGCCCTTGCCGGCTGCGCCGGCACCTCCGGAAGCACACCCGCCGGCACCATGCCGGGCATGGGCAGCGGCGGCATGGGCACGTCGTCCAGCTCGGCGCCCGCAACCGCGGACCACAACGCGGCAGACACCATGTTCACCCAAGGGATGATCCCGCACCACGCCCAGGCCGTGGAAATGAGCGACATGATGCTCAGGAAGCAGGGCATGGACGCGCGGATCACCGCGCTCGCCACAAAGATCAAGGCCGCACAGGCACCCGAAATCGCGCAGATGACGGGCTGGCTCAAGACCTGGAACGAACCCGCCCAGATGGCGTCCGGCCATGGCATGGGTGACGGGGTGATGGGCGACGACGACCTGAAGAAGCTCGATGCCGCCCAGGGCGCCGACGCGGCCAAGTTGTTCCTGGCCCAGATGATCGTCCACCACGAGGGCGCGGTGATGATGGCCAAGACTGAAAGCAGCCAAGGCAAGAACCCTGACGCCCTCAGCCTGAGCAAGGCAATCGTGAGCGCCCAGGAAGCTGAAATCCAGGAAATGAAGGACCTGCTGGCCAGCCTCTAGCAGCGTCCCGGCCCCGGTCCGCCTTCGGACCGGGGCCGTCAACTGGGCGGCCCCGGCCGACGTAGTCCAAAGCATCGGCCGACGGCGGTGCTGCTTTGGCCTCGTACCTGGGTGCCGCACCGGCTGCAGCGACGGGCCGGGATGCCCGGCGGAACGAATGCACCTACACTGCTGGAATGCCTATCATTCCGGATTCCAAGGACTGGACTTGGGTCCTGTCGCAGCCCTGCCCCGAGTGCGGTTTCGATGTCTCCACCGCGACCCCGGCCACGGTGCCGGGGATCGTCATCAGCATGCTCCCGCGGTGGCGTGCAGCCCTCCGACGGCCGGACGCGACGGAACGGCCCAACGAGGCCACGTGGTCCGTCCTCGAGTATGGCTGCCACGTCCGGGACGTCTTCACACTTTTCGATCACCGCCTGTCCCTCATGTTGTCCGAGGACGATGCCCGGTTCGATGACTGGGACCAGGACAAGACGGCAATCGAGCAGGACTACGCCAACGCCGATCCAGCCCAGGTCGGCGTCGAGCTGACGGCGGAGGGCGAGCAGATTGCCGCGTCCTTCGCACGGGTAAAGGAGGAGGATTGGGTCCGCTTGGGGACCCGGAGCAACGGCTCAGTGTTCACTGTCCTGACCTTCGCGCAGTATTTCCTGCACGACGTCGTCCACCACCTCCACGACGTGGACGGCTAACGCGAAGAACTGGCGCGCGGACGGCAGGCGCGCGGACGGCCGGCGGGAAGCCGCAGGGTCTGCGGTTCCCTGAGGCGGCCCCTACGGCACGGCCGGCTGAAGCTCCTTGTCCCACGCCATGCTCCGGTTGACGGCCACATAGCCCATCTTGAGGTAGAGCGCGAGGGCCCCGGTCGGGTTCTCCGAGTCGACATCCAGCGAGGCCACGTCCATGCCCGCGGCGGCGAAGCGGCGCATGGCATCGGCCAAGAGCACCTGCGCGATGCCCCGGCCACGGTACTCCCGCCGGACGCCAAGGAGCTCCGTGTAGCCTTCGCGGAAGCCGCGGGTCAGGGCGGCCTCGACGTCGTGGGTGGCCAACTGGTACCCGGCCACCGTGCCGGTAGAACGGTCCAGCACGACGCCGCTCAGGTCCGGCCGGGCCTGCGGATCATTCACCACATAGCCCCAACCCTCCTGGTCGCGGGGCTCGCTGCCCCAGTGGTCCCGGAATGCCGCGTTGTGCGCCAGCCGCACCGGTTCATGCAGCTCCGGCCCAAAAGTGACGAGCTCCAGTCCGGGGTCCAGGGAGGATTCAGGCACAGCCTGGGTCAGTGGCCGGTGCATCTCGTTGTAATAGCGGACAATGCCGTAGCCGGAACCGGCGAACAAGGCGGCCTGGTGCTGGTGCTGCTGCTCGGTATGGAGCCGCAGTCTCGGGCGCGGGACGCCCCCGGTGCCGCCCGCATCGCCGTCGCCGGCATCGCCGGCATCCCCAACCGTGCCGGCAGGCCGTGCGTCCTCGGCAAAGCGGTCCCTGGTCCGCTGTTCCATCCAACCCAGCAGCAAGGTGCCGATCCCGCTCCCCTGCCACTCCGGGTCAACGCAGCCGGAGCCGTTCGCCTTGTCACCGTCGCGGTTCTTGGTGATCCGGCCGTAGGCCCGGGCAACGCCCTCCGGATCGAAGCCGATGATGGTGTTCGCCGTTACCGGGTTATTTTTCGACTCCAGGATCTGTTCCAGATCCGCCTGGCGCTCGAACCAGACGGGTTGCTCGACGGCGGCCGTGCGGGCAATCAGGCCGGCCCACGCGTCGAGGTCGCGGCGCTCCGCCGGCCGCCAGGACAGCCGGGGGTCAAGTGCTTGCCGGGGGTGGAGCTCGCCGTTGCGGTTCATGGCAACAGGCTAATAGGCGGGTTACCCGCGCGCCAGCACGGCCGCCGTCGCCGGACCCTCGCCCGCGGCGCCCGTGGCGGCAGCCGCGGCTGCGGCGTCCAGGTCCAGTCTGGTGTCCGCGGCGTCGATATCGTCCGGGTTGTGGGTGACCAGGACAACGGTCCGGTCGCGCAGCCCGTCGCGCAATTCGGCGAGCATGAGCCTGCCTGACTCGGCATCGAGGTGCGCAGTCGGTTCATCGAGCAGGATGACGTCGGCCCCGGTCATGAGCGTGCGCGCAACGGCCAGGCGCGTACGCTCTCCGCCGCTGAGGAAGGCCCCGCCCGGGCCGATCCGGGTGTCCAGGCCGTCCTCAAGCCGGGCCAGCATCGGGCCGAGTCCGACGGCGTCGAGGGAAGCCCGCAGCTGCTCGTCCCCGTTGGCCACCACGGCGCCGCCGGGTCCACGCTGCGCACTGTCCGTACCGGCGGGAGCCGGCTCCGGCCGCGCCAGGAGAAGGTTGCCGCGGATGGTCGAGTCGAACAGGTGTGCCTCCTGCGGGCACCAGGCGGCGCGTCCGCTCAGGTACAGGTGGCCGCCGGCCGCCGGCAGGAACCCCAGGACCGTGGCCAGGAGGGTCGACTTGCCGGAGCCGGAGGCGCCGGTGACGGCCAGCCAGCGCCCGGGGCGGGCCTCGGCCGTGAGTCCGCTGAAGACATTTCCGCCGCCGGGCCACGCGGCAGCGAGGTCCACGAGTTCAATCCCTGGCCGGCCGCCGGGCCGCGAAGCCACGGGCACCAGTCCGCCCGTTGCGGCGCCGCCGTCCGCGTCACTGTTCGCCCCCGCCTCAAGGACTCCTGCCGCGCTGATCCGCCGCATCACGGCGCGGAGCGCGGGATACTGCCGCACGGCCGTGGTGATGGCCGCGTAAGGGTCCACCAGGGCCAGCTGCACGAGGACGACGACGGCAACAGTCTCCGGTTCGACCGCGCCGCTCAGGGCGAGCGGGGCGGCCAGCACGGCGCTGGCCAGGGCGGCCACGGCACAGGCCAGGACGGTCAGGGACTGGCCGAGACCCTCCGCCCATGCCGACCGCTGTGAGGCTGCCGTCGCGGCCCGGTCCGCCCGGCCAATCGCAGCGAGCACGGGGGCGCTGACGCCGTTCGCGTGCAGTTCTGCGCGGGCGTCCAGGGCAGCGGCAACGTGACGGAGCACGCCGGAACGGAGGTTTTGTTCGGTGCCGGCGGACATGCGGTCGGCGGCCAACGCCAGGGCGGGGGCAACGACAATGCTCAGTAGCGCTGCGGCGGCCACGGCAGGCAGCGCAGCGGGAAGCAGCAGCCCGATCCCGGCCACTGCGGCCGCGGCGACAGCGATGGCGGTCACGGGCGGCAGCACGACGCGGGGCAAAAGCTCGCGGACCGTGTCGACGTCGTCCACCACGGTGCCGAGTACGTTGCCGCCCTGCAGGAGCCGGCGCAGGGACAGCGCGCGGCGGCTCAGCGACTCCCAGAGCCGGCCCCGGAGCCGGGTCAAGGCGGCGAACACGGCATCGTGCAGCAGCAACCGCTCGGAGTACCGCAGGCACGCCCTGCCGACGCCGAAAAACCTCACGCCGACGATCGCGGTGAGCAGGTACAGGATGGGCGGCTGTTCACTGGCCCGGATGATGAGCCAGCCGGACAGCCCCGCGAGGGCGACGGCGAACAGGGCCGCCAACGTGCCTACGGCTCCGGCGGCGGCGAACCGGCCCTTGACCGGGGCCAGCAGGCGACGCAGCTGGGCAGGGACCGAACCGGACGGGCCGGCCGCGCCGGAGCCGGAGCCGGAGCCGGAGACGGAGCCGATTGAGCGGGCCGAACCGGCGGCCGCGGCAGGAGCGGTGCCGGTTTCGGGGCGGCCCGGAGCCGGATCCGGGGTCGGGCTTGGGGCCGGGCCCTGGCTGTGGCCCGGCGCCGCGGCGTCCACGAGGAAGGGCGGCCGGATAGCCGCCGCCCGCACGCCCGGCTCTCCCCCGGCGGATGCCGGCAGTGGCGGGACGAGGGCCGGAGGTTCACCGCCGTGGTGGCCGCCGGCGCCCGGCGTCACCGCGACGAGAGTGTCGGCAAGGTCCCGGGTGTGCCGGTCGTGCGCAACGAGCAGCACGGTGACCTTTCCGCGGAGCCCGGCGAGGGCCCGATTGACCAGTGTGGCCGATCTCCGGTCCAGATGGGCGGTGGGTTCATCCAGGAGCAGTACGCGGGCGCCGGCCTCGATCCTCGCCAGCCCGCGGGCCAGCGCAACCCGCCTCAGCTCTCCCGGGCTCAGCTCGGCCGGGTGCTTGGCCGCCAGGTGCCCCGCGCCCACGGCTGCCAGGCACCTCACTGCCGCATCGGCTTCCGCGCCCACGTCGGTGCCGCCCACCTCGGTGCCGGCGGCGGCGGCGGGAACGCCGAGATACAGCCGGATCTCGTCCAGCACCGTGGAGGCCACCATGACGGGGTGCTGTGGCACCCAGGCGACCTCCGCCGTCGTGAATCCTCCGAGGCGTCCGGACACGGCGGTCCCCGCGTCCGTCCCGACGGTCCCGGAGAGGACTCCGAGCACGGTGCTCTTGCCGGCGCCGCTGGCACCGTCGAGTGCCGTGATCTGGCCGGCCGCGGCAGTGAAGCTCAACGGTCCGACCGCGGCGTCCGTGCCTCCGCCGAAGCGGACGGTCAGTCCGTCCACGGTGACGGCGGGCGGGCCGGCAGCAGGACCGGAGGCCGGCGTCGGATCCAGGGGTGCGGCTCCGGGGTCCGCGAGGACTGCTGTGGTTTCGGCGAGCGCTGCCCGGCCGTCGTCGCTGGCGTGGTGTGCGGTGCCGAGCTCCCGGAGCGGAAGGTAGCAGTCGGGAGCGAGGATGAGCGCAAGCAGCCCTGCCTCAAGCGCCATGTCGCCGTGGACCAGGCGGACGCCGATGAACACGGCGACGACCGCCACGGAAATCGTCGAGATGAGCTCCAGGGCCAGGGCGGAGAGGAAGGCCGTGCGCAATGTCCCCATGGTCCGGGAACGATATTCCTCGGACATGTCCTCCAGCGCCTGGCGCTGGGCCGAGGCCCGGCCCAGGCCCACGAGGACGGGCAGGCCTTTGGCGAGCTCGAGCATGTGCCCGGAGAGCCGTGCCAGTGCGGACTGGGCGTCCCTGACACGTTCCTCGGTGTACCGCCCGATCAGGATCATGAACAGCGGCACCAGCGGCACCGTCAGCACGATCACCACGGCGCTGACCCAGTCGGCGAACAGGATGCGGGCGCCCAGCAGCAGCGGAATGGCCGCGCAGTTCACCAGCGCGGGCAGGAACTGGGTGTAGTAGCTATCCAGGGCATCCAGGCCCCGGGTTGCCAGCACGGCGAGGCCGCCGTCGGCGGGCCCGGCAGACCGCGTGCCGTTCCTGAGCGCCTGCTCCAGCAGTTGCGAGCGCAGCTCCTCCTTCACTCCGAGCGCCGCCCGGCGTGAGGCCACGGACTGGCCCCATACCGTCAGTGAGCGCAGCACTGCCCCCGCGGCGCCCAGAACCAGCTGGTCTGCCCAGGCGGGGTCATGAGCGGCGAGTCCGGCGAGCATCGAAGCCACGGCCTGCGCCATGAGCACGAGCGAGAGCGCCTTCAGGGCGGCAAGCAGTCCCAGCAGGTAGAGGGCGGAACGGGTCGAGGGGCCGGCGGGGAACGGTCTCATCTGGGAAGTTAGTCCTTCGGTGCCAGCGCTTTGGCGGCGATCGCGGGAAGGAAGCTGTGCGCCTCCGGGATATGCGCTGCGCTCACCCGGCGCCGGAACACCCAGTACGTCCAGGCCTGGTACGCCAGGACCAGCGGCAGCCCGATGCACGCCACAATGCTCATCAGGCCCAGGGTGTAGTCCGAGGACGAGGCGTTGGAGACGGTGAGATTGAACGCGGGATCCAGCGTGGACGGAAGAACCACGGGGAAGGCGGCACCGAAGATGGAGGCGCTGCCGAGCAGGAGGAAGGCACCCAGCGACATGAAGGCACGGCCTTCGGCCCCCTTGCGGGCGAAATTCCACGCCAGGACCGCGGCGACGACGGCGGCGACCACGGCGGCGATGGTCCAGGCCTCGCCGCTGAGGAGCTGGAGGCTCACCGCCCAGCCGGCCATGGGCAGCAGCAGCACAGGCAGCAGCCGGACGAACCAGGCCCGCGCCCGGTGGCGTACCTCGCCGTCGGTCTTCAGCGCCAGGAACCCGAGACCGTGCAGGAGGGAGAATCCGACGACGGCGAGTCCGCCGAGCACGGCGTAACCGCTGAACCAGGCAAAGGGGCCGCCCTCGCGGTCGCCGTTGGCGTTCAGCGGCAGTCCCGTGGTGGTCAGGGCCAGTGCGGCGCCGACGCCGAAGGCCGCGACGAACGACCCTGCCGAGATGGCCCAGTCCCAGCGGGCGCGCCACCGGGGGTTGTCCACCTTGCCGCGGTATTCGAAGGCGACCGCCCGGAAAATGAGCGCCACGAGAACCAGCAGGAGTGGCAGGTACAGGGCGGAGAAAAGCGAGGCGTACCAGAGCGGGAACGCCGCGAAGGTGGCGCCGCCGGCGGTCAGGAGCCAGACCTCGTTGCCGTCCCAGACCGGGCCGATCGTGTTGATCAGGACGCGGCGTTCGGTGTTGTTCCGGGCGAACCCCTTCATCAGCATGCCGACGCCGAGGTCGAAGCCCTCGAGGAAGAGATAGCCCGTCCACAGCACCGCGATGGCAACGAACCAGATGGTGGGTAGCAGTTCCATGCTGAGAATCCTCTGCGTATTTTTCGTGTGGGTTGCTGGGTGGTGGGGTGCCGGGCGGGCGCCTAGTAGGCGAACGCCAGGACGTCGTCGTCGGGTTTGCCGGGACCGCCCCGGGGGGTGTTGTCCTCGTTTTCGTCAACGGGGGCGTGGGCAAGTTCCGGCATGGCCGAGGCCACGCCGCCGCGGATGTACTTGACCAGGAGCTTGACCTCCACCACCAGCAGCACAGCATAGATGGAGGTCAGGACCACGAGGGAGGTCAGGATCTCTCCGGCCGAGACTCCCGGTGAGACAGCCGCGGCGGTGAACATGAAGACCTGGTCGATGCCGCTGGGGTCCGGGTTGGGGGCGACGACGAACGGCTGGCGGCCCATCTCGGTAAAGATCCAGCCCGCCGCGTTGGCACCAAACGGTGCGAGGATCCCGAACACCGCCAAGCGCATGAGGCCGCGGGAGGCCGGCACGGTTCCCTTGCGGGTGGCCCACAGCGCCAGAAGGGCGGCGAGGGCGGCCACGCCGCCGAAGCCGATCATCATCCGGAAGCCCCAGTAGGTGACTTCCATGACGGGCACGTACTGGATTTGCTGTCCGGCGCGGTCGCCGTAGATGGGGTTGTCCGGCAGGGTAGTGCCGTACTTGTCCTGGTACTCGCCCAGCAGGCTGTTGACGCCCTTGACCTCCGTGGTGAAGTCGCCCTTGGCCAGGAAGGACAGGATGCCCGGGACCTCGATCACGGCCACGATGTCATCGCAGTTCTTGGCGCCGAGGTTGCCGACGCTGAGGACCGAGAAGCCGGTGCCATCATGGCAGGCTGCCTCGGCGGCGGCCATCTTCATGGGCTGCTGCTCGAACATGAGCTTGCCCTGCAGATCTCCGGTGACGGCGGTGCCCGCGAAGGAAATCATGGCGACGACGGCGCCGATCCTCAGCGAGCGGATCCAGACGGTGTGGTCGCTGCGGTCCCGGCCGAGGATGCCGGCGGCTTCGCCGGGGATCACCTTGCCGTCGGCCCCGATGGTGTCGATGCCGTCGTGGCGGCGGCGCCACAGGTGGTACCAGGCGATGCCGAGCAGGAACCCGCCGGCGACGGCGAGGGCACCGAAGAGAGTGTGGGGCACGGCGACCAGGGCCGTGTTGTTGGTGAAGACGGCCCACGCGTCGGTCATGACGGGGCGGCCGTTGACCATTTCGACGCCGACGGGGTGTTGCATCCAGCTGTTGGCCACGATGATGAAGTAGGCCGAGAAGACGGAGCCAATGACGGCGATCCAGAGGCAGGCCAGGTGGATGGCGGGCTTGAGCTGTTTCCAGCCGAAGATCCACAGGCCCAGGAAGGTTGACTCGACGAAGAACGCCAACAACGCTTCCAGGGCCAGCGGGGCGCCAAAAACGTCACCGACAAAGCGGCTGTACTCGCTCCAGGCCATACCGAACTGGAACTCCTGCACGATTCCGGTGGCCACGCCCATGATGAAGTTGATCAGGAAGAGCTTGCCCCAGAACTTGGTCATACGCAGATATTCGGGCTTGCCGGTGCGGTACCAGAGCGTCTGGATCACAGCCACCACCAGCCCGAGGCCGATCGTGAGCGGCACCATCATGAAGTGGTAGACCGTGGTGATTCCGAATTGCCAGCGTGCGATTTCCAAGGCGTCCAAGGCAGTCCCTACTTTTGGCTAGGTCCGAGCAACTTCTACGTGGCGTAGAAATGATTCTTCTACAGAGTGTAGAACACATCGCCGCTTCCCCGTAACTCAGACTCCCACGGCACGTCACGGCCTGCAATGGAAAAAAGCCCCTGTCCCGCCGCCCCGGGGCCGGCGGCGCGACACGCCGGGCGGCCGTGTTCTACTTCATGTAGAAAGAACGCGCAAAACGCGGTAAATTTGTAAACGAAGTATTCACATACACCGCCCCGGCAGGCACCAGCAGTTTCCCAGCATGACGCCGGCGCGGCAGGCATAGAAGGATGTACGCAATGGCAAGTCTCGGTGAACTGGAACGGGCAGTGATGGACCTGCTCTGGGCAGGCCAAGAAGCTGCGACAGCCAATACGCTGCGGGACCTCCTCGCACAAAGCACCCAGCCCCAGGACGGCAGCGCCGGACACGTGGGCAAAGACCTCGCGGTCACCACGGTGCTGACCGTACTCTCGCGCCTTGAGCGGAAGGGCCTGGTGGAACGCGAACGCGGCACCCGCCCGCACCGCTACCAAGCCGTCTCGAGCCGTGCGGACCACACCGCGGAACTCATGCACGAGGTCCTCGGCTCCGCTCCGGACCGCGAAGCCGTCCTGGCCCGGTTCATTGGTTCCGTCACGGATAACGAGGCAGAAACCCTGCGCAAGCTTTTGGGCCGCAGCTAGCGCCCGATGTTCTGGACCTCATATTTTCTGGCGGTCCTGGCGATAGCATTGGCGTGGCCGGTGCCTATCCTCCTCTCCCGTGCCCAGTGGCCGGCCCGCTCCCCCTTCACGGCGATGCTGTTGTGGCAGGCGATCGCCCTGGCCGGCGGCCTGTCCATGATCGGCGCCATGCTGGTTTACGGGCTCGAGCCGGTCGGGGACAACCTGCTCTCGGGCCTGCGGGCGCTGGCTGGCATGGTCTTCCACAATGCCCCCACCACGGAACTGGGCTTCTGGCACATCTTTGCGCTCTCGGCAGCGGCCCTGCTGACGGCGCACCTGGTATTTACCCTGCTGCTGACGTACTACAAGATCCAGCGCCAGCGCCGCCGCCACCGCGAGCTGCTGGACCTCCTGGCGTCGCCGTCCTCCGACGGCCCGGGGACGATGGTCCTGAACGTGGACTCGCCTGTGGCGTACTGCCTGCCCGGCGGCGCACGGTCCGTGACGGTTCTCTCCGACGGCCTCATGGCCGCCCTGGAGCCCGATGAGTTGCGTGCCGTGCTGATTCACGAGAACGCCCACCTGAGCCAGCGCCACCACCTCCTGCTGTGGGCCTTCGCCGCGTGGCGCCAGGCGCTGCCCTGGCTGCCCACCACCCGGCTGGCGCAGGAGTCGGTCAACTCCCTGATCGAGATGCTGGCCGACGACGTTGCGCTCAAGACGGAGAGCAAGGCGACCCTGATCAGGGCGATTGCCATTGTGGCCAGCGGGTCCCCGGCCACCCCCGCGGTGCGCCTGGCGTTCGGCGAGCCCGGCGTGGCCGACGGCGACCCCGGCCAGCCCGGCGCCACCGGAGGCAGCGGCTCAGCGGGTACAACGGCGTCACGCGTCAGCCGCCTGCTCTCGCCGCAGCCGCCGCTGCCGGAACCGCTGCGCGCCGCTGTCCTGGCCTGCTGCGTGCTGCTGCTGGCCGTGCCGACGGCCCTGCTGCTGGTCCCTGGCCTGCTCGGCTAAGTCCGGCTCCCTGCCAGTCCTGTCATCCGGCCCCGGCGCCGGACCGCCCGCCACAGCAGCGGCGGAGCGGCCGGTTTCGGGCCAGGTTAGCCATCAGCGCCGCTATTTCAGCAGCTTGCTGGCCTTGAATTGGAGGTCGACGTTGCCGGACCCGTTGCCCTTGGACGTTCCATTGATCGCCGAGGTGGTCATGGCGAAGGTCAGTGTCGAGTGGGCGATCGCGTCGGCCATTTGCTCCAGCACAGTGGTGTTGACGTTGGCGATGGTGTCGCAGGCCTGGTGGTAGCAGGCGTCATGCGCCACGTTCGGTATCCCGCCGAACACTGCCGCTTCCGCCGCCGTCTTAAGGTCTTCCGCGCCGGTGAACAGGCCACCCGCCGGAATCCCGTTGTTGATGAACCCGGAGTAGTCCGAGCGCCCGTCGAACTGGGTCGGCGCAGTAGGCAGGTTCTGGGACTTGAAGTAGTCCAGGAAGACCTTCTCGACGAGCCCGGAGCCATTGGGGCCCTTCGTGCCGAAGGAGGAGCCGTCGCCGTCGTAGACGAACCGCACAAAGTTCGGCGAGCCGACCATGTCGAAATTGAGGTTGACCGCGTGGGCCCTGATCTGGCTCGTCGTCAGCTGGGATGTGTAGAAGTCGGAGCCGACAAGTCCGGGCTCCTCCCCTCCCCAGAAGGCGAAGCGGACCCTGTTCACGGGGGTCTGGCCCGACTTCTTCAGCTGGATCGCCGTCTCGAGAATGGCGGCTGTCCCGGTGCCGTTGTCGTTGATGCCCGGCCCTTCCGGCACGGAATCCAGATGCGCCCCCACCAGGACGGTGCGGTCCGCGCGTCCGCCGGTGTCGGCCAGGATATTGAACGAGGTCAGCTTGGTGACGGTGGAGTTCACAGCGAGGTGCATGCTCACGCCGTTCAGCCCGGCGAGATCGGCGCCGGTGGCGAAGCTGGTGCTGACCACCGGGATACCTGCCTGAGGCGCATCCAGCGTGCCGCCGAAGAGGGCAAAGCGCTCGTCCGCCGGGTCCGCATTGCCCTGGTTGAAGATGATGACGCCTGCCGCCCCGGCCGCGGCGGCGTTGTCCGCCTTGACCCGGAAGGTGCAGGTGCCGCGCTGGAGCAGGGCGATGTTGCCCGCCGTGAACCCGCCGAAGTCGGCTGCCTCGCAGCCGCTGGTGGAGGCCCGGTCGCCGGCCAGGTTGATGTCGACGGCGCTCAGCGGGGCCGTGACGTTGCCGGAACCGGAATAGTTCATATCGAGGAAGCCGTCCGGGGCGTCATAGGCGTAGGTTCGCGGGGAGGGCGAGAGGCGCTCCATCGACGCCGAGACGGTGTCGTAGCGCTCGTAGGGGAAGGTTTGGCGGACCGGGGTGTAGCCGGCGGCCCACAACTTGCGCTCGATGTACTGGGCAGAGGCTTCGTATCCCGGAGTGCTGGCAGCCCGGGTGCCACCGTTGGCGTCCGCGACGGCTTGGAGGGCGGCGAGGTGTTTCATGATGTTTGTTGCCGACACGGCAGCGCGCAGGGGTGCCGTGTTTGTTCCGTTGTCAGCGAGTGCGGGCGGCGCAAGGCTGGCCGCCAGTCCGATCGAGGCGGCGATGGCCGCACGGCGGATATTCCGGCGTTGCTTCATAGGGTTCTCCTGGATTCGGCTGCGGAATCCGATCCGGGCGTCCTTGCCCGCATGGGTGAGATGAAGCTATCGGAAGCACCTTGGGCAAAGGTTGAGAGAACCAGGCGCCGGCGAAGCAGCCGCGACGGCACAGATTTACGTCGCCGGCCCCGTCCCCGCCGGCGGAACGTCAGGCGTCGATGCGCTCCCGGTCCAGGTTGGCGGCGCCTGCAATGATGAAATCCTTGCGCGGCGCCACGTCCGAGCCCATGAGGAGGTCGAAAGTCTCTTCGGCCTGCTTGGCGTTCTCGATCCCGACCTTGCGGAGCGTTCGGTGCCGCGGGTCCATGGTGGTTTCGGCCAGCTGCTCCGCATCCATTTCGCCCAGCCCCTTGTACCGCTGGATCGGTTCCTTGTAGCGCTTGCCGTCCTTGGCGAGCCGCGCCAGCAGGACATGGAGCTCAGCCTCGGAGTAGGTGTAGATCATCTCGTTGGCCTTCTGGCCGGCGTTGACGACCTCCACCCGGTGCAGCGGCGGGACGGCGGCGAAGACGCGCCCCTCGTCGATCATCGGACGCATGTAGCGGAAGAAGAGCGTCAGGAGCAGGGTCCGGATGTGCGCACCGTCGACGTCGGCGTCGGTCATCAGGATCACTTTGCCGTACCGGGCGGCGCTGATGTCGAACGTGCGGCCGGAACCGGCCCCCACCACCTGGATCAGAGCAGCGCACTCGGCGTTGGAGAGCATGTCCCCCACCGAGGCCTTCTGGACGTTGAGGATCTTGCCGCGGATCGGCAGGAGCGCCTGGAAGTCGGAGGACCGCGCCAGCTTGGCGGTGCCGAGTGCGGAGTCGCCTTCGACGATGAACAGTTCGGAGCGTCCGACGTCGTCGGTGCGGCAGTCGGCGAGCTTGGTGGGCATGGAGGAGGTTTCCAGCGCATTCTTGCGGCGCTGGGTTTCCTTGTGGACCCGCGCCGAGATGCGGGACTTCATCTCGCTGACGATCTTTTCCAGCAGCAGCGCGGACTGGGCCTTGTCGTTGCGGTTGGCGGAGGTCAGCTTCGCGGTGATCTCCTGTTCCACCACCTTGGCCACGATCGCCCGGACGGCGGAGGTGCCCAGGATTTCCTTGGTCTGGCCCTCGAACTGCGGTTCGGCCAGCCGGACGGTCAGGACCGCGGTCAGGCCGGCGAAGATGTCGTCCTTTTCGATCTTGTCGGTGCCGGCCTTGAGCTTGCGGGCATTGGTCTCCACGGCCTTCCGGAAGGTCTTGAGCAGGGCCTGCTCGAAGCCGGACTGGTGGGTGCCGCCCTTGGGCGTGGAAATGATGTTGACGAAGGTCCGGACCGTGCTGTCGTAGCCGATCCCCCAGCGCAGCGCGACGTCGACCTCACAGTCGCGTTCGACCTCCGCGAGCTGGCTGTGGCCCTTTTCGTCGAGGACGGGGACGGTTTCCTTGAATTTCCCGGCACCATGGAGACGCCAGATATCCGTGACGGCGGGGTCGGCGGCGAGGAAGTCGACAAATTCGGAGATGCCGCCGTCGTGGTGGAAAACCTCTTCATGCGGGCCCGATTCTCCGGGCGTGCCGGCAATCCTGCGTTCATCCCGGACCGTGAGCTTCAGCCCGGGGACCAGGAACGAGGTCTGGCGCGCACGCGCGGCGAGGTCATCGTAGGAGAATTTGGCGTCGGGCGTGAAGATCTGCCGGTCCGCCCAGTAGCGGATCCGGGTTCCGGTCACGCCGCGCTTGGCCTTGCCCACGACATCGAGCACAGAGCCGTCGATGAAGGGTTCGAAGAGAGTCGCGGGGTCCGGCTTGGTGCCCGGATCCTTGAACCGGCCCGGTTCCCCCCGGCGGAAGGACATCTTGTATGTCTTGCCGCCGCGGTCCACTTCGACGTCGAGGCGGGCCGAGAGCGCGTTGACCACCGAGGCGCCCACGCCGTGCAGGCCGCCGGAAGCGGTGTAGGAGCCGCCGCCGAACTTTCCGCCGGCGTGCAGTTTGGTGAAGACGACCTCGACGCCGGTCAGCCCGGTTTTCGGTTCGACGTCCACGGGGATGCCGCGGCCGTCGTCGTGGATCTCGACCGAGTTGTCCGCGTGGAGGATGATCTTGATGTCGTGGCCGAAGCCGGCGAGGGCCTCGTCGACGGAGTTGTCGATGATTTCCCAGAGGCAGTGCATGAGGCCGCGGGAGTCCGTGGAGCCGATGTACATGCCCGGGCG
Organism: Arthrobacter sp. P1_D4; assembly: GCF_056406115.1. NCBI lineage: Bacteria > Bacillati > Actinomycetota > Actinomycetes > Micrococcales > Micrococcaceae > Arthrobacter > Arthrobacter sp. P1_D4. The sequence goes on along the minus strand of NZ_JBFUAU010000007.1, from coordinate 25,461 downwards.
CTTACGGACGGCCTCGAGGCCCTCCAGCACGGAGAGGTGCCGGGCGGTGTAATCAGAACTGGGTGCCACGGGTCGTGAACTCCTTACAGGATCGGGACAGCCACCGCAGCGTGCGCAGGCGGCAGTCACAGAATTTGACGCTCTTCCTAGGTTAGTCGGACTCCGGGTGATCGATGGTCTGCCACTCCCCGCGGGGGCACTCCGGCCACCCGCCGTTACTGAGACGTGATACGCGGACAGCGAAAGTAGGCCATCCGTGCCATGGTTTGGCCACGAATGCTGGTTATATAGGTATACCGATCTACTAAGGAGGCCGAACATGACAACAGCAGTTGCGGACCGCACACTGACCGCCGCAGACCGGTGCGATCGTTGCGGAGCACAGGCATATGTCCGAGTTGTTCTCGGTGCCTCCGGCGGTGAGCTTCTTTTCTGCGGCCACCACGCACGCGCCGTAGAACCGACCCTCAAGCCGCTCAGTTCAGACTGGCATGATGAGACTGACCGCCTTCACCAGAAGGCTCCGGTTCCGGTCGACTAGACCGCACCGGCTTCAGCCCGGCACCCTACAGGGTTCCCGGCGACCTGAGACCACTGCATCAGGGCCCCTCCATACCGGAGGGGCCCTGATTCGTTAAGTGCTGATTCGTTAAGTGCTGGTTCGTCAGGTGCCGGTTCGCTTAGGTGCCGTGCACCCCGCCGCAGCGGCAAAAAGCAATGCGGGGTCCCTTCCGGCCCGTTCCTCCGGTGAGGATGGGCGGGAAGCGACCCCGCATTGCTGGGAACCTTTACCCGGTCTGCGACCAGTGGCGCTTAGTCCAGGTAGTCGCGCAGGACCTGTGAGCGCGACGGGTGCCGCAGCTTGGACATGGTCTTGGATTCGATCTGGCGGATGCGCTCACGCGTCACACCGTAGACCTTGCCGATTTCGTCTAAAGTCTTCGGCTGGCCGTCGGTAAGGCCGAAGCGCATTGCTACCACGCCGGCTTCGCGCTCGGAGAGGGTGTCCAGCACCGAGTGCAGCTGTTCCTGCAGCAGGGTGAAGCTCACGGCATCCGCGGGAACCACGGCTTCGGAGTCCTCGATGAGGTCGCCGAATTCGGAGTCGCCGTCCTCGCCAAGGGGGGTGTGCAGCGAGATGGGCTCGCGGCCGTACTTCTGGACCTCCACGACCTTTTCCGGGGTCATGTCGAGTTCGAGGGCCAGTTCCTCCGGGGTGGGTTCGCGGCCGAGGTCCTGCAGCATCTGGCGCTGGACGCGGGCCAGCTTGTTGATGACTTCCACCATGTGCACCGGGATGCGGATGGTGCGGGCCTGGTCGGCCATGGCGCGGGTGATCGCCTGGCGGATCCACCAGGTGGCGTAGGTGGAGAACTTGAAGCCCTTGGTGTAGTCGAATTTCTCGACCGCACGGATCAGGCCCAGGTTGCCTTCCTGGATCAGGTCCAGGAACAGCATGCCGCGGCCGGTGTAGCGCTTGGCCAGCGAGACGACGAGGCGGAGGTTGGCCTCCAGCAGGTGGTTCTTGGCCCGTTTGCCGTCGTGGATGACGAATTCGAGCTCGCGCTTGAGTTTCGGGTCCATAGTGCCGTCGTCGGCGGCGATCTTTTCTTCAGCGAAGAGACCGGCCTCGATCCGCAGGGCCAGGTCTACTTCCTGTTCGGCATTCAGCAGGGCGACCTTGCCGATCTGCTTCAGGTAGTCCTTGACGGGGTCGGCGGTGGCGCCGGCAGACATAACCTGCTGCACCGGAGCGTCGTCGTCGTCGGCGTCGGAGTAGACGAAGCCGGAGCCGGTGGTGGCCGCGGCCTTGCCGGCGACTTCCTCGCCTTCTACTTCGTCGCCGAGCTCGGCGGCGTCGGGCGTGATGTCGTCGAGATCCTCTTCGGCGTCGACGTCATCGTCAGACGTACTGGCAGAGTTGCCGGCGGCTTCTGCCGCGGCTTTCGCGCCGGGCTTGGGCCCGCGCTTCTTGGGCTCAGGCTTGGCGACGGTGTCGCCACCCTCTGCGGAAGCGGCGTCCTTGACAGCCTTGTTGGCTGCGCGCGTGGCGGCGCGCTTGGCGTTGGTCGCCGCCTTCTTCTCCTCAGGGGACAATTCGGCCTGGTCGGCGGGTTCCTTCTTCGCGGAAGACGGGGTCACTGAAAACCTTTCTAGCTGCGGTCTGCGGAATCACCATACGGGCAACACCACTATGACCCTGTCAAGTCCGTGTTCAACATCAGGTGCAACCACGACCAGCAGAGCCACTTAGTAGAACTGCTGGCGCGGCCTTAATGTTCCCTGTTTCCAAGGATCATTTAGGGCACTTGATACACGGACCCAACCGGGTCTCGGCAACCATTGTCTCACGGTTTTCAGGCCGGGTGCCTTTCGCGACGCCGGGTCGACGATATCGCGGCGGCTCGCACGCCGCGTCAGGACCTCATGCCGCGTCCGGGGCAAACTTCTGCCAGGCCGCCTCCCGCCTGGCAGCCCAGCCGCAAAGGGTGCCGCGCCGGCCAAGCTCTGCCAGCAGTTCCGCGAGCCTGTATCCCGGGTGGCCCTGCAAGGCCTGACGGTAGAGCGCGTCGGCGTAGGAGCCGCGGCCACGGCACCATTCGATCCAGCCCCGCGCCGTCACGGCGGCTGCCGTTGCTTCCCCGTCACCAAGGGGGCCGAGCCGTTCCAGGACCCGCTCGAGCCCGACCATCAGGGTCCAGTCCGGAACCGACGGCGCCAGTCCGAGCAGGACTTCTCCGTAACCGGGAACAGCTCCGGCTGCAGGCACGGCGCCGGCGGCGGACCCGCCGCTGCCGGGTGCCACCGGCAGGGGCATCCGCGGAGCGGTCCTGGACCGGGAAGTGCGGCCGGACATTGGACCCGGCAGGGGGCTGGGCGTCGGTCGGGGCCTTGAGGCGGGCGTGTTATCGGGGAAAGCGGCGGACCCGGGGTTTGGGTCGAAGATACCGAAGTCCTCGGCGCCGCGTTCGGCCGCGGACCGTCCGGCGGCCGCCATCACCAGGACCGCATCCCGCCATGACGGAATGCACAGACTGGCCCGCAGGTAGCCGGCGAGTTCCGGTGAGAGCTGAAGCGGCCGGCCAATAGTCCAGGGATCGGGCGCCCCGGAGCCGGTGGTCCCGGCGTCGGTCCCGGCGTCGGGCGTCCCGGAGCCGGTGGTCCCGGCGTCGGTCCCGGCGTCGGGCGTCCCGGAGCCGGTGGTCCCGGCGTCGGTCCCGGCGTCGGGGACGGCACCCCTAGCCACGTCACCCGGGGTGGGGACCGGAAGGGGCTCCTGGCCAATGGCGGCCTGCATGGCCATCATCCAGACATCGAGGACCTGGTCGAATTGGGCCCGGTCCCGCCGTCGCGGGGAGAATTGCTCCGCCCAGCCGCACTCGGCAAGGCTCACCGCGGGGTCCACCGGCAGCGGCGCCGGGCTGGTCCCCTGGGTGCCGGGGACCGCGCCGACGCTGCTGCCGCGGTAGACCATCTCGGCGTTGAGCCTGCTGTTCCTGATCTGCTCGACCGGACGGCCGGGCATCCCACAGCAGTCCGGATCGCTGCAGTGTGCGTTGCGCCAGAACTCAGTACCGATAATCCAGGCATCCCTCAACGGCAATCCGGCTGCCTCAAGGGCAAGCTCGAGTTCTTTGAGCAGGTCCGCCCACGCATGGCCGTCGCCGGCGCTGTCCGTCTCCGTGTCGGCGTCGGCGTCGGAGTCGGCGTCAGTGAAGAAGGCCAGCAGCGAACCGTCGGCCGCGTCGTCCGCCTGCAGATAGGCCACGACATTTCGGGCGAAACCGGCCAGCATGTCCTTCCGGCCTGAGCCGCCTCCGGGCACGGGGAGGTCGACCCGCAAGGTGGCTCCGAGACGTTTGCCCTGCAAGGTCATGGCCACGAGGCTGTTTTCCGGCCAGTAGCCGAGGGAGTGCGGGATGAAGCCCAGGATGTCTTCGGGGCCGGTGATTCTCAGGTGATCGGGAGCTGTCATAAGCCCAGCTTCGCGGCGGCCGCGTCCCCGGCGACAGTACCGGGTTGCGCTATGTGGATAAACGACGGTGGATAGACGACCGGGGATAGCCATCCGTGGATAAGCAACAGTGACTGGACGCACAAAGGCACGAACGCCTGATGACAATCGCCGGCAGACCAGCCCATACCGCCCAAACAGCTGGTTCAGGGCGTGCGGCGGCGCTCCGCGACCAGCCTGCGCTGCTCGGCCAGGGACTTGAGCAGCGGCGGAACCATGACTCCCTGGGCCGCCATCTGGCGCCGGACCTTCCGCCGGGTCACCATGATGGCTCCTGCTCCCCCGGCCAGCAGCAGGAACTGCACGCTCAGGGCCACGCGGAACGGATCCAGGCCGTAGAGCTCCCCCTTCGAGAACCCAGAGGCATGCAGGACGTCGAGCACCAGCCCGATCAGGTAAATGGACACGAGCGCTGCGATGAAGCCGCCCACGTTGACGATCCCGGTGGCGGTGCCGAGCCGGTGGGCCGGGTTGAAGGTCCGGGCGAAATCGAAGCCGATCATGGAACCGGGGCCGCCGACGGCGAGGGTCACCACCAGCGCAGCCAGGAGCCAGAGCGGCGCGCGTCCCGGCACCAGCAGAACCGCCGCCCAGGCGGCAGCGGTGCATCCGGAAATGAGCAGCACCATAGTGGAGCGCCGCAGCGGATGCCGGGCAACGAATCGGCCCATCAGGGGTCCGGCGGCGATGGCGCCGGCGACGTACAGCGCCATGAGGGCCGAGACCGTGCCGCGGTCCAGTCCCTCGGCGGAAATCAGGAAAGGGTAGCCCCACGTCATGGCAAAAACGGTGCCGCTGAACTGGACGGTGAAGTGGCTCCACAGCCCGAGCCGGGTCCCGGGTTGCCGCCAGGCGTGTCCCAGCGAAATGCCGGTGGCGCGCAGCCCCTGGGACTGTGCCGGTGCGGAGTGCCCGGGCGGAAGGTCCTGGAGCAGGATCAGCACCAGCACGACGGCGAGGCCGGACATCGCGGCGAGCGTCAGGAAGGCGGGAGTCCACCCCGCGGAGTGCAGGATCATGGCGAACGGCACCACGCTGAAGAGCTGGCCGAGCTGGCCGGACATGCCGGTCAACTGCGTCAGGAGCGGGACGCGCCCCGGGGCAAACCAGAGCGGGATGAGCCGGATGACGGAAATAAACGTCATGGCGTCACCGGCGCCCACCAGCACACGTCCCAGGACTCCGCCGGGAATGTTGTCGGCAAACGCCAGCTGAAGCTGGCCGAGTCCCATCAGGACACCGCCGCCCGCGAGCATCGCGCGGGAGCCAAACCGGTCCACCAGAATGCCCACAGGAATCTGCAGCGCCGCATAAACCAGCAGCTGCAGCACGGTGAAGAAGGAGATCTCCGCGGCACTGGCATGGAAGCGTTCCGTTGCCTCCAGGCCGACCACCCCGAAGGAGGTCCGTTGGCTGACCGCCACGAGATAGGCGAAGATCCCGACGATCCAGATCAGCCAGGCGCGGGGAGAGGTCACTCCCCCATTATGCCCGGCTCAGGATAAATAGTATTTATTCGCCGGGTTCTTTACGGGCCAGGTACGCCTCGACGGCGGCACCAAGAGCGTCGGCGTTGGGCAGCTGGTCGTTCTCGTCTGCCAGCAGCGATCTCCGGACCGTCCCCTCGGCCTTTTCGTCGTACCGGGTCTCCAGCCGTGAGACCACCTGCTGGACCTCCTCGGATGCCTCGATCTGCTCGGCAATCTGCCGGCCCACCTCGCGTCCCGCCTCGCGCAGACGGTCGGTCGGCAGCATGAGCGACGTTGCCGCGCCCAGGTACTCGAGCCCGGCGACGGCGGCTGTGGGGTATTCGGCTTCGGCCAGGTAGTGCGGCACATGGATCACATAGCCGGCGATGTTCCGGCCGGCCTCCGTCAGCCGCAGCTCCAGGATGTGGCCCACCGCGGCCGGCACCTCCACTGTGGGCTTCCAGACAGAGATTCCCTCGATCAGCTCCGGCCGGTTGCCGTGCACGGTCACACCGACCGGCCGGGTGTGGGGAACGGGCATCGGGATCGAATGGATCCAGGTGACGAGGTTGACGTCGAGCTCTTCGACGAGACCGACGACGGCGCGCGCGAAGCGCTCCCATTGCAGGTCCGGCTCGAACCCGGCAAGGAGCAGGAACGGGCTGCCCAGTCCGTCGACCAGCCGGTAGAGCGCCAGGCTCGGTGCCTGGTAGTCCTGCAGGTGGTCCTCGACGAAGCTGACCTGCGGGCGCCGGGACCGGTAGTCGATCAGCTGGTCGGCGTCGAACTCGGCGATCATCTCGGCATCGAGCGTGTCCAGCAGTTCTGCGGTGATCTGCCGGACCACGTGGCCCGCGTCGGCGAAGCCGGTGAACCCCATGACGAGGTTGAGTCCGCGCAGTTCGGTGCTGGAGAACAGCGCGTCATCACGGATATAGAGCGACTGGGGATCCAGCAAAGAGCCGGAAATCCGTTCAATCACGGCGTGTTCCTTTCACGATGGCGGCGGTGGGAGAAGCGGGGCGCAGTCCGCCATTCGGGCGGTGCCTGGCGGAACGGCCAGTCAGGCGCATCCTGCCGGCCAGTCCCATGGAGCACTCATCGCTCCGCAGCGTCTCTACCAATACAACGCCCCGGCACCCGGGCTAATTCCTGCCCGGGGTGTGCTCCAGCTCTCATTCGATTGAATTTCCGCACGGTCGAGAGACTACGATCGGTGATGGCCCTAGGGCCTGTTTTGCAGACACCGGGTTGCGTCCCAAACCGACGGCGCCCCGGGATCCGTGGCAGGACGCCAAACATGCAGTTCCTGCCGAATATCACCGAGAACCATCACAGAGAATTGAGGACTGTCCTCGTGGTCAAGAATAGTGAAGTCAAACTTAGTGCAGTCGCAGGGGATTTGAAGAAGTCCCCCAGCGATGCCCTCGTCATCGGCGTCGGACAGGGTCCTGACGGCCCCGTTCTGCTCGACAATCCGCTGACGGCCAAGGCCGCGGAGGCCCTGGCGGAATCACTGAGCGTTCTTGGCATCACCGGCGCGGCGGACCAGGCTCACCGGCTGCCCGGCCTGCCCGAGGCGGGGGCGACCATCCTGCTGCTCGCCGGCGTCGGCAAGCTTTCCGCCACGAAGCCGCTCTCCGAGGAGGCACTGCGCCGTGCCGCCGGCTCGGCCGTCCGCCAGCTGGCCGGCGTCGCCACCGTCACCCTGGCCCTGCCCACGACCACCCTGGCCGAGGTTGCGGCGGTCGCCGAGGGCGCCGCGATGGGCGCCTACTCCTACACGGAGTTCCGGTCCTCCAAGGACGGGCTCAAGGACCCGGTGAAGAACGTCATCATCCGCACCGACTTCGCCACGGACAAGGCGCTGGCGCCGGTCCTGAACCGGGCATCCCTGATCGGCACGGCCGTGAACGCGACCCGCACGCTGGTCAACCAGCCGCCGAGCCACCTCTACCCCGAGTCCTTCGCCGACGCCGCCAAGGAACTGTCCAAGGGCCTGCCGGTGAAGGTGACCGTCTGGGACGAGAAGCGTCTTGAGAAGGAGGGCTTCGGCGGCATCCTCGGCGTCGGCAAGGGCTCCACCCGGCAGCCGCGCCTCGTAAAGGTCGAATACGCCCCGGCGAAGGCCACGGCCAAGATCGCCCTCGTGGGCAAGGGCATCACCTTTGACACGGGCGGCATCTCCATCAAGCCGGCCCTGGGCATGGGCGACATGAAGTCCGACATGGCGGGTGCCGCCGTCGTCCTCAACACCGTCCTGGCCCTCGCGGGCCTCGGGCTGCCCGTCAAGGCGACCGCGTGGCTCTGCATCGCCGAGAACATGCCCTCCGGCGCTGCACAGCGCCCGGCAGACGTTCTGACGATGTTCGGCGGCAAGACCGTTGAGGTCCTCAACACCGACGCCGAGGGGCGCCTGGTCATGGCCGATGGCATCGTCGCCGCCAGCCAGGAATTCCCGGACGCCATCATCGACGTCGCAACCCTCACCGGTGCCCAGCTCATTGCCCTGGGCGACCGCACCGCCGGCGTGATGGGTTCCGACTCCCTCACCGGCGCCATCAAGACCGCCGCGGACCGGGCCGGCGAGCTCGTCTGGCCCATGCCGCTGCCGGAAGAACTCCGGGCCAGCCTCGACTCCCAGGTCGCCGACATCGCCAACATTGGCGAACGCCACGGCGGCATGATGACGGCGGCCGTCTTCCTGCGCGAGTTCGTCGGCAAGGGCAAGGACGGGGAACAGATCCCGTGGGCGCACATCGACATCGCCGGCCCGTCGTTCAATAACGGCAGCCCCTACGGCTACAACCACAAACAGGGCACGGGTTGCACCGTCCGCACCCTGGTGGCCTACGTCGAGGACATCCTCACCAAGACCGTCTAGCGCGCATCGCGGCTTTGTGGCCGGGGCGGCGATGCCTTCCCGGCCACAAAGGCGCGTGACACTGGACACAAGCGCTCCACAAACGCCATGGCAAGGTGGAGCATGTATTAGTGGTTCGCTAAGGTAAACCTTGTTTCCCAGAAGCAGACCCCAATGTAGTAGTCACAAATGAAAGGGAACCGGCCGGCTGGCACAATCACAGCAGACAGGTTCCAAGACCAGATGATGCGTACTCTCGTGTCATCGTTCACGCGAGGGAGCGTTTTAGTGGCCGATCAGGCAACTGCGCAAGAATTCGACATCCTGGTACTCGGCGGCGGCAGCGGCGGCTACGCCACCGCACTGCGTGCTGTCCAGCTTGGCCTCACCGTCGGCCTCATCGAAAAGGGCAAGCTCGGCGGTACCTGCCTGCACAACGGCTGTATCCCCACCAAGGCCCTGCTGCACTCGGCAGAGCTGGCGGACCACGCCCGCGACTCGGCCAAGTACGGCGTCAACGTGACCCTTGACAGCATCGACATCACCGCTGTCAACGCTTACAAGGACGGCATCATTGCCGGCAAGTTCAAGGGCCTGCAGGGTCTGATCAAGGGCAAGAAGGGCATCACCGTCATTGAGGGTGAGGGCAAGCTTCAGGGCACCGACACCGTCGTCGTGAACGGCACCGCGTACAAGGGCAGGAACATTGTCCTCGCGACCGGCTCGTACTCCCGCACCCTGCCGGGCCTGGAAATCGGCGGCAAGGTCATCACCTCCGACGAAGCCCTGACCATGGATTACATCCCCAAGAGCGCGATCATCCTGGGCGGCGGCGTGATCGGCGTCGAGTTCGCTTCGGTCTGGAAGTCGTTCGGCGTCGACGTCACGATCGTCGAAGGCCTCCCGTCGCTGGTTCCGAACGAGGACGCCACGATCGTCAAGGCTTTCGAGCGCGCCTTCAAGAAGCGCGGCATCAAGTTCTCCACCGGTGTCTTCTTCCAGGGCGTCGAGCAGAACGACGACGGCGTCAAGGTCACCCTCGTGGACGGCAAGACCTTCGAGGCCGACCTCCTGCTCGTCGCCGTCGGCCGCGGCCCCGTCACGGCGAACCTCGGCTACGAAGAGGCCGGGATCACGATCGACCGCGGCTTCGTCATCACCAACGAGCGCCTCCACACCGGCGTCGGCAACATCTTCGCCGTCGGCGACATCGTCCCCGGCGTGCAGCTCGCGCACCGCGGCTACCAGCAGGGCATCTTCGTCGCCGAAGAGATCGCCGGCCTGAAGCCGGTCATCGTCGAGGACGTCAACATCCCCAAGGTCACCTACTCCGAACCCGAGATCGCCACCGTCGGCTACAGCGAGAAGGCCGCCAAGGAGAAGTTCGGCGAGGACCAGATCCAGACCCAGGAATACAACCTGGCCGGCAACGGCAAGAGCTCCATCCTGGGCACGTCCGGCCTGGTCAAGCTGGTCCGCCAGAAGGACGGCCCCGTCGTCGGCGTCCACATGATCGGCGCCCGCATGGGCGAGCAGATCGGTGAAGCACAGCTGATCGTGAACTGGGAAGCCTACCCGGAGGACGTGGCCCAGCTGGTCCACGCCCACCCCACCCAGAACGAATCCCTGGGCGAGGCGCATCTGGCGCTGGCGGGCAAGCCCCTCCACGGCTAGCAGCTCCGCCCGCACCACCGCATGAACTCAGAGCTTGGTGCACCCGGCCCGAAAAACCGGGTGCACTAAGCTCGACCAAGGCAGCAATCATCCGCACTAAAGATCAATAAGGAGAACGGGGACGACATGTCTGAATCCGTTAACTTGCCCGCCCTCGGTGAGAGCGTCACCGAAGGAACCGTCACCCGCTGGCTCAAGCAGGTCGGTGACCGGGTAGAGGTGGACGAGCCGCTGCTCGAAGTCTCCACCGACAAAGTAGACACCGAGATCCCCTCTCCGATCGCCGGCGTGATCGAGGAAATCCTCGTCGCCGAGGACGAGACCGCTGAAGTTGGCGCCCCGCTGGTCCGCATCGGCTCCGGCGACGCCGCCCCGGCTGCGGCAGAGGCTCCGGCCGCAGCCGCCGAAGAGGCACCGGCTCCCGCCGCAGCGGCGCCGGCCGCAGAAGAGGCTCCCGCGGAGGCTCCGGCCGCCGAGGCCCCTGCCGCCGCTCCGGAATCTGCTCCGGCAGGTGAAGGACACGACGTCACGCTGCCTGCCCTGGGTGAAAGCGTCACCGAAGGCACTGTGACCCGCTGGCTGAAGAGCATCGGCGACACCGTAGAGGTCGACGAGCCGCTGCTCGAGGTTTCCACCGACAAGGTCGACACCGAAATCCCGTCCCCGGTTGCCGGAACCCTCCTGGAAATCCGCGTCAACGAGGACGAGACGGCCGAGGTCGGCTCCGTTCTGGCCGTCATCGGTTCCGGCGCCGCGGCACCGGCAGCACCGGCGCCCGCTGCGGCCCCCAAGCAGGATGCAGCACCGGAAGCTCCCAAGCAGGAAGCGCCGGCCGCCCCCGCCCCGGCAGCAGCACCGGAGGCTCCCAAGCAGGAAGCTCCCGCAGCGGCCGCTCCGTCAGCGCCCGCCGCCCCGGCAGCTCCCGCGCCTGCGGCAGCAGCTGCCGCACCGGCAGAGTCCGGCTACGTCACTCCCCTGGTCCGCAAGCTGGCCAACCAGCAGGGCGTCGACATCGCGGCCCTCACCGGCACCGGCGTCGGCGGCCGCATCCGCAAGCAGGATGTGCTGGCAGCTGCCGAGGCAAAGGCAGCACCGGCTGCAGCCCCCGCCGCGTCTGCGCCGGCAGCCGCCTCGACCACTGTGCCGACTTCAAGTGCTGCGTCCTCGCTGCGCGGCACCGTGCAGAAGGCCCCGCGCATCCGCCAGGTCATTGCCCGCCGCATGCGCGAGTCGCTGGACATCTCCACCCAGCTGACCCAGGTCCACGAGGTCGACATGACCAAGGTTGCCAAGCTGCGCGCCAAGGCCAAGAACTCCTTCCAGGCCCAGAACGGCTCCAAGCTGACCTTCCTGCCCTTCATCGCCAAGGCTGTTGCCGAGGCCCTGAAGCAGCACCCGAAGGTCAACGCCTCCTACGACGAGGACAAGCAGGAGATCACCTACCACAACGCCGAGCACCTGGCGATTGCGGTGGACACCGACAAGGGACTGCTGGTTCCGGTCATCTCGGACGCCGGCAACCTGAACCTGGCCGGCCTGGCCGGCAAGATTGCCGACGTCGCCGACCGCACCCGCAACGGCAAGATCGGCCCGGACGAGCTCTCCGGCGGCACCTTCAGCATCACCAACATCGGTTCGGTGGGCGCCCTGTTCGACACCCCGATCATCAACCAGCCGCAGGTTGCCATCCTCGGCACCGGCGCGATCGTCAAGCGGGCCGTAGTGGTCGCCGACGAGAACGGCGATGACTCGCTGGCCATCCGTTCGATGATGTACCTCTCCCTGACGTACGATCACCGCCTGGTCGACGGCGCCGACGCAGGACGCTTCCTGCAGACGCTGAAGGCACGCCTTGAGGAAGGCGCCTTCGAGGCCGACCTCGGACTCTAGGGTCCAAAAGCACACCGACGGCGACGGCGGTGCGGGCKCCGGTGGGAAACCCCCGGGCGCCCGTGCCGCCGTCGCCGTTTTTGCTGTTCCTCCCCGGGGCCGCGGCGGGTCCTACTACGGTGCGTAGAAGACTCTGGCTACACTGATGCCATGAACATCGTCTATAACGTCATGGTCTTCCTGCACATCATCGGCGCCGCCATGATTGTCGGCATCTGGATTGGCCAGATGAAGAAGCCCACCGTCCACCCGCGCCAGTTCGACGGCGCGATGCTGCAGCTGATCACGGGCATCATCATGATGGGGCTGATCCCGGTCCTGGACATGAACGCCAACTACGCCAAGCTCGGCGTCAAGCTTGTCATCGCCCTGATCGTCGGCGTCCTGGCCTTCATTGGCCGCCGCAAGTACAAGAAGGGCGAGCCGATCAGCAAGGGCCTTGCGAACAGCGTTGGCGGCCTGGCACTGCTCAACGTTGCGATCGCGACCCTGTGGCAGTAACCGGCTGACTGCACCCGCCATGACGGCGCCGCTCCCCCGCGGGGGTGTGGCGCCGTCGTTGTTTAACTGCCACCGTTAAGCCGTCAGTCGCCGGCGATGCAGAATTCGTTGCCCTCGGGATCCTGCATCACATCCCAGTGGAAGTCGCCGATACCATTGCCCTCCACGAACCCGGCACCGACGGACTCGGCGCGGGCGCGCAACGCCGCAGGGTCGGGCCCATGGATGTCCAGGTGCAGGCGCCGCCTGCCCTCCGTGGGGTCCTGGACCTGCTGGAAGGCCAGCTGCGGGGCCCCTGGGCCGGCGGGCTCCAGCCAGACGAACTGCTCGAAGCGCGAGGAGACGGCCGTACCCAACAAGTCGGCCCAGAACTGCGCCAGGCGCCCGGCATCGACGGCGTTGACCATGATCGTGGCAATACGCGCCACGGGCGCCCCTGGCACCTGCGCATCTTCGGTAAGTTCCATGACGACACTGTACGGGTCACAATCCTCTGACAGCGGAACCCCCGTGCGGCGGCCGCACAGAATCCCTAGGATTGATCACGGCAGGCTCCGGCACCAGCCGGACCCCTGATTCACAACGACGTCGAGGAGTGGACATGGCTACAACACGCACCGCACACACTGTATGGAATGGCGACCTGATGACAGGCGCCGGCAACACCACCCTGGACAGCTCCGGGCTGGGCAACTTCGACGTCACCTGGAAGGCGCGCGCCGAGGCCGCCGAGGGCAAGACCAGCCCCGAGGAGCTCATTGCGGCAGCGCACTCCGCGTGCTTCTCGATGGCGTTCAGCAACGCCCTGGCCCAGGCCGGCCACACGGCCGAGGAGATCAACACCAAGGCTGACGTGACGTTCCAGCCGGGTACCGGGATCACCGGCAGCCACCTCACCCTGGCCGCGCGCGTCCCGGGCATTTCCGCCGACGATTTCCAGCGGCTGGCCGAGGAAGCCAAGACCGGCTGCCCCGTCTCCGCTGCCCTGACCGGCATCGAAATCACCCTGGACGCCACCCTGGCCTCCTAGCCCGGCCGCAGTACGACGAGGCCCCCGCCGCCCTGGGATATCCAGGGTGGCGGGGGCCTTGCCGTCTGTCCTGCGCGGACCGTCTGTGGGGGCCGCGCCCGGGAGCGCCTAGGCCTGGCCGGCCTGCTGGCGCGCAGGCAGCGGTGCGGGCCGGACCCGGCGGTAACCCTCGCGCAGCGGCGGACGGTCCGTGGGCAGTTCCTGGATCATTTCCTTCAGCGCCCCGATGCCGTATTCCAGTTGCGGGTCGGTTCCGGCGGCGTAGGCGTGCGGCGGGAAGGTCACCTCGATGTCAGGGGTGACGCCGAAGTTTTCCACGCCCCAGCCAACGCCACCGGCGAACCAGGTGGCGTAGCGCGGCTGGGTGACGCCGGTGCCGTCGGCCAGCGCGAAGCGGTTGTCGATCCCGACGACGCCGCCCCAGGTGCGGGTGCCAATGACGGGCCCGATCCCCCGCAGCTTGGAGACCTGCGTGATGATGTCGCCATCGGAGCCGGCGAACTCATCGGTGAGAATGATGACCGGTCCGCGGGGAGCGTGGTGCGGGTACGTCCGCGGCTTTTCCCCGCGCGGCATGCTCCAGCCGGTGACCTTGCGCCCGATGAGTTCGGCCACGAGCTGGGAGGTGTGGCCGCCACGGTTGCGCCGGACATCGACGATCAGTCCGTCCAGGGCCGTTTCGGTGTCGAGGTCGCGGTGGAGTTGTGCCCAGCCGTTGGCCATCATGTCCGGGATGTGCAGGTAGCCGAACGTCCCGTTCGAGGCTTCCCGGACAGTTCGCCGGTTGCCGGAGACCCATTCCTGGTAGCGCAGGCGCTCCTCGTCCTTGACCGGGACCACGGCCACGCGGCGCTGGGCGCCCGCGGCCGCACCATGGCCGGCGCCATTGCGCAGGGTAAGTTCCACGGCGCGGCCGGCCGCSCCGACAAGCTGCATCGCCGGGGTCCGCGTTTGGGTCAGTTCGACGCCGTCGATCGCCAGCAGGATGTCGCCCCGCTTCGCGTCGGCGCCGGGACGGGTCAGCGGCGAAGTGGCCAGCGGGTCCGAGGACTCCCCCGCGAGGATGCGGGTGATTTCCCACCCCTCGCCGGTGAACCCCAGGTCCGCGCCGAGGCGGCCCTGCGGGCTGCTGCCGTTCTCGACAGCGGCCATGGGCCGGACGTAGGCGTGGGAGGTGCCGAGCTCGCCGTGCAGCTCCCACAGCAGGTCCACCAGGTCGTCATGGGAGCCGAGGCGTTCCACCACCGGGCGGTAGCGGGCGTGGACGGACTCCCAGTCCTGGCCGGCCATGTCCTCGGTCCAGAAGAAGTCGCGCTGGAGCCGCCATGCCTCGTCAAAGGCCTGGCCCCACACACTAAGTGGGTCCAGCTGCACCCGGATGCGGCCAAGGTCCACCTTGACCAGCTGGTCGGAGTCCTCATCGGCCTTGGCGGCGGCCGGCGCCACGCGGATCTGCTTGTCCTGGATGAACACGATCTTTTCGCCGTCGCCGGAGAGCCGGTAGCTGTCCAGGGCCTCAACGATCGTGGCGGTGCGGCGCTTGGCCAGGTCGTAACGGACCAGGCTCGGCGCCGCGCCCTTGTCCTCAAGGCTGGCCCGGCCCTCACCGGTGGTGCCGGCGAGCTCGCTGTCCAGCCAGAGCAGGGCGCCGGCGACGGCGGTGAGTCCGGCGTAGTTGCCTTGCGGTACCGGGACCCCGATGACGCGGTGGGCCAGACCCTCGGCGTCGACCCGCACGGACGGCACGGGTTCGGCCGCCGGCTGCGGCCCGGACGCAGCACCCGCTGTTCCGGCGGCACCTGCCTCGGCGTCGGCATCGGCGTCGAAGTGAAGGTCGACGCTCGGGCCGAAGGGCGACGGGGTGTCGGCGGCGAGGGCGACGAGGTACGGCTTGATCGGGCTCGGGAAGGACAGATCGAAGGAGTGCCCGTCGTAAACCGGGTCGAAACTGCGGTTGGAGAGGAAGGCGAGGTATTTGCCATCCGGGGTGAACGACGGCGACTCGTCGCGGAACCGGCCGTCGGTGACGTCAATGATCGCAGCTCCAGTGCCGCCGTCGATCCGGGTGATCCGGAGCCGGCTGCGGGACCCGAAGGACGTGACCGGCTCGGACCAGCCGAGCCACGCGGAGTCCGGGGACCATGTGAATCCCTCAATGCTGCCCTCGCCGATGCTGCTCAGCTGGGATATCGTGCCCGCGCGGGTGTCGGCAAGGTAGATGTCACCGAAGGCCGTGCCGACGGCGAGCCAGCGCCCGTCCGGGCTGGCTTCGATGGCGCTGGCCCGGCTGGGCTTGGGGAAGTCGATCCGCGTCAGTTCATCGGAGGCGGGCGCGGCCTCCACGGCGGCACCGGCACGGTCGGGCTCGGAGCCGGAGATCGAGCCGGCTGCGTCTGCGGCAGCCGGGGCCGGGATCGCTGTGACCGGGCCGGACACGGAACCGCCTGCAGCGGCGGGGATTGATCCTGCGCCGGTCAGCGCGGCTGCGGACACCGGCTTCGGCAACCGCATGCCGGCGTCCCCGGCGGAAGCTGCCGGCTGGGCCGTTGACTCGGCAGCGGACTGCACGGCCGGCTGCGGGGCCTTCGATGCTGCCGCAGCCGCTCCGGCCAGGGGCGCCGCAATGGCTTTCAGGTACAGTGCCTCGACGCCGTCGTGGTCGGCGACATAGGCGATCCGGCCCTCGCCGAAGGGCCGCGGCAGCCGTGCCCGTACGCCCGGGGTGGCCTCAAGGACGCGGGAAGGGCCGTCCTTGTGCCGCAGCCAGTGGACGGTTCCGTGGGATTCGACGGCACTGGACGCGCCCGTGCGGTCCGGTACGACGTCGCCAAGGTGCTTCGAGGGCTTCAGCGGGGCGGGCCGGCGCGCCTGCGAGGCGGAACCGAGCACAATGTCGAGCTTGACGGCCTCGGCGTCGAGGCTGGGCAGCAGCCAGAGCTCACCGGCCGATTCGAAGATCACGCGTTCGCCGTCGGTGGCGGCGTGGCGGACATAGAAGTCCTCGTGGTCCGTGTGGCGGCGCAGATCGCTGCCGTTGGGCAGGACGGAATAGAGGTTTCCGTAGCCCTCGTGGTCGGACAGGAACGCGATCCGTCCCTTGACCCACAGGGGGTCGGTGAGGTTTCCGTCCAGCGCGGCAGCGAGCCGGACGAATTCACCGTTTCCGTCGGCGTCGATCCACAGCTTGCCGGTGGCGCCGCCGCGGTAGCGCTTCCACCAGGCCGGCTCACGCGAGAGGACGCTGGCGAGCACCACAGGGCGTTCGTCGCCGACGACGGGGCCATAGGCCACGGACTCGACCGGGCCGAACGGGAGTTCCTGCGCCCAGCCGCCGGTCACGGGGAGGCTGTAGGCGTGGGTGTGACGGCTGTCGGACTGGCGGAACGCGCTGGTGACCAGGACGTCGCCGTCCGGGGTAAAGCCCTTGACCCGGGTGGAAGGGTGGCCGAAGTAGCTCAACTGGCTGTAGCCGCCGCCGTCGACGTTTGCCGTGACGACTTCCGGGGCAGTCCCTTGGACGACGGTCCAGACCAGACGCTTGCCGTCGGGGGTGAAGCGGGGGTTGCGGGCCGGCAGTTGCAGGGAGGATACGCGCCAGGCGCGGCCCCCGCCCACGGGTGCAATCCAGACGTCGTCCTCGGCCACAAAGGTGACCAGATCGCCGTGCAGATGCGGGAAACGGAAGTAACTCGAGGGGGTCATCGTTCGATCATAGCCACAACGGTCCTTACGGCCCGGGAGGTTTCGCGGCCGTGCCGGGCATGGTGAGATGGATCATGCGAATCCTTATTGCCGGGGCCTCCGGGCTGATCGGAACTGCCCTTTCGGGTGCACTGCGCAGCGAGGGGCACGACGTCGTCGCCCTGGTCAGGCGTGCCCCTGCGTCCCCAGCCGAGTTCCAGTGGGACCCGGCCGCCGGCCGGATCGACGACACGGCGCTGAAGGGCGCGGACGCGGTGGTCAACCTCTCCGGCGCCGGGATCGGCGACCGGCCCTGGACCAAGGCGCGGGTCAACGAGCTCCGCGCCTCCCGGCTGGGGGCTACCCGGACCCTCGCGGCCGCCATGGCGCGCACCGACGCGCCGCCCGCCGTGTTCCTGAGCCAGTCGGCCTCCGGTTACTACGGCAACGCCGGTACGGCGGTGCTGCGCGAGAACGCGCCGGCCGGCACCGGCACCCTGTCCGGGATCTGCGTCGACTGGGAGGCCGCGGCGCATGAGGCGCCTGCCGGAGTCCGGGTGGTCACGCCCCGCACCGGCGTCGTCCTGAGCCGTTCCGGCGGCGCACTGGGCCGGCTGTTGCCGCTGCTGCGCCTGGGCGTCGGCGGCCCGCTCGGCGATGGCCGGCAGTTCTGGCCGTGGATCACGCTGCCGGATGTGGCCGCCGCCTTTTCCTTCCTTCTCTCGGCGCCCGTCTCCGGGCCGGTCAACGTCTGCGCCCCCGAAGTCGCAGATGTGAATTCCCTGATCACGCAACTGGCCAGGGCGCTGCACCGGCCGGCGGCGCTGCGGGTACCCGCCCCGGTGCTGCGGCTGGTGATGGGCGATCTCGCCGAAGAGCTGCTGCTCGCGAGCCAGCGGCTAGAGCCGGCCGTCCTGGCGGAAAACAGCTTCGCCTGGCAGCACCCGTCCCTCGCCGGGGCCGCCGCCTGGGTGGCGGGGCGCGGCTAGCTGCCGCTATTAGCCGTGCAGCGTCGGGTACCTCTGGAGGAAGAGGGCCAGGGTCTCGGCCAGGGCCCTGATCTCGCGCGGATCGACGCTCTCGTTCGGTGCATGGATCAGGGCGAGTGGCTCCTCGACGCCGAGCAGGATGATCTCGGCGCCCGGGTAGGTGTCGGCGAAGACGTTGCAGAGCGGTATCGATCCCCCTTGCCCCAGGGTTGTCATGGGCGTGCCGTAGGCCTGGGACATCGCGGCGCTCATGGCTTCAAAGGCCGGGCCGCCAACTGCCGCCTGGAATGGTGCCCCAATCGCCTCGAGGTCCACCGTGACGTGGACATCCCAGGGCGCGGCGGCCTTGAGGTGGCTGACCAACGCCGTGTGGGCGTCGGCGGCCGCCATGCCCGGCGGGACGCGCAGGTTCAGGCGTGCCGCGGCCCGCGGCACGATCGCCGCCGTCGAGCCGGTCACTGCCGGGCAGTCGATGCCGAGCACGGTGACCGCGGGCCGTGCCCAGAGCATGTCAGACACGGTGCCGTCCCCCAGCAAGGACACTCCCTCCAGGACGCCGGCGTCGGTGCGGAACTGCTCTGGCGGATAGGGGGCGCCGGTCCAGGTCTGGGCGTTGTCCAATCCCGTGACCGTCGTGTTGCCTTGCCGGTCCCGCAGTGATGCCAGCATGGAGATCAGTGCGGCGAGCGCGTCGGGGGCCGCACCGCCAAACATGCCGGAGTGGAGCTCTGACGCCATCGCCTCCACTGTCACCACGACATTGACCATCCCGCGCAGGGTCACGGTCGCTGCGGGGTGGCCCACGGCGGCGTTGCCGGTGTCGCAGACCAGGATGGTGTCGGCACGGAGCAGGTCCGGGTGACCGGCGACGAACGCCTCGAGCCCGCCGGTGCCCTGTTCCTCCGACCCTTCGACCACCAGCAACAGGTTCACCGGTACGTCGTTGCCGAGCGCCCTCAGGGCGAGCAGGTGGGCGAGGATGTTGCCCTTGCAATCGGCGGCGCCCCGGCCGTACCAGCGGCCGTCCACTTCAGTGAGCTCGAAGGGCGGGGTCCGCCATGCCGAGTCATCGAGGGGTGGCTGGACGTCGTAGTGCGCGTAGAGGAGCACGGTGGGCGCGTCCGGGTCGGGTCCGGGCCTGGAGCCCACCACCGCGTCGGAGCCATCCGGGGTCCGTTCGAGGTGCACATCCGAAAATCCGAGTCCGGCGAACTTGTCCAGCACCCACTGGGCAGCCTTGGCACACTCTTCGACGGGAAACTGCCGCGCATCCGCCACCGACCGGATGGCCACGAACTCGGCGAGTTCTTCCCGTGCCGGACCCATCAGATCGGTGATGCGGGCGCGCAGGTCCACGGCTCACGCACCACCGGTGGTGGACGTCTTGAGGTCGTCGATGAACTCCTGGAACTCAGCGAGCTGGTCCGGGCAATAGACCTTGATAATCGCGAGCTCGCCGACGGCGATCCGGGCGTTCGCGATCACCGGCCTGTATCCGGGCCCGGTTGCCCCGTTCGCCAGCTGGCTCAAGAAGGTGGCCCGGCTCAGCGCGTCGTTCGGGTTCGCGCAAACCGCGCCGCCGTCGTCACCGAGCACCCGGGCTATCTGCTCGCGCGAGGGTGCCGTCCCGCCGGCGGATTCAATCTCAGCGATCAGCTGGTCGGCCTTCGCCAGGGATTGCTGGGTCTCCCTCGCCGTTCTGAAGTTCAGCAGTGCGACGACGGCGAACACCACGAGCAGGACCATGGCAACGATGTAAACGACCGAGCGGCTGCGCTTGGTCGAGGACTCCTGATGCGTGCTCATGACTTCGGGACCTCCGTCTGCGTCTGTTGGTCGGGCAGCCTCCAGGAAGGCTTGCGGAACCTGTAGAAGAGGAACGGCACGAGCAGCCCGAGCCCCAGTGCGCCGCCGCCCACGATCAGGAAATAAACGAGCGGATCGCCGTCGCCGAACTGCGACGGCGGAACGAACCCGACAAGCAGCGCGGCCAGGGAGGCTGCGAAGCCGACGCCGCACAGCCCGATCAGCATCGGCGCCCGGTAGCCACGCGGGTGCTCCGGGTCGTTACGGCGGAGCCGGACCGCGGCCACGAACATCAGCAGGTACATGATCAAGTAGACCTGCGTGGTGATTACCGAGAAAATCCAGTACGCGCTGGAGACATCCGGGATGAGCGCGTAGCCGAGCGCGATCACGGTAGTGACGAGCCCCTGGACCACCAGGAGGTTCTGCTGGATGCCGTTCTTGTTCAGCTTTTGCAGGAACGGCGGGAGGTAGCCTTCCTCACGCGAGATCAGCAGCAGGCCTTTGGACGGACCGGCCAGCCACGTCAGCATGCCGCCGAGGGAGGCAGCAACCAGCATGATGCCGAGGATCGGAGTGAGGCCTTGCAGGTTAAAGGACGACAGCACCGCGTCGAAGGCCTGCATGACACCCGCCGTGAGGGAGAGTTCATCGGCCGGGACGATCCAGCTGATCGCGAGCGCCGGCAGGATGAAGATCAGCAGTACGAGTCCCATGGCCAGGAACATCGACTTCGGGTATTCCTTGGGCGGGTCCTTCAGGGAAGACACGTGCACCGCGTTCATCTCCATGCCGCTGTAGGACAGGAAGTTGTTCACGATCAGCACCAGGCTGGCCAGCCCGGCCCATTCGGGCAAGAAGTTTGCCGCGGTCATCGGAGCGGCGGACGGGTTGCCCTGGCCCAGGAAGACCACACCCAGGATGACGAGCAAGGCACCCGGGATCAGGGTGCCGATGATCAGGCCACCGCTGGCCAGGCCTGCCACGCCCTTCGTGCCGCGGGATGAGACATACACGCCGGCCCAGTAGAACACCACGATCACCAAGGCCGTCCACACGCCGCTGCTGGCCAGCGCCGGGTTGAAGACGTAGGCGAGGGTGCTCGCGACGAATCCCAGCAGGGTCGGATAGTAGAAAATCGTCATCGCGAACTGGCACCACACCGCCAGGAAGCCCATGGGTTTGGAGATTCCGGACGATACCCAGTTGTAGACGCCACCCTTCCAGCCGGACGCCAGTTCAGCTGACACGAGGGACGTGGGCAGGAGGAAGACGATCGCGGGAACGATGTAGAGGAAGACTGAAGCGAGGCCGTAGACGGCCATGGTCGGGGCAGCACGGAGACTGGCCACCGAACTCGTGGTCATCAGTGCCAGGGCCACCCACGAGATCCACACGGCCGGTGGTGCCTTCGGCCGGGTCACTGCCTGTTCGCTCACGTGAGCCACACCCTCAAGTGCCCCGTGGTCTGCGCCACGGGCCAGGCGGAGCTAAACCGCCTGGGGCGAGTAGTCGTCGGCTTGAACATGCCCACTGCCCCCTTATCACACAAAGTGCTCGGTGCCTACAGCATGGACCTAGGAATTAGCGGGGAACAGTCCCCAACTCCCCTATACGTCAGATCGCCGGAGTGCTAATTTGCGCGGCTTCGGGTGCGCTTCCACAGCAAATCGGTGATCAGCGCTAGGGCAAGGATGACCACCAGCGCGGCGGCGGTTGCGGGTTCGTTGACGAGCGTGGTGGTGCAGAACACCAGGAACGTGCCCATGGTCGCGATCAGGGCGATGATGAGCATGAAAAGCAGGGCGCCGGTCTCCCGGTACACCTTGAAGTGGGCCAGGGTGACGGCGGAGAAAATGAGCAGTGCCACCGCACTTCCGAGGGAGGCAATGCTGTTCAGGTTGAACAGCAGCACCATCACGGCCGCGAGGCCGGCCATGACCAGCAGTCCGACCGGTACTTGCCGGCGACCCACGGATCGGCCGAACACCGGCGGGAACTGGCCCACTGAGGCCAGGTGCCGGGTCATCCCCACGGAGGGGTAGAGGGTGGCGTTCACCGCCCCGGCGGTGGAGAGCAGGGCGGTGACCACCATCAGCACGTATCCGAACTGGCCCAGCGTCGGCTTGGCGGCCTCGGCCAGCGCTGTGGCGCCGTAGGCGACGACCTGGTCGGCGGTCAAGGTTCCGAAGACGCCCAGGGAAACCGCGACGTACACCGTCGTGGCGATCGCCAGCGCCAGGTACATGGCGCGGGGCAGTTGACGGGACGGGGCAGGCAGATCCTTCGCGGTGAAGGTGATGACGCCGAACCCGAGGAAGGCGAAAAACGTCAACGCCACACTCGCGATGATCTCGCGAACGCCCGGGTAGCCGGCCGGATCCAGGAGAGCGGGGTTCCAGTTCGCGATTGTGACAATTGCGAACACGGACAGGATGGCCAGCACCGCCTTCACGATCAGCGACTGGACTTTGGCCACCGCCGTGGAACCGACAGCGTTCAGGAAGGTCATGAGCACGATGAGGGCGACAGCGAACACCTTGGCCCAGGTTGGGTCACGACCGGTCAGGACCGCGCTGGCATACCCCCCCGAATGACGACGCCACCATGGCCCCCACGATCGCGCCGGTCACATAGAACAACCACGAAACGATCCCGGTAACGTGCCCCTCCCCGAACCCCCGGGCCAGGTAGGCGAGCATGCCTCCGCCTGACGGGTACGTGGCGCCGAGCTTGGCAAACGAGTACCCCTGAAGGCCGGCGATGGCGCCGGCGATGAGAAAGGACACCCACACGGCCGAGCCGGCGACGGCGCCGGCTGCGCCCAGCAGCGCGAAGATTCCCGCGCCCACCATGGAACCCACCCCGATGAACGCTGCTTGGATGACGGTCATCTGCTTCTTCGGAACCGTGGTCGACATGGCGTCCCTCTCCGGCGTCAGGCACTCGCAAGCAGCCGTCTCGCAGGGAGGCTACCACCGGTCCCCCGACGGCGGAACCCTAGCCCGCTTCGGGCCCCGGGGGTAGAACGTCCTGAATCTGCCAACGCCCATCGACGGGCACCAGGACGAGGTGAAGCTGCTGCGCGGAGGCGGCGGGAACCTCAGCCACTATGGCGCCGTTCCCATCGAGCTCCCGGTACGCGGACGGCGCGGTGGTGATGGCCACCACGGCCCGGGCGGGGCTGCTGTCCGCGGTGGCCTCAATCCGGGTCAGGGAGGTCGAGAAGCCGGCCAGGACATGGCCGGAGGCGCTGAGCTGCGTTCGGATCCGCGCGTCGGCAGCGGCGGCTGCCGACCCCGGGGCGTTGACGTCATCGAGCAGGCCGAAGTCCCCGGAGCTGAGCGCGAGCGAGCGAAGCCGGGCGAGACCGCGGACGGCCTCCGCCGGATCCGGCGAGGCCAGCAGCGCCTCCAGGTCGGGAAGGACTACGGTGGCCCCGCCGTCGGCCGTGGAGGGCGGCGAGACGCCCGCCGGACCCTCCGACGGTGCCGCCGGCCTCTCCTGACCCGCGGCAACTCCTGCCTGCACCGGCACGCTCTCGCCCGGGCCGAACCCCGGAAACAGCCCGGCGACGGCGTCGGGGGCCGGGCCGCCACCGGCCAGCAGCCAGATGCCGGCCACCAGGGCTGCAGCGGCGAGAGCGGGAAGCAGCGCCCGCCGCGCGGGGGACCTTCGGAATCCGCGGTGGAGTCCGGCTTTCCGGACAGCGCCTGGACGCCGGCCCGGGCCGGACTGCACGGCCTTGCGTGTGAGCAGTTGGGGGATGACCGTGGGGTGCACGGAGACCGACAGATCGACGGGCTCCGCCCGGGCGCTGCGGTAGACCATAGCGGCAAACTCCGCCGCCGGGGGACGCTCCCGGCGCTCACCGCTCAACCCCGCTTCGAGGGCGGCCACCAACGCTGCCGGCACCTCCGGGACCAGAAGGCTCAGCGGTGGACGATGCGCCCCTGGCTCAGGGGCCCGTCCGGTGAGGCAATACCAGCCCAAGGCTGCCAGGGAGTAAATGTCGCGTTCGGGCTGCAGCCCGGCCCGCACAGCGTCCGAGGGGGCGGGATCTTGGAAACCTGCTGTGCCCTCTTCCGCGACCGGAGCGGCGTCGGCCATCATGCGCGCGACGCCGAGATCGGCCAGCAGCGGTTTGCCCTCGGCCGTGAAAAGCACGTTGCCGGGGGCCACATCACCGTGGGTGAAGCCTTGGCCGTGAAGGTATGCCAGCGCCTGCGCGATAGGAGTCAGGACCGTCACCGTTTCGCCGGGACCCAGACGTCCCCGGCTTCCCACGAGCGCCGCAAGCGAGCCGCCGGGTGCGTAGTCCAGCGCAAGCCCGAGGCCGCTGCCGCCAGAGTCGTGAACCGGCAGGCGCACCACGGCGTGCACGCGAAGCAGGTGGCTGTGTGCCAGGGCGGAGAGGATCCGGACTTCGCGCCGCATGACGTCCTCGGCCTCGGATTCTTCCGGTGCGGCGCGGTCGGCATCGAAGCATTTGAGGGCGAACTCGCGGCCCGTTGACTGTTCGGTGACCAGCCAGACCGTGGCGCTGCCGCCGCGCCCCAGGAGGCGTCCGACGTCGTAACCGGGAACCTGGGGGGCCTCACCGGCGGCCGGCGGGAGATCTTCCATACCCAAGGAATAGTCGATTGCGCGGAATCGTGCAGAAGTTATCCACAGGCATGAGAGCTTAAGCACACAAACGGGAGGTGGGTGCGGCGGGGTCTAAGCTTGATGCCATGACTCTTGAGTTCAAACAGCTGGGTCTCGCCCCGGACTTCGTCGATTACACGCGCGGATGGGACATCCAGCGCGAATTGCATGAAAAGGTCCTCGCAGGCACCGCGCCCAGCACTGTACTGCTGCTCGAACACGCCGCGGTTTACACCGCAGGCAAGCGCACCGAAGACCATGAACGGCCCTTCGACGGAACTCCCGTTGTGGCCGTGGACCGCGGCGGCAAGCTGACGTGGCACGGCCCCGGCCAGCTCATTGGCTACCCCATCATCAAACTGAAGAACAAGGCTGGCATCCGCGACTACGTGGAGCGGCTGGAAGCGGTCATCATCGCCGTCCTGGCGGACTACGGCATCGCCGCCGTCCGGATCAAGGGCCGCGCGGGCGTCTGGATCGAACAGGACGAAAAGGGTCCGGACCGCAAGATCGCGGCCATCGGCATCCGCGTCAACGAAGGCGTCACCATGCACGGCTTCGCGATCAACTGCAACAACGATCTCGCCCCCTACGGTCAGATCATCGCCTGCGGGATCAGCGACGCCGGAGTCACCACTATCACCCAGGAACTTGGCAGGGACGTCACCCCGGCGGACCTCGTGTCGCGGATCATCGAAGAACTGCGCAAGAATGAACAAGCCCTAGTTGCAACCCCAGAAGGAGCTCTACTGTGACACTGGCACCAGAAGGCCGGAAGATGCTGCGCATTGAGCAGCGAAACGCGGCCACACCGGTGGAACGGAAGCCGGAATGGATCAAGGCCAAGGTCCAGATGGGCCCGGAGTTCGTCCAGCTCAAAAACCTCGTCAAGAAGG
>NZ_JBFUAU010000006.1:0-274902 GCF_056406115.1 Arthrobacter sp. P1_D4 | reverse complement strand
GAGTTTCTCGGCGGCATTGTGGATCTTGTCACCCAGGCCCATGATGAACCTCCTTAGTTATGTCGCCCCCGCGACGTGAATGCCATGGAGGCCACACTTAATTGTAGGGACGGAACCGTGGAAAGCGGGGGCCATTTGGTGCGGTCCGGGCCATTCCCGGCTCCGGGACAACAATCCAGGTCAGGCGGTCACGGTTCCAGAATACAAATGCCGCCAGCCGAAGTTATTCGGGCAGGGACCCTTGGCAGCGGTGGCAGTGCGCCGGCCGAAGCGGCGGTGTTAGTCGGCAAGAATGCGGTAGAGCGCGCGGCGGGTGTCATCGATTACCGTCATTGCGGCATTGCGTTGTTCCTCGGTTGCCGAGAAGCGGAATTGGTGGATGACTCCCATGAGTTTTCCGACGCTTTGGTGGAACGCCGGCCCGGATCCCTCCGGGTCGGTGTTCCAGGCGTTCCCCAGCTCCTCGGCGTGATCGGCCACGTAGGCCTTGCCCGCATCGGTGAGGGTGAACTCGGTGCGCCGGCCATCACCTGCGGGCGCAATGAGCTCTTCATCAACGAGCTGCTGGAGCGTCGGGTAGACGGACCCCGGGCTCGGACGCCAGGCGCCCGAGGTTTTTTCTGCAATGGTCTTGATCAGCCCGTAGCCGTTGGACGGTGATTCGGCCAAGAGGGAGAGAATCGCCGAACGAACATCGCCCCTGCTGGCCCGCCGCGACCCGCCGGGGCCAAAACCCGGTCCGAAGCCCGGTCCGAAGCCCGGTCCAAACCCGCGGCCCGGGCCGAAACCACCGTGTCCGTGGGGTCCGCGGCGGCTCCTGCCGCGCCCGAAACGTGCCTGGGCGGGTCCGCCGTCCGTGAATTTGTCGTCATGCATGCCTTTCATAGCGGCATCGACCTTTCTCAATCAGTTGTGATCAATGATGGTCGCCGATTGTTCGGCGATAATTAACGATATATCGGTGAGTATCGGCGGTCAAGAGTCGATTTACCCCGGCATCCGCTGACTCGCGGACGCTGCCAGCCGCTGCCGTACAGGTCACGGATACAGCAGGTCATCGAGCAGCCGTTGCACATGCTCGGGCCGTTCGATGTTCGCGAAGTGGCCGCAATGCGGGAGTGTCACCGTCTGGACGCGTGGGATTATCTCGGCCAGTCGGAGCAGGTCAGAGGGTGGTGTGAACACATCGCTGTCCCCGCGGATCGCCAGCACCGGACACAGAATGCCCCGCCACTGGCCAAAATCGTAGTGCGCCGCGGCCCGGGCTGCCGCGGAGAAACAGGCCGGCCGGGCGTCCTCGCCAAGCCCTCGAAGCACCCCCGCGGAGATGGATGCGGGTTCTGCAAAAAACGGGAACAACAGCGGCCGCATCACGGCGGTGGACCCGATTGCACGGACCAGCGCGGGCCCTGCCGGGGCGAGGGCTGCCGCGGCGCGCATGGCCAGCAGCATGCCCAGAAACATCGGGAACCGGAACAGGCTGCGCAGTGGCTTGCCGGCCGCTTCGGACACGCCGAAGGTGGTCGCCGAAATCGCGGTCACGCTGGCGGTCCGCCCGGGCCACGCCGCGGCGATGTGCAATGCCAGGAAGCCTCCCATGGAGTGGCCCACCAGGTTCCACCGCCGGTAGCCGAGCGAGGTCAAAGTACCGGTGACGGCGCGTGCCATCGCTTCGATGCTCAAATTCGCCATCCGGGCGTCCTGCGTGGACTCGCCCCAGCCCGGCAGGTCTATCAGCACCCGGTCATGTGCCGCTGCCGGGTGAAGAAGCTCCCGGAAGGACGTCCAGGAGCCCGCGGCGCCGTGGAGGTAGACATCCGCCGTCCCGGATACGGCGTGCGGGCCCCCGGTGCCTTCCTGGACATGCACCGTGCAGGGGCCCAGCTCCGTGGCAAGGGTGCGCCGCCGCAGCGTGGCAGCCCCCGTACTTGCGGTTTCCTGCTGAACACCCATGGTCACCTTCTGTTCGTGGTCTTTGAAGGTGATTCGGAGCGGCGGGGGTGCAGGACCGGACGCGAGGCTCGAGGCGGTGGAGGCCGGTGCGGATCAGGGCCTCCGAGGCCGCCGTTATCCGCGGCTCGGGGGAGGCGGTGGTCCGGCCGTCGCGGCCGGGCCGAACGTGGGGACCGTTGTCACGGAGCCCACGTTCGGGAGTGCGTGGCGGGTGGCGTGGTCGATTTCGTCGTGGATTGTGGCAAGTTCGCCCACGTCGGTGATCGTGGTCAGGGGGATGGAGACCTCGACGTGAAGCCGGTGGCCGGACCAGCGCAGCCGGGATGTTGCGCCCGCGGGGGCGTGGGCAGTGACAACCGCCGCCAGGCGTTCCGTAAGGTTCGGGTCCACGCCGTCCATCAGCCTGCGCCCGATGTCGCGAATGGTTCCCCAGAGGAGCACGGCGATGGCTGCGGAGATGAGCAGGCCCACGATCGGATCTGCAAGCGGAAATCCGAGCCATATGCCGATGACTCCGGCGACGACGGCCAGCGAGGTGAAGCCGTCGGTGCGGGCATGAATGCCATCGGCGACGAGCGCGGCGGACCCGATCCGCCGTCCCACGCGGATCCTGTAGATCGCGACTAGTTCGTTGCCGGCAAAGCCCACGAGCCCGGCGGCGAGCACCCAGCCCAGGTTCTGGACGGGTTGGGGTTCAAAGAAACGCCGGATGGATTCGACGGCGGCCACCACGGCGGAGAGCGCGATCATCGCCACGATGAACAGCCCTGCGAGGTCCTCGGCGCGGCCGAATCCGTAGGTGTACGTCCGGGTCGCGCGGCGGCGTCCGAGCAGAAAGGCGATCCACAGCGGAACGGCGGTCAGGGCATCGGAAAAATTGTGGACCGTGTCCGCCAGCAGTGCCACGGAGCCGCTGATGAGGACGATGACCAGCTGGAACAGCGACGTGGCCCCCAGTCCGAGCAGGGAGACCTTGACGGCGCGAATGCCCTGGGAACTTGTCTCCAGGACGGAGTCGATTGAGTCGGCCGAGTCATGGGAGTGGGGCACGAAGAGCTCCTGCAGCCAGCCCTTGAACCCGGTCGCGTGGACATGGCCGTGCGGGCCGTGGTCGTGGTGATGGGCGTCGTCGTGAGCATGTCCGTGCGGGTGCGGGTGGACATCGTGGCCGGGATGCATTGGCCGGTTCATGCGCCGGCCTCCCTTGTGAGGCTGTGCGGGGCTGTGCTGTGATGCGGGGCCGTGCCGAGGGTGTGTTCGGCCTGGTGGATGGCGTCGGCCACGAGCTGCCAGGCGTGCCCGTCCTGCAGGCGGTAGTAGACCTTAGTGCCTTCCTGGCGGGTGGCGACCATGCGCGCCAGCCGCATCTTGGCCAAATGCTGGGAGACCGCGGCCGCCGATTTCCCGGCCTTTTCGGCCAGTACGTTGACGGGCAGTTCACCGTGGCGCAGGGCCAGGATGAGCCTGACCCGGGTGGCGTCAGCCAGCATGGCAAACACCTCCACGGCCAGCTCGACGTACTGGCTGTCCGCGGTGAGCGTGCAAGCCTTGTTATCTGCATTCATACGCAGATACTTACATATAACCCCGCTCCACTCAAGACGGCCGACTCAACGGGATACCGTTAGTGGCCATCAGGACGATTCCGGTGCGTCCGGATTCCGAAGGCTCAGCTGCTTGGCGTGGAAGTCGAAATGAAGCGTGGGGTAGGCGTAGACATCGTTGAGTGTCATCAGCGGCGTGAAGAAGGGGTCCCACCTGTCAGGAAACGGCATTGACCTGGCAAGGGACTGCGGGTTCTCGTGTTCGAGCCGGCGGGAGAGCGCGGCGATGGTTCTATCCAGTTTCCGGCTCATCCTGCGCCTGTTGTAGACGCGGGCGGCGGCCCGGGAACCCCAGTAGTTCACCACATCAAAAGGACCGGTGCCCGCGTTGAGGACAGCAGCGAATGCCCGGCCCGCCGGGCGGGGGAGCCGGCTGACGACGTGGACCAGCGGAAGCAGGGCGCGGACCACCATGTAGCCGAAGACCATGTGGAAGAGCAGTTCCTCGTTGGTCCAGCGGGTGCCCGTACTTTTGCGGCCGAGGTCATTGGGCGCCGCGTCCTGCAGCAGGGCGTCGAGGTGGCGGCGGGCGCCGCTGTACCCGGCCAGGATTTCGTCCATCGTCGGCTCCACAATGTGCCCTTCGCCGTCTCACGCCTTCAGTCGTGCCCTTATTATGTCCCGTGTCTATCAGCCTCAGGGGCAGCGGGTCTCTTAGCTGGTTCTGGAGGGCCTGAGCTGCCGCACGCCTCCGGCAGCGGCGAGAATGGCGGCCGTGGCGGCTGCAGCGGTCATGGCGTACGCCATGACCGTGTATGTCCCGAGCCAGGCGGCCAGCACGGGTCCCGCCGCCGGGGCGACGGCCGTGACAGCTGTGAGCGGTGCCGCGAACAGTCCCTGCAAAGTGCCAAGATTCTGGGTTCCCCAGCGGTCAGCCATGATGGTGGCCTGCAGCAGTGTCTGGCACCCGCGGACCGCGCCGGCGAGCATACCCGCCGCGATCAGCGCCGGCATCGGGCCGGGCAGTGCCGCGAGCAGGAAGACGGCGCAGGCCGCCGTGCCGGCGATGACCTGCAGCCGGGCGCCGGACGGGATGGCTGCGAACAGCAGCCGGCCGCCGACCTGACCGGCGCCCACAAGACCGAGCCCGAGCGCGGCCGTGGCATAGTCGGCGCCTTTCTCTACGAGCAGCGGAATGATGTTCAGCGTCACGGTGTAGAGCCCGAGGCAGAGCAGGACCATCAGCGCCTGCAGACCCAGGAATTCCGGGCTTCGCCGCACGGCCCGCACCATCACCTGGTGGTCCGGGGCCGGGATTCCGGGGGCAGCCGGGGCCCAGTTCCGGTTCAGGTACCGGGCGTGCAGCGGCACGGAGATGATTCCCATGATCCCGGCGAGGATGAGGAAGGCGCCGCGCCAGCCGAACGCGGATATCAGGGCTGCGGTGAGCGGGGCGAAAATGGTGGATGCGAACCCGGCGACAAGGGTCAGGACGGTCAGAGGCCGTACCCGGGCGCGTCCGTACCAGCGGCTGATCACCGTGAAGGCCGGCTGGTACAGTACCGTGGCCTGCGCGGTCCCGGCGACGAGCCAGGCCGCAAAGAACACTGGCAGATTAGGGGCCAGTCCCACCGCGACCAGGGCCAGCACTCCGAGCAGGGATCCGCCGATCATCAGCGCACGCGGCCCGGTCCTGTCCAGCCTCCTGCCGACGGCGATCCCGGCCGCAGCGGAGACCAGCAGGCCGGCGGAAAAGGCTCCCGTCACTAGCGCCGGGTCCCAGCCGGTGTCCTCGCTGATGGGCCGGACCGCCGCGATCAACGAGTAGTAGAGCACGCCCCACCCGGTCGTCTGGGTGATACACAGCGCGGCCAGGCCGCCGCGCGGTGCACCCTCCGCGACCACTGTCCGGGACAACGCCGGGGCGGGCATGGCCTAGTCCCCGGTCAGCTCCGCATGCAGTTTCCGGACCCGGGCCTTGATGTCGTCCCGGACCAGGCGCATGCGTTCCATGCCTTCGATGCCGCGTTCGGAGGGCTCGTCCGTATCCCAGAACTCGAGCCGCTGGCCCTCGCGGGGCTCGACCTTAGCCTGGTTGCCCAAGACGATGACGACGTCGGCCGTGTCCAGGGCCTCGTCGGTGACGGGCTTGGGGTATTCGCCGGTGATGCCGATGCCGAGTTCATTCAGAGACTCCACGGCCTGGGGGTTCAGCGACTGACCGGGCTTGGTCCCGGCGGAGTGCACCGTGACGCTCCCATCGGCGAGATGGTTCATCAAACCTGCGGCGAGCTGGGACTTTCCGCCATTCTTGCTGCAGACGAACAGGACGCTGGGCGTTTTCGTGGTCTCGGTCATGCGTTTGATTCTTCCTTCTCTGGGCTGGGTTCGTGGAGCAGTGATACTGCCGGTTGATCTTCGCCGGAGCGTCCGTGGGACAGTCCGGTGGGGAAGCCGACGAGCACCGGCTCGGGAGCGGCGCAGCACGAGGACTCTGATGCGACGGCGACGGCCGCCGGAACGTCGCAGCTGGTGCCAGCGTCGGCGGAGCAGACACCGGTTTCGGGGAGTTCGAGCTGGACGGTGTCCGCGGCCTCGCGGTCGCCGGCCAGGGCGGCGGCGACGGAGCGGACCTGTTCGTAGCCGGTGGCGAGCAGGAAGGTTGGCGCACGGCCGTAGGACTTCATGCCGACGATGTAGAAGTCCTTGTCCGGGTGGGCCAGGAGCTTGGCGCCGTGCGGTGCAACAGTGCCGCAGGAGTGGAACTCCGGGTCGATGAGCGGGCCGAGCTCCACGGGTGCTTCGACGGCCGGGTCAAGGTTCAGGCGGAGCTCACGCAGGATGTCCAGGTCCGGGCGGAAGCCGGTGCAGGGGACGACGACGTCGGCCTCGAGGGTGCGTCCGTCAACGGATTCCACAGTCACGCCGGAATCCAAGGCTTTGAGGGAAGCAATGCCGAAGCCGGTATGCAGTTCGATGGTCCCGGCCTCGACGAGGCGGCGCAGGCGGGCACCGAGCTGGCCGCGTGCGGGCAGCCCGTCGGCGTCGCCGCCGCCGTAGACTTTCTCGGCGGACGCGCCGCGGACCGCCCAGAGGATCCGGGTGCCCGGTTCGTCCTTGGCCAGGTCCGCGAGACTGATCAGGGTGTTGGCGGCGGAGTGGCCGGCGCCGACGACCAGGACACGGCGTCCGGCGAAAGCGCCACGGTCACGGCCCGTGACGTCAGGGAGCGGCGAGGAGATCCGGTCTGCGGCGGAGTCCTCGCCGATGGCGGGAAGCCCGGAGGTCCCCAGCGGGTTGCGGGTGGACCAGGTACCGGAGGCGTCAATGACCCCGGCCACGGTGTGGTCGCGGGTTTCCCCGTCCTGGTGCTCGACGCGGACGACGAACGGTGTGATCTCGCGGTTACGGGTGTGGGTCTTGTCCATGCCTGTGCGGGTGACGGCGATGACTCTGGCTCCGGTCTGCAGCCGGGAGCTGATGGCCGGGAGCGCGGCCAGCGGAGCCAGGTATTGATCGATGAGTTCCCCGCCGTAGGGCAGCGCGGTGGGCCGGGGCGCCTCCCAGCCGGCGGCTTCGAGCAGGCGAACGGCGGCGGCATCGATGTTGAACCGCCACGGGGAGAACAGCCGGATGTGGCGCCACTGCTCGATCGTGGCGCCGGCGGAGGGGCCGGCTTCGAAGATCAGCGGTTCGAGTCCGCGTTCGATCAGGTGGGCCGCGGCGGCCAGGCCCACGGGGCCGGCGCCGATCACGGCAACGGGAAGGTTCTTCGCTGAATCCATTGGTGTCCTCT
The DNA here is from genome assembly GCF_056406115.1 of Arthrobacter sp. P1_D4. Taxonomy (NCBI): domain Bacteria; kingdom Bacillati; phylum Actinomycetota; class Actinomycetes; order Micrococcales; family Micrococcaceae; genus Arthrobacter; species Arthrobacter sp. P1_D4. The sequence goes on along the minus strand of NZ_JBFUAU010000006.1, from coordinate 267,609 downwards.
TTCATCCGTTGTGGTGTTGCGGTTGTTTTCGGTTGGCCCTGCCGGCCGGGGTTGGGCCGGCAGGCGCCGGGGTTGGGTTAGCAGCAGTCCTGATCCTCATCGTCGCAGCATCCGTCGCTGCAGCATCCGGTGTTCATTCAGCTCACCCCCTCTCCGTCCTGTGTCAGACGTGTGGTGCTGCCCCTTACTTGGCGGCAGGGGTCAGGGACTCGATCAGGTCCTCGATGCGGCCCTTGATCTCGTCGCGGATCGGGCGTACGGCTTCCACGCCCTGGCCTGCCGGATCCTCCAGGACCCAGTCTTCGTAGCGCTTGCCGGGGAAGTAGGGGCATTCGTCGCCGCAGCCCATCGTGATCACGACGTCGGATTCCTGCACGGCCTCGGTGGTGAGGATCTTCGGGATTTCGGCGGACATGTCGATGCCGAGCTCCGCCATGGCCTCGACCGCGGCCGGGTTGACCTTGTCGGCGGGCTGGGAGCCGGCGGAACGGACCTCGATCCGCCCCTCACCGAGGGTGGTCAGGAAGGCTGCGGCCATCTGGGAACGGCCGGCGTTGTGGACGCAAACGAACAGGACGGACGGCTTCTTGGCGGTTTCGGTGCTCACGGGGTTTCTCCTGGAATCAATGAGGTGAGTGGGCGATACAGTCTGGAGTCTTGCGCCCGGCTTGAAACTCTCAACCGAACATTGATGATGATCGATATAGAGAGTATCGGGCTATAGATTGATGAATGTCAATATTTGCTGTCGGTGGATTTCTGCGACGGACCTAGACGGCGGTTACGCGGGGTGCAAGGTCATTGATGCGGCGGGTGATGTCGTTGAACGCCATGTCGAAAGCTTCTTTGGTGCCCGGGCGCAGCGGGTCCGGCACGGACCAGTGGATTCCACCCAGTCCGGGCAGTTCCTCGTGGGCCTTGTCGCAGACGGTCACGATGAAGTCGCCCTCGTCTGCCACCTGGATCAGGGTGCGCGGGGGAAGGTCCGCAAGGTCCAGGCCATGACGGCGGGCGACGTCGATAGCGCCTTGGGCGATGCGGTCTGCGGGGTGCGTTCCCGCCGACGTCGAGGGAATTTCACTGACCTGCTGCCAGAGAGCGGCGGCCAGCTGGGACCTGGCGCTGTTTCGTGTGCAGACAAACAGGACGCGGCTCGCCCCGTGTTCGGCCCCCGGCACCAGGCCCTCCAGGGCGCCGGCAGCAAGCCGGATATAGCTGCGGCGCCTGTCGGCTTCGGAGCGGTGCCGGGTTGCCAGCCCGGCATCTTCCAGCGTGCGCAGATGGTGGGACAGCAGATTCGACGGCATCCCCAGCTCGGCCTGCAGCTCCGTCGGGGAGAAGTCCCCCAGGGTCAGCAGATCAACGATGCGCAGCCGCGCAGGATCGCCGAGGGCTGCGTGCTTGGCTACCCGCACCCGAAAGCCTTCTGCTGCCTCAATATTCATTGGTTCAATTTTGACTGACTTAGTTCTTTGGATCAAGCTGTTGCCATGACTTCCAACCAGCCGCCGCTGTGGCGCCGCGCCATCGCCGAATTGCTCGGTACCAGCCTGCTCGTGGCCATCGTCGTCGGCTCCGGGATCGCCGCGCAGCAGCTCTCACCCAGTGACGTTGGCCTGCAGCTGCTGCAGAACAGCACCGCCACAGTGCTGGGGCTGACGGTGCTGATCCTGATGCTCGGGCCTGTGAGCGGCGCGCATTTCAACCCCGTGGTCTCCCTCGCCGACTGGATCCTGGGCCGACGCGCCGGTAGCGGCTTGACCCTGCCGGAGCTGGGCACCTATGTGGTTGCCCAGACCGTGGGTGCGGTCAGCGGCAGTATGGTCGCGAACGCCATGTTTGAGGTGGGCACCTCCATCTCGTCCAAGGAGCGCGCAACGCCGGGGCATCTCCTGGGTGAAGTTGTCGCCACTGCGGGGCTGGTCCTGCTGATCTTCGCCTTGGCTGCCACCTCCCGCGGCGTCCTTGCCGCGCCGGCGGTGGGCGCCTACATCGGAGCCGCGTACTGGTTCACGTCCTCGACCTCGTTCGCGAATCCGGCAGTGACGGTGGGCCGCATCTTCAGCGACACCTTCGCCGGCATCGCACCGGCCTCAGTTCCCGGCTACGTTCTGGCGCAGCTGATCGGCGCAGCAATAGGAATTGGCCTTCTCCTCATCCTGTTCCCCTCCGCGGCCCGCACCGCGGACGGCGTCGTCCTGGCGCACAGTGCCGAAACCGCCCGCTCCTAGCCTTGGCCGGCGGCCGAACAATGCCGCCTCCACACAAAACAGATCTGCGCCGGGGACGCTTCCGACCCGAGCTTTTGCGCCCATACATTGATGTCTATCAATATCAGGGCATAATTGGTACATGAAGTTGTTGCCTGTACTCGAGCCGGCCACGGATGAATCCTGCTGCACCCCGGCAGGGCCCCCTGCCCTGGGTGCCGAGGAAGCCCAGCAGAGGGCCCTGGTTTTCAAGGCGCTGGCCGACCCGAACCGGCTCCGGCTGCTCTCCATCGTCAAGGCCGGCGAGTCAGGGGAGGCATGCGTCTGCGACCTCACCGAGCCGCTGGACCTGGGCCAGCCCACGGTCTCCCACCACCTGAAGGTCCTGGTCGAGGCCGGGCTGCTGCACCGTGAAAAGCGCGGCACGTGGGCCTACTACTCCCTGGTGCCCGGGGCGCTCGAGCAGACGGCCGGGCTCCTGGCGACGCTGTGACCGCGCAACAGTCCGCGGTGACGATCCGCTCCATGCGCGAGGACGACTGGCCGGCCGTCCGGGGAATCTACCGTGAAGGAATCGCCACCGGCCATGCCACCTTTGAGGCGGAAGTGCCGGACTGGGAACGCTTCACCAGTTCCCGGCTTCCCGCGCACCGCCTCGTCGCCGAGGCTCCCGAGGGCGGGATCCTTGGCTGGGCGGCTGTCTCCGCGGTGCCGGCGCGGCCCGTTTATGCCGGCGTGGTCGAACACTCCGTCTACGTCGCCGCGGAAGCCCGCGGCAAGGGAGTCGGGGCCGCGCTGCTTCAGGCCTTGGCCGCATCGACCGAACGGTGCGGGATCTGGACGATCCAGGCCAGTGTCTTCCCCGAAAACGAAGCAAGCCTGAAGCTCCACCTCGCGAACGGATTTGCCGTCGTCGGCCGGCGGAACCGCATTGCCCGCATGAGCTACGGCCCCAGCGAGGGGCAATGGCGGGATACGGTGCTGATCGAGCGGCGCTCCCCGGTCGTCTAGGACTCCGCCTCGCCAAACCGCTGGAAGGATGCGCTTTGCTGGGCAAGCCGGCGCATGGCCAGGAGTACCGGTTCCATCAGGAGTGTCCCAAGAACCACGTGCCTCATGGCGGCCTCGGCCGAATCCGTGGGGACACTTTCGACGTCGGCCGCCGCGATGTCCCGCATTGCTGCGGCGTAGCGGTCCAAGAGTGCGGCCGGCGCATCGAACCCGGCATCTGAGAGCCCGTGCAGGGCGTCCACCAGGGCGGCCTGAGTATCGCGGTCGCATGTCTCTGCGCCCCATCCCCAGCGGTCCAGGAGCCGCTGTGCCGGGGAGAGATCGACGTCGTCCGGTGCGGTCCGAGTGACCGCGTGGTGCGCAATTCCGAGCAGGTCGTGGCCTGACTCCGGCGGGTTCTCCAGGCCAAGCAGTACCTGGCGGGTGGCGCTGATGCTGAGCCCGGCGGTCCCAATGAGTGCCCGGATGAGCTTCAGCCGCCGAACATGCGAGTCGTCGTAGCGGGCCTGCGTCGCGGACGTCAGTACGCCCTCATGAAGCAATTTCTCCCGAAGGTAGTACTTGATGGTGGCCACCGGAATCTCAGTAGCAGCGGCCAGCTGTGAGATGCGCAAAGTTTCTCCTTGACTTGGATAGTCGCACTCGCCAATATTGGGGAGTAGCGGTATCCAGTTAGGAGAAAAGTATGGCACGCATCAATGCTGGACGTTTCACTCACCGCCATTCCGGTGATTTGGTGGTCTTCCTCATCGGCATGCGCATCAACAGGACCTGGCGTCCGGATCTCTGGCTGCCGGTGTTCCTTGCGATGCCCCGGATGCTGACCGAACTCTTCCGGGAGCCGGGGTCGGGCCTCCTTGGTTGCCGGTTTGCCCTCGGAGCCGGCGGCCCGGTCATTGTGCAGTACTGGGACTCGGTGGACAAGCTGTATGCCTACGCCAGCGCGCCCCAGTCCGAGCACAGACCCGCCTGGGCTGCCTTCAACCGCCAGGCAAGGAAGGCCCCAAAAGCTGTCGGCATCTGGCATGAGACCTTCCAGGTAAGCAGGGCCGAGAGCATGTATGTCTCTATGCCTACCGAAGGTCTCGCGCAGGCCACAGAGCTTCTGCCCGTGGGGCCCGGAAGCCATCAGGCGAAGGACCGGCTGTCCAGCCCGGGCTGAGATGCCCGGTGCCTTTCCAAGGGGAAATTCCGGATCAGGGTTCGGTCGGGGAGTCCGGCAGCGGGAGGCGGGCCGCGAGCCCCGAGAGCAGGATGGTTATCCCCTCATCCAGTTCGGCCATCCCGTCGTAGTCGGCGAGGACCGGGGCGAGGGCGCGGAGTCGGGGGAAGTCTTTCGGCGGCAGGCGGTGCAGGCCCAGCCGGAGAAGGGCCTCGTTTTCCTCGGGGTCGACGACGAATTCCTGCAGTTCGTTGAGGATGTGCCCGTAGAGGTATCCGTAGTAGGCGCGGTAGACGTGCAATGCGTCAACGGGGGCGAATCCGGCGTCGATCAGCAGGGACAGGATCTGCTCCAGCGGACGCAATGTTCCCAGCGGCCGCAGGCCCAGGGGCGTCGACAGGGGGCGGGTCACGAGGAGGGGCACGACGTTGGGGTGCCGGAGCGCCAGGAGCCGCAGGTCGTGGGCAATGCGCCGGAGCTGCGACTGCCAGTCGGGATCATCGGGAATGATGGCCAGTTCATCCAGCACGAGTTCTGAGACGCCGTCCAGCAGGGCTGCGCGGTTGGCGGCGTAGCGATACAGGCTCATGGGGTCCCGGCCGAGCTCCTGCCCGAGCCTGCGCATGGTGAGGGCGTCGAGTCCTTCGGCGTCCACCAGCGCCAGTGCCGTCGACAGGACAATCTCCCGGCTGAGGCGAGCTTTCTTGCCGGGAGCCGCAGGGGGCGCCGGGTGCTCTTCGGGCGACATGGTTTTCCGTTCGGGTCGATACAGAGTGGTTGCATTTCCGGGATGAAAAGCCGGTTGCTTAATGTGTAGTCTACGCCTACAGTCTACATTGTAGAGAAGTTGCATTGGCTGGTTTCCGCAGGATGTGGACTGCCAGCCCAGTAACGCTTTATCCCCGGATCTGCGGTGACGCAGCAGTGCGGGATCTTGCTTCATCGCCCCGTGCATGGCCTTGACGCTCAGCTGCTGTAGCCACACGGCGGCACAAAATGCACCGCGAAGAAACGAGCCACTCATGGCAACTTCCCAATACGACCAATTTCTGCAGGAAGCCACCACCCGGGACCCTGCATCCGACCACGCCCTGGGCCGGGACTGCCTTTACGGGCTCTACACCAGCTGGTGCTTCCTGCGCCAGACCGCGCCCCGCACCGAAGATGCCTTCTGGGCGGCAATGAAAGAAAAGCAGATCCATCCCAAGCGCAACGGCCTCCGCATGAAAGGACCAGCCGCGGCGGACTACATCCTGGCCAGCTACCCGGGCCTGGTCTGACCCGGATGACAATCACGTCAAGCACGTACTTGCCCCGGGATGCCCACCAGCCCCGAGGGCGCCGGCCTTGGTGTGCGACATGTGAGACCGACCGGCACCTGCTCCTGGACTCTGTCGCCACCTTGAATCCGCAGCAGGAAACCCTCGCGGCCGCCATCAGCTGCACCAACTGCGGCAGCTCGCATGTGGTAGCAACGACTGCGGCGTTTCTCGCAATCATCCCGGCGCGGAACGGGAACAGCGGCGGCGCCATGCACCGGGAGGACGCCTACCGCCACTGCCAGGAGCCGATGTCCGCAGTGGACCCCGAGCGGCGAAGTGCCCACCGGGCGGTTTCCACACACGCCGGGAGCCCGGATGTTCTGGGCGACTATCTTCGGACGCGCGTTCTCCGGTGCCGGTGCGGGTTCCAGATGGAAATACCCCGCCCGTGACAGGCAGCACCCTCCGGGGCCTGTATCCAACAAAGTATTAGGGGCACACCGTTTCCAACCACAGCACTGCCACCACCGGAGCTTCCGCGGCCCACAATCAACGACCCGCGCTGATGGACATGGATCTGTCCCCTCAGGGACTCGCGGATGCCCCGGCGAACGAAGTCGACCCGGACAGCCTCGTCTACACCGGCAACAGCTAAGGGGCTGCACCCATGGGCCCCTCCGGCCAGTACCCCGCGCCGGACCCGCATCGACGCACTTTCACCGGCCGCAGCCAGTATCGCTGAGGCCCACGTAGGAGAAAAACATGAAGATCCCTGACGCGCGCGGACCCATAAGCGGCGCCCTGTTCCGGCTTCTGGCCGACGGGACCGGAGCTGATTCCGCAGCCCAGGGCACGCTGCTCGATCTCACCGAGGGGCAGCTGGCACTCGCCGATGACCTCATCGACGACGGCGATGTGCAATTGACCCTGTTCTGCCTCTACGAGCTGCATTACGGCGGCCTGGACGGGGTGGACGACCGCTGGGAATGGAACCCCGGGCTGGTCACACTCCGGCAGCTGCTGGAGGAACCCTTCGAGCTGGCGCTGCGGTCTGCGGCCCGCTCGTCCGCCGGATCAGTCCAGCCTGCTCCTGCCGCCGGCCTGGACAGCGACGCGGTGGCGGACATTCTGTTCGGGCTCGCGGGCCAGGACGGTGGACCGGACATGTCCCGCCATGTGGCGAAGAAGGCCACCCTCGGGCAGCTCCGTGAATTCCTGGTCCACAAATCGATCTATCAGCTCAAGGAAGCCGATCCGCACACCTGGGCGATCCCGAGGCTGACCGGGCGGGCCAAGGCTGCACTGGTGGAGATCCAGGCTGACGAGTACGGCGGAGGCCGCCCGGACCGCATGCACAGCGCACTTTTCGCCCGGACCATGCGAGGGCTGGGGCTGGACGATGTCTACGGCGCTTATGTGGACGCCGTCCCGGCCATCTCCCTCGTCGCGGTCAACATGATGTCCCTTTTCGGGCTGAACCGCAGACTGCGGGGAGCCATCGCAGGGCATCTGGCGATTTATGAGATGACCTCCTCCCGGCCGAACCAGCAGTACGGCAACGGTTTCCGGCGTCTCGGACTCGGGGCCGATGTGACCGCGTACTTCGACGAGCATGTCGAAGCCGACGCCGTCCACGAACAAATCGCGGGCCGGGATCTCGCCGGAGGGCTCGTGGAGGCAGAACCGGACCTTTTTCCGGACGTCCTGTTCGGCGCGACGGCGGCGCTTGCCATCGACGCCCGGCTCAGCGCGCACATCATCGGGGCGTGGCAGAACGGCACGTCGTCGCTGAAGCCGCCCGTCCCCGCCGGGGTCTGACCCGGGCACGAACCCAGCCAGGGAGCATCTATGAACCAGAGCCCGCAAGAATCGTCCAACGACGCCGCCATTGTTATGTATCCCGACGGACCGATCCTGGTCCGCGGCGAGTTTGAGATCGTCACCCCGTCCGGGGGAGCAGTGCCGCGGACGCGCAAAACAGTGGCCCTGTGCCGCTGCGGCGCGTCCGCGATCAAACCCTACTGCGACGGCACCCACAAATTGATCGGGTTCCGGACCGAATTCCCCGCCACCCCGGGGACGAAAGAAGCGACGTGAGGCACCCGGGAATGGTTGGGGATCTGTGGCACCTATCGCCGGATTCGTGGCCCCCGGTGACCGGAGTACCAACGCTTTAGGCAGCCCGGTGCCTTACTCAAGGCGCCGGCGTCGGACTCAGCAGTGCTGGGCTGGGTGATGGACGGCCGCGGGGCAACGAACGGGTAAACGGCGGGCGACGTGAAAAAGAAAGCATATTTTTTAGGAAATATTTGACTGAATCTTAGAGTCGTGGCACGCGCGCGGAGAGATTGTGCAAGCGCTTACATCGACCGGGGTGTGAGCCGTTTTGGTGTCTGAAATGTGGTTTTGAATCCTCGCCGGCACTGTCTACGGTGATGAACGTCCAGGAGGTCAGCACCCTCCCGGGCCACTGACGGGGCCCTACCGAGGTCCCGTCCCCTCGACACGATGGCGTCCTCGATGACGCCTGTGGTGTCATCGGGGCTGCCGGAGTTTCGGGGAATGAGGGCATATGCCCGTCTTCCACGAATGGTCTCAACTCCGCGAGAAGAGCAAAAATGCACGAGCACCCCAATACACACCGGAAGCTGCGGTGGCGTTCTGTCGCCGCGGCACTGGCGGCGGCCGTGGCGGCCTCCGTCTTCCTTGCCGTTCCGTCAGCCCAGGCAAACACGCCCTCGGATCCGCCGAGCGGCGGCCAGATGCCGGCTCCGACCCCCGGCTTCCCCCTGCCCACGAAGCACACCCAGCAGGCGTTCGATCCGGCCGCGGCCTTCACCTCCAAGTGGACGCGTGCCGATGCCAAGCAGATTATGGCCCAAAGCAGCACAAGCGTAACCCCGGGCCAGAACTCCATGAGCCCGAACGTCACCATGCCGGAAATCCCCCAGGACTTCCCGGCCATGAACGACGACGTCTGGGTTTGGGACACTTGGTCCCTGACCGATGAGAACGCAAACCAGATCAGCTACAAGGGCTGGGACGTGATCTTCTCACTCGTTGCCGACCGCCACGCCGGCTACGGCTTCGACCAGCGGCACTGGAACGCCCGGATCGGCTATTTCTTCCGCAAGACCAACGCCGATCCGGCCAAGGACAAGTGGAACTACGGCGGACACCTGTTCCTGGACAACACCTCCGTCGGCAACACCGAATGGTCCGGTTCGACCCGCCTCATGCAGGGGAACCACGTCAACGTCTTCTACACCGCAACGACGTTCTACGACGTTGCCGAGCGCAACGCCGGCGGCGGCGGAATCGCCCCGGATGCCGTGATTGCCAAGGCGCTGGGCAACATCCACGCTGACAAGAACGGCGTGAGCTTCGACGGCTTCGAGCACACCAAACTCCTTGAGCCGGACGGCGTCATGTACCAGAACAAGGCCCAGAACCCAGGGTTCGCCTTCCGGGACCCCTACACGTTCGCGGACCCGGCGCACCCGGGCAAGACCTTCATGGTCTTCGAAGGCAACACCGGTGGCCAGCGGGGCGATTACAAGTGCACGGACCAGGACCTGGGCTACCAGCCCGGGGACGCCAACGCCGAATCCGCGAACACCGTCAACGCCACCACCGGTGCATGGTTTCAGACCGCCAACGTGGGCCTGGCCGTGGCGGACAACAAAGACCTGACCAAGTGGCACTTCCTGCCGCCGGTCCTGTCCGCCAACTGCGTCAACGACCAGACCGAGCGTCCGCAGATCTTCATCCAGAACGAGGGCGGCAAGAACAAGTACTACCTGTTCACCATCAGCCACCAGTTCACCTATGCGGATGGAATGCGCGGCCCCGACGGCGTGTACGGCTTTGTTGGCGACGGCGTCCGTTCCGACTACCAGCCCATGAACAACAGCGGCCTGACGCTGGCATCCCCCACGGACCTGAACATGCCGGCCAATGCCCCCGAAGGGCCGGACCCCCGCCAGAACGGCCGCCAGTTCCAGGCCTACTCGCACTACGTGCAGCCGGGCGGGCTGGTGCAGTCCTTTATCGACAACGTGAACGGTGTACGCGGCGGTTCCCTCTCGCCCACCGTGAAGATCAACTTCCGCAACGGAGTTTCGGCCGTTGACCGCACTTTCGGCCAGAACGGTCTGGGCCCGTTCGGGTACCTGCCCACGAACCTCAACGTCGGCGGTGCCGGCCTCTACAAGTAGTGCACTAGGCAGTCATGGGGCGGAAGCGCCCGGAATCCCGGGTGCTTCCGTCCTTCGCATATACAAGCCACAGGTGGGGCGGGATGGCTTCCGCCAGAACCAGGAATGTTGAATCATGAAAAACCGTCGGACGATCTGGATAGTGGCCGCCGCGGCCGCGGCCGTTCTGATCGCAGTGGCGCTGGTCCCATCGCCGGGATCCCGCCCGGGTTCCCAGAGCCACGCCGGGCAGGCGCAGTCAGCCTTCGACCGGCCCGAGGGGGCATCCGAGTTCCGGCCGAGCTATCACATCACGCCCGGGAAGAACTGGATGAATGATCCGCAGCGTCCCATCCTGCTCGACGGCGTGTGGCACTACTACTACCTCTACAACGCCGGGTACCCGAAGGAGAACGGCACCGAGTGGTACCACCTAACCAGCACGGACCTGGTGCACTGGAAGGAGGAGGGAGTGGCGATCACCAAGTACAAAAACGGGCTGGGCGACATCGAGACCGGAAGCGCCGTGGTGGACCACGACAATTCGGCCGGCTTCGGCAAGGGAGCCGTCATCGCGGTCATGACGCAGCAGGACCAGGGCATCCAGCGCCAATCCTTGTTCTATTCCACCGACCACGGATACTCATTCACCGCCTATGCGGAGAATCCGGTCATGGAAAATCCTGGCGAACCGGACTGGCGGGACCCTAAGATCATCCGCGATGAAGCCCACGGCCAATGGGTGATGGCCCTGGCCGAAGGCAGCAAAATCGGCATGTATACCTCGCCGGACCTGAAGAATTGGCACTACGCCTCGGGCATCGAACGCAAAGGTCTGGGCGTCCTGGAATGCCCGGACCTCTTCCAGCTGGATCTCGACGGTGATCCAGCCAAACGGACCTGGGTCCTTGCCGCCAGCGCCAACGGGAGTGAAGAGGGATTCACCACGGGCGTTGCCTACTGGACTGGCGAATGGGACGGAACCCGATTCACCCCGTCTGACGGGCCGCACCAGTGGCTCGACGCCGGCTCCGACTTCTACGCCGCCGTGACGTGGGATGATCCCAGGCTCACCGAAAGCCAGCGGATGTCCTCGCGGCACGCTCTCGGGTGGATGAACAACTGGGCGTACGCCCGGCAACTGCCCACCGAGGACTGGCACGGCGGTGCCGACACCATTGTGCGCGACATTCGGCTGGAAACAATCGCGGGAGAGCCGACTCTTGTCTCGAACCCCACCGCCGCCATGAAGTCCATTGAAGGCCCGGCGGCAACAACTGGGGAACGTCGATTGACACAGGATGGCGCAGGGCAGTTGCCGGTTCCGGAGGGCCGGGCGTACCGGCTCGATGTGACTCTTGAGCGGACGGAGGAAGACGACGGATCCGAAGCGAGGATCGAGCTCGGAAGCGACGGCGGAACGTTCGCGACCGTCGGATATGACTTTTCCGAAGAATCAGCATTCATCTCCCGGGAGTCCGACGCTGCCGCCACCGGCAAGGCCGAACTCAGTCCGGACTACCGGGCATCGCGGCGGGCAGTCAGCCCAGCGCGAGACGGGAAAGTGGAGCTGTCGATTTTCGTCGACTACAGCTCGGTGGAGGTTTTCATCAACGGCGGAGAAAAGACCATGACGTCACTGGTCTTCCCCACCGCGGGGACGCCGAACATCAAGGCCGTCACGGCGGGGGGCACGCTGACGCTGAAGTCCTTCAGCTCCAGGCAGCTGGCCGCCACACACTGACCAGCACCCGTTTGGAGGATCACAGAGATCCACGTCGATGAGATGAAATTCCGCTCTATCGCTACCGGCAAGAGGCCTGGGCCAGGTTCCATGGGAACGAGGGTACGAGTTTTTAGTTTTGTCATGTTGACGGACGGTTCATTCGAACCTGGAACACGTAGGGTTGTCAGCATCGGCGGTCAATATCCAGTCAGCCCGATGGCATCGCACGTATTCCCCTGTCAGCAAAAGCCCGACAGGTTTTTCGTTGAACCGATGCCTGAGAGGCAGCAGTGACTAACATGCACATCAAGGAACAATGGAACCGGCTCGATCCGACCACCCAGCAGTGGCTGATGGACAACCCTGGATGCATGGTGCTGCCCCGCACCCTGACGGCAATTTTCAACAAGGAAACGGGCGAAAACGCCGACATCGACACCCATGGCGAAGCCGTGCTTAGCGACGAGGACAGGGAGTTCATCCAGGGCAAGGCACGCGAAGCCGCCGGCGGCCTTTCGGATGACCGCTTTCTTTGATTCCGCCCAACCCTAACCCCGTCTCCGGGGGGTCCTGCGTGGGCGAGCTGTCCTTGGCGCCCAATCGGCCGCGACGGGAAAGAGAACCCTCTATTGGAGATAATCGGGCGCCGCTTCCAGACCGAAGTACTTCTCAAGGGTGGCAATCCCGGTGCTTTGCATATCCTCGGCGATAACCTTTCCCACATAGCGCAGATGCCATGGCTCGTAGGTGTAGCCGGTAGTGGCCTCGGCCCCGGCCGGATATCGGATGATGAATCCGTACTCCCAGCCGTGCTCGGCCGCCCACCGCCCTGCCGGGGTATTGGCGAAGCAGGCTTGCAGGGCGCAGGTTCCGCTGGCATTGCCGATGTCCATCGCCAGGCCGGTCTGGTGTTCGCTGTAGCCGGGCCGGGCAGCAAGGGTGTCCGCCGTCGCCTGTCCGTACTGGCGCACGTAGCTGTCATAGAGGCTGGCCTGCTCGCTGAACGAACGGTAGCCGCTGATCGGCATGACGTTCACGCCGGCCGCCTTGGCGGCTTTGGCAAACTGCTTGTAGGCGTCCGCGGCCGGCGCCCGCAACCGTTCCGCTTGGACCCTGACCAGCTGCCCCGGTACATAAGCGGCCGGGTTCAGCTGCCGGTGCTTGTTGACCACCACCTGCAGGCTGGAGGCAGAATCAAAGTCGTAGCCCGCCGCGGCCACTGCCGTCACGGACGGTGCGATCATGCCGAGCGAAAGCACCAGCCCTGCCACAGCACCCGTCATCCTGCTGATTCCTCTAAGCACGGTGGCCTCCTAGAAGTGTCCGGAACAGATTCGGGAACTCTACCGGCCTGCAGGGTCCGTGGTCGAGAGGGATCCGGAACAACTACGCGCCCACGGCGGTCCGCACGGGACCGTCAGCACTTGACCTCGGTCCTGAGGTCCCGGATCGCGGCCTCGACGTTGGAGGCTTCGTCCCGGAGGGAATCAGCTGCTTGAGTCAACGTGGCGTTGTCAGGCACCGCGGCGACGGCGGCATTGAACTTGGCTTCGGCGGCCATCACCGCCTCCGCCCGTTGCTGGGCGAGGTTCTCGCTTGCCTTGGCCAGCTCTTCATAGGTCTTGGAGACTTGGTCTTGGGCCGCGCGCACCTGCTCGATTGTGGCGTCCGGCTTGAGCGTGGCCTTGAAATTCGCCAGGGCCGCGGCATGGGCATCGGCAGCAGCGCAGATTTCCGACACGCTCGCAGGCGGGCTCGAGATGGCCGCGGTGGGGCTTGGGGTGGCAGCCGGCGGACTCGCGGGGCTGCATCCGGTGAGCAGTACGAAGGCGGTCGCAAGCGCGATGGATCCCACGGTGATTGCGTGCGGTCTTGACATTTGAGGGCTCCTCTCCCAGCTTGGATCGCCCCCGAGCAGTGGGGCATCGAAGGGCATATCCATCGTCTGCCCGGACGCGGGTGCGGACCTCATCCGCCTGGGGTGAAATGGGCGGTAGTGCCCTGCCGACCCGCACGGGCCCAAAGGCCCTTTTGGGACCGGCGGAACGCGGGTATTAATGGTTGTGCCACGGCGGGACGGGTCCTCCGCGACTGGTGTTGAAGCCGGGGCGGGCGGTCCAGGGCGGATGTTGAATGCCTCCCTGGGCCGCCGCGGCGCTGAAGCGGATTTCCCGCTGTCACGGGAACAGCTCAGCGGAACAGCTGCCGGAACAGCTGAGGAAAGTTCATCGAAACAGGTCGCCGGGACAGCCCGGAACCATACCAATGCGACAGAGGCCCTGGCTCTGACAAATGGGAGGCGCGGCGGTGTCCGCCCGGACGTATGCTGTTTTCATCGGTTCAGCAGTGAGCTGCGTGCTTTGATCTCGAGCGTGGAACATGACCCAAGGAATTGCAAGAGACGGCCGGCAGGATCGTTATGCCTCCTTCTGGGAGCTGCACTTCAACGACCCGGATGTCGGTGCCTTCCTCAGCGAAGCCGTGAGTGAGTTTGTCGACGACATCGGTGGTCCCGGCCGTGGGATCAGCTGGGCAGTGACACTGGTCGGGTCCGCGGAGGCACTCACGCTGACCGCGGGCAGCGCACCGGCACGGGCCGCCGGCGCTGGCCCGGATACGCCAGCGCCGCCGCAGCCTTCGGGGTCCGGTCCCTCGTATCCGTTCCACTGGCACCACAAGCGGTCTTCCATGCCGCCGTGAACCTGTACGCCGCGTGGCCGCACGTCTTCACCAGCGCAGACATCATCGCAGCGGCTCGGCTGGCCCGCTACATCTCCCGTGCACTGCGATTGGTCCAGGAGTTGGCGCTGAGGTCCGGCGGCGGCGCAGACCTCTCCTCGGCGCAGCTCTCCCGGGCACTGGCCGGGCTGGCGCTGCGGACGCTGGTGCGGGAGTACGGGTTCAGCGAAGAAGGCGCCCTTGACTACCTGCGCAGCGTCGCAGGCGGAGCCGCGCGGGAATCATCCGGCGGCACGGTCCACGTCCTGGTGCCCGATTCCGTTCCGGGCCAGAACGTGCCCCAGCCCAGTCCCTATGCCGCGGCGCCACACGGCGGAGACACGCCCCCCGTCCGTCGGCGGCGGCGCAGGACGGGGACTCCGGCGTAGGCGGACACCGGCATGCGCCGGGACGGCAATCCGGGCTCAGCCTGGGCAGCGGTCACGCCGCGCTGGCGTCTTCTGTTCCGTGGGCATGGCCTGGCCGGAGGACCTTCAGCGCGCCGGACCACGCGATCACCTGGTCAAACAGGATCTGCAGGCTCTTTTCCGCGGCCGCCGTCGGGATGAAAGTGCGGTAATTCGCGAATTCCGTGGCCAGGGGCAGCGCCACCTGGGCCCGGACGTCGGCCATCTGCAGCTCCGCGGACACTCCGCGGAAGTGTTCGACGGCGCGGATGCCGCCGCTGCTTCCGTAGCTGACAAACCCGGCCGCCTTGTTGTTCCACTCCTTGTAGAGGTAGTCCACAGCGTTTTTCAGTGCGCCGGGAATCGAGTGGTTGTACTCGCCCGTGACGAAGATGTAGCCGTCGAATCCGTCGACAGCTTCGGACCAGGCCTTGGTGTAGGGCTGGCTGTACCGGCCGAGGGAGGGTGGCAGCGGCTCGTCCAGCAGCGGAAGATCAAAATCGGCGACGTCGAGGACGTCAAAGGTGGCATCGCCGCGTTCTGATGCCCGGGCACTTACCCAGTCGGCGACGGCCTTTCCGAGGCGACCGGGCCGGGTGCTCCCGAGCACGATAGCGATGCGGATCATGGCGGGCTCCTTTCCGGAAGTAATGTTTGCCCACACTCAGAACAACAAAACGAGGGGCTCGAAACTTCCGCGCCGCCGTGGGCCCCGCGGGTTCAGGGGCTAACGCTCGGCACGTCGATGGTCCGGCAGGATCCGTCCGCCGCGCAGCACGGCCACGAGGTCGAAACCCGGGTCGACGGCGATGATATCCGCGCGCATTCCCGCCCGGAGGGCGCCGATCTCGGCCTCCAGGCCCAGGACACGGGCCGGGACCAGGGTGGCCGCCGCTACGGCGTCGGCCGGACTCACTCCCGCCGCGATGGTGGCGCGGACAACCTCCAACAGGGTCGCCGTTCCCCCGGCAAGGGCGCCGTTGCTCCGCAGGGTGGCCACGCCGTCGTGCACCACCACATCCGCGGGGCCGAGTTCGTAGTCGCCGTCGGGCAGCCCGGTCGCCGCCATGGAGTCCGTCACCAGCGCGATGCCCCCGGCTCCGACCAGGTCAAAGACCATCCGGACCGTCTCCGGGTCGAGGTGGACGCCGTCGCCGACGAGCTCGACGACGACCGTGCCGGCGGCCGCCAGCCSCAGGCACGCGGCCGCCGGTCCGGGACTCCTGTGGTGCAGGGGAGGCATGCCGTTGAACAGATGGGTCACCGTGGGCCGGGCGCGCGGCCCGAAGGCCCCGGAAGCCGCGCCCCCGCGGATGAGGTCCGCGGCCTCCGCCAGTGAGGCCGCGGCCACGGGGGCAGCGGCATCGGTATGGCCCAGCGAGGGGATCACCCCGTGGTCAGTGAGGATCCGGAGGAGCTCACCCGCGCCGGGCAGTTCGGGGGCGTACGTCATGGTCCGCAGGGCTCCGCCGGCCGCCGCCACCAGCCGCCTGAGCAGCGCAGGGTCGGGGGCGCGGAGCCAGTGCGGGTCCTGCGCGCCGGAGCGGGCGGCGGAGAGGAAGGGTCCCTCGCAGTGCACGCCGGCGATCAGTCCCTCGGCCGCCAGGACCTTGAGTACGCCGAGCGACCCCACCAGCTCATCTTCCGGGGCCGTGACGAGGCTGGCCAGGAGGCTGGTGGTCCCGTTGCGGTGCAGGAAGTCCACGGCGGCCCGGCAGGCCCGGTCGTTGCCGGCCGGGAATCCGCCGCCCGCGGCGCCGTGGCAATGGAGGTCGACAAGCCCGGGAAGCAGGGAGCTGCCGGGCGGCAGCGGGAGCTCCTCCGCACCCGGGAAATGTGCGGCGTCAAAGCCGTCGCCGGGTCCCGCGTAGGCGATCAGGCCGCCGTTCACCGCCACCACGCAGCCCGGTGTGCAGTCGCCGTCCGTGATGAGGGCACCCCGCAGGATGTAGGCAGGGGCGGCGGCTTCGCGGTCCTCGAGGGGCAGGATCATGCTGCCAAACCTAGCGCAGCACGACCGTCCTGTTGCCCTGGAGGATGACGCGTCCCTCGCAGTGCCAGCGGACGGCGTTGGAGAGCGCCTTGCACTCGGTGTCGCGTCCGGCGGCCACGAGGTCCTCGGGCCCGAAGGTGTGGTCTACTTCCACCACCTGCTGGGCGATGATCGGCCCCTCGTCCAGTTCGGCGTTGACATAGTGGGCTGTGGCGCCGACCGTCTTCACGCCCCGGGCGTGCGCCTGGTGGTAGGGCTTCGCGCCCTTGAAGCTGGGCAGGAAGGAGTGGTGGATGTTGATGGCGCGGCCATCCAGCTGGCGGGTGAGGTTGTCGCTGAGGACCTGCATGTAGCGGGCCAGGACCACCAGTTCAACGTCCATCCGGTCGATCAGTTCCAGGAGCCGCTGCTCGGCCGCGGGCTTGGTGTCCGGGGTGATGGGCACATGGAAGAACGGGATTCCGTGCCATTCGACGGTCCGCCGGTGATCGGGATGGTTCGAGACGACGCCGACGATCTCGATGGGCAGTTCACCGGTGCGGGCCCGGTACAGCAGATCGTTGAGGCAGTGCTCGAACTTCGAGACCATGATCAGGACCCGCCGTTTGCTGCCGTGCCGCCGCAGGTCCCAGCGCATGCCGAATTTGTCGGCGACCGGAACGAAGGCTTCCCGAAGCGTGTCCAGGGTTGTTTGGTCCCCGGTCGAGGCGAAGTGGAGCCGCATGAAGAAATGGCCGTCCAGTTGTGAGTCGAACTGTTTGCTTTCCAGGATGTCGCAGCCCTGGTCCAGCAGGAAGCCGGAAACGGCGTGGACGATCCCGCGCGTTTCCGGGCAGTCCAGGGTCAGGATGTGCTCCACGGTTTCGGTGCTCTGGTTCTCGGCCATGGTCAGCACTCCACGACATTCACGGCGAGGCCTCCGCGGGAGGTTTCCTTGTACTTGGTTTTCATGTCTGCTCCTGTTTCGCGCATGGTCTTAATGGCCTTGTCCAGCGAGACTTTATGGCTGCCGTCCCCGTGCAGGCACAGGCGGGCGGCGTTGATGGCTTTGACGCTGGCAATGGCGTTGCGTTCGATGCAGGGGATCTGCACCAGCCCGCCGACGGGGTCGCAGGTCAGACCGAGGTTGTGTTCGATCCCGACTTCGGCAGCGTTTTCCACCTGTTCCGGGGTGCCGCCCAGCACTTCGCAGAGCCCCGCCGCCGCCATGGAGCACGCCGATCCGACTTCACCCTGGCAGCCGACCTCTGCCCCGGAGATGGAGGCATTGATCTTGAACAGTATCCCGACGGCGGCCGCGGCCAGCAGGAAGCGCACCACGCCGTCGTCGTTGGCGCCAGGGACGAACTTGACGTAATAGTGCAGCACGGCCGGCACAATGCCCGCGGCACCGTTGGTGGGCGCCGTGACGATCCGGCCCCCCGCGGCGTTTTCCTCGTTGACGGCCAGCGCGAAGAGGTTTACCCATTCCATGGCGAGCAGCGGGTCGGCAGGGACCTGGACCGGCGATGGGTTCCGGGCGTCCGCCTCGGCGCTGACGGCGGATGCTGCCAGCGTCCGAAACAACGACGGGGCGCGCCGTTTGACGTTCAGCCCACCGGGCAGGATTCCCTCGGCAGCGCAGCCGTTTTCCACGCACTGGCGCATGACCGCCCACAGGGCCAAGAGCTTCTCCCGGAGGTCGGCTTCGGTGCGCCAGACGAGTTCGTTGGCCAGCATGACGTCGGAGACGGACTTATTCTCTCGATGGCATATTTCGAGGAGTCCGTCAGCTGTTGTGAACGGGTAGGGCAGCACCGTGTCGTCGGCCACCACGTGGTCGGCGCCTTGTGCATTGCCATCGACGACAAAGCCGCCCCCAATCGAATAGAAGCTCCGTTCGCTGAGGACGTCGCCGGCGCGGTCAAGGGCCCGGAAGGTCATGCCGTTCGGATGGGCGGGCAGCGACTTGCGGCGGTGCAGGACCACGTCCTCATCCCAGTTGAAATCCACCCGGTGATGGCCGGCGAGCTGCAGTTCCGCATCCAGGGCAGCGGCTGCCACCTGGTCATCCGCCGTAGCGGTGTCCACTGTCTCGGGGTCCTGGCCCTGGAGGCCCAGGACGACAGCCTTGTCCGAACCGTGGCCCCGGCCGGTGGCGCCGAGGGAACCGAACAGCTCGGCCTGCACCCTCGCCGTGGAACTCAGTTGCCCGTCGCTCTTGAGCCCGTCGGCGAACCGCTTGGCCGCCCGCATCGGGCCGACCGTGTGGGAGGAGGACGGCCCGATGCCAACAGAAAACAGGTCGAGGACGCTGAGCGCCATCAGGGGACCTCGGTGGAGGCATATTCGCGCATGGCGTCGAGGAGCCAGCGGCCGAGGAACTCCGCGAAGGATGCCCGCGGGAAGATCCGGTAGGTCTCGTCCCCGGTCTTCCACAGAACGACGGGGATGCCGCCGATTTCCGTGGACAGGGCCGTTCCGGGCTGGAAGACGCGGGGGTGCAGGTCCAGGGCGCAGCCCTTCTCCAGCACGGCACTGGCCCGGGGTCCGGAGAGCTCGAGCGTGGTGCGGTTGGCGGAGAGATCGACCACCTGGCCCTGGCCGTCACCCAGTGCTGCGATGAGCGTCCGGGGGAGCTCACCGCCCAGGCTTTCGTGGGATTCGGCGGGGGCCACGAGCAGGAATTCTGCCGGGCCCAGCCACAGCACTGCGGTGTCGTCGCTGCCGCGGACTTCCCCGGAAGCGGAGGGCAGGCCACCTGTGAGGGCGCCCAGCCGCTGCCCTGCGTCGCCGGCAGGATCGACCCGGAGCCCTGCCATGGTCAGGAACGGCACCTCGCGCAGCTCCACGGTGCCCGCAACGGATCCCGCTTCAAAAGCCGTTCTCAGGAGCGACGCCGGACTCTTCCTGAGGGTCTGGATCTTCTTGGAATTTTCGAGTGCTGCAGTGTCAGCCATCTTTGCGGGCCCCTTCAGAGTCAAATAGTACGGTTTCTGCGACGATTACGTCCACGAGTTGGTCGCCGGCGGCGGCCACCAGGGTCTCGCCAATGCGGTTGCGGCCGTTCTTGATCAGGGCCAGGGCAAACGACCTGCCCAGCGCCGCACTGTGGTAGCTCGAGGTCACGAATCCCTGCATGGGCACGGGGCCGTAGGCGGGGTTGACGGTGATGCCCTGTTCCACCAGTTGGGTGCCTTCGGGGAGCCGGATGGTGCCGTCCACGGGGAGGACGCTGACCAGGTGTTTCCGGTCGGTGCGGCCGGCGTCCTTGCGGGTGTAGGAGCGTTTGCCGATGAAGTCCTTGACCTTGGACACGACCCATTCCATGCCGGCGTCCTGCGGTGTCACGGTCCCGTCAGTGTCCTGGCCGACGATCGGGTACCCCTTCTCCGCGCGCAGCACGTGCATGGTCTCGGTGCCGTACGGGGTGATGTTGAACTCCGCGCCGGCCGCCGCCACGGCTTCCCAGGTGCTCAGCCCGTACCAGGACGGGATGTTGATTTCGTAGGCCAGTTCGCCGGAGAACGAGATCCGGCAGACCCGGGCCTGGACACCGGAGGCCAGGGTGGTCTCCCGGAATGTCATGAACGGGAAGGCCTCGGCGTCCAGGCCGCCGTCGGCTGCCAGTTCCGGAGCCACTTTGGCGAGAACGGCGCGGGATTTCGGACCGACGACGGCGATCGTGGACCACTGCTCCGTGACGGAGGTGCAGTGCACATCCAGTTCCGGCCATTCGGTCTGCAGCCATTCCTCCAGCCAGTCCAGCACCTTGGCCGCGCCGCCGGTGGTGGTGGTCATGAAGAAGCGGTCCTCGTCCAGGCGCAGGGTGACGCCATCGTCGAAGATCATCCCGTCCGGGGTGCACATGACGCCGTAGCGGGCCGAACCCGGAGCCAGCTTCTTGAACGCGTTGGTGTAGATGCGGTTCAGGAACTCGCCGGCGTCCTTGCCGCGGATCTCGATCTTGCCCAGGGTGGTGGCGTCCATGAACCCCACGGATTCCCGGACGGCGGCGCATTCACGGAGCACCGCGGCGTCCATGTCCTCGCCGTCCTGCGGGTAGTACCACGGCCGCTTCCACTGCCCGACGTCTTCGAAGAGGGCTCCCTGGGCGACATGCCAGGGGTGGATGGAAGTGAGGCGGGCGGGGTCGAAGAGTTCGCCGCGCTGGCGTCCGGCCAGGGCGGCAAACGCCACGGGCGTGAACGGTGCCCGGTAGGTGGTGGTGCCAATGTCGCCGATCCCGCGGGACGCTTCGCCGGCTGTCCGGAGCGCGGCGGCGATGACGCCGATCGCGTTCACCCCGGAGGTCTTGCCCTGGTCGTTCGCGGTGCTGATCGAGGTGTAGCGCTTGATGTGCTCCACGGACCGCATGCCGGCACCGGTGGAGCGGAGGACATCGGCCACGGACTGGTCGCGCTGGAAATCCACGAAGTGGTGGTGCCAGTCATCCGGGCCGCCTTCCTGCCCGGGTACCAGCCAGAGCTGGCGGGTGGGGGCGGCGGCCTTCGGCTCGCCAAGTACTGACGGTTCGACGGCGGACTCGAAGCCCGCGGCGATGACCGCCGCGGCCCCGGCGGAGATGCCTTCGGCCACGCAGTCGTCGAGGTCGAAGCTGCCGCGTCCGGATCCGGCCACCTGCTGGTTGGGGACCACGCTGTTGGGGACGAAGGCGGCGAGGTCTTCGTCCCAGCGGAGCCTGCCCTGGCGCTGGGAGTGCAGGTGCACCACCGGTGACCAGCCGCCGGAGACGGCCAGCAGGTCGCAGGCGAGGTGTTCGATGCCCGAGGTGAGTTCGCCGGCGTCGTTGATGCTCCGGACGGTGACGCCGAGGAGCCGGCCGTCGCCGGAGTCAGCAGCGGTGGTGTTGGCGACGGCGCTGCCGATCAGCACCCGCGTTCCCGCGGCCGCAGCTGCGGAAGCGGTTTCGCTTAGCTGTGCACGGGCGTCTACGACGGCTTCGACCCGGATGCCCGCGGCGCGGAGGTCGGCGGCCAGGGCGTAGGCGCTGTCGTTCGTGGTGCTGATGACCACCCGGGAACCTGCGGCGACGGCGTAGCGGTTGAGGTAGGTGCGGACTGCGGACGCGAGCATGATGCCGGGGCGGTCGTTGTTTTCGAAGACCAGCGGGCGTTCGTGGGCGCCCGGGGCCAGGATGACCTGGGCGGCCCGGATGTGCCAGATCCGCTGGCGGGAAACACCGGGGGCGGCCGGGGTCAGGAGGTGGTCGGTCCGGTTCTGGGCCGCAATGACGTAGTTGGAGTCGTAGGAGCCGAAGGCGCTGGTGCGGTTCAGCACCGTGCATTCGGCCGCGGAGATCAGTTCGGCTTCAACATTGGCCACCCATTCCAGGGCGGGCTGCCCTTCGATGCTCTCGACGAGGGCCGGATCCGTGGAGCCGGACAACAGCGAGCCGCCCAGTTCGGGCTGGTCGTCGATAAGGATGACCCGGGCGCCGGAGCGGACGGCCTCGCGGGCCGCGGCCAGGCCTGCCGGGCCGCCACCGACCACCAGGACGTCGGTGTGGACATACTTCTTGTCGTATTCGGCGTGGTCCTCGGCCGGGTCCAGCTTGCCCAGCCCGCTGAGCACTTCGGCGCTGAGGCCGTCCACCAGGGACACCGTGGTGGCGGGGAGCATGGATTCGGCCACGTGGCCCGGGAACCGGGCCGCGACCTTGACCAGGGCGTTGGATTCCTCGACGCCGGCGGACATGATGCCGCGGGGCCGGCTCTCATACAGGGAGTCACCCGCGCGGAGCCGGCCGTTGGCCAGCAGGGCGGAGGCGAGGGTGTCGCCGGGGTGGCCAGTGTATTCACGGCCGTCCAGGGTGAAGCGCCACGTGACGCTGCGGTCGATGCGTCCGCCGGTGCTAAGACGCGCGGGCTGCGGCTGAGCGGTCATTTGACTGCTCCTTCCGGGGAGACGGGGCTGGTGACGGTGGGGGCTGTGGGGCCTGTGGCGGGCCGGAGCTGACCCATCGGGTAGACGGCCTGGATGTCGTAGGTGACGGTGTCGCGGAGCATGTTGAACCATTGCCGGCAGCCGGTGCTGTGCAGCCAGCGTTCGGCGAAGGCACCCTTGGTGTTGTCGCGGTAGAACAGGTACTCGGCCCATTCGCGGTCCGTGAGCTCTGCCGGGTTTTCGGGGTAGGCCACGTGGGCCTGTCCGCCGTAGTGGAATTCGGTCTCGTCGCGGGGACCGCAGTTGGGGCAGGGAATCAGGAGCATGTCCTTACCTCTTTCTAGTGGGCCACGGCGGCGGCGCCGTGTTCGTCGATCAGGGCGCCGGTTTCGAAGCGCTCGAGTGCAAAGGGCTTGTTGAGTTTGTGCGGTTCTCCGGTGGCGATCGTGTGGGCGAACGTTAGCCCGGCCGCCGGTGTGCCCTTGAATCCGCCGGTGCCCCAGCCGCAGTTGACGAACATGTTTTCCACCGGGGTGGTGCCTACGATCGGGGAGGCATCCAGGGTGGTGTCAACGATCCCGCCCCAGGTCCGGAGCACGTGGGCCCGGGCGAAGATCGGGAAGAGTTCGACGGCGGCTGCCATCTGGTGCTCGATCACGTGGAAGGATCCGCGCTGGCCGTAGCCGTTGTAGGAGTCCACGCCGGCGCCCATGACCAGTTCGCCCTTGTGCGCCTGGGAGACGTAGACGTGGACGTGGTTGGACATGACGACGGTGGGGTGGACGGGCTCGTGGAGCTCGGACACGAGTGCCTGGAGGGGGTGGGACTGGATGGGGAGCCGGAATCCGGCCATTTCGGCAAGCACCGAGCTGTGCCCGGCGGCGCAGAGTCCGACCTTTTCGGTGTTGATGGTGCCGCGGGTGGTCTTGACCCCGGTGACGCGGTTGCCGTCCTTGATGAAGCCGGTGACCTCGCAGTTCTGGATGATGTCCACGCCGAGCTCGTCGCATTTGCGGGCGAACGCCCAGGCGACGTGGTCGTGCTTGGCGATGCCGGCGCGCGGCTGGTAGGTGGCGCCCATGACCGGGTAGCGGATGTTGTCGTTGATGTTCAGGATGGGGCAGAGTTCCTTGACCTGCTGCGGGTCCAGCCACTCGGCGTCGACGCCGTTGAGTTTGTTGGCCCCGACGCGGCGGACGCTTTCGCGGACGTCGCCCAGGGTGTGGGCCAGGTTCATGACCCCGCGCTGGCTGAACAGGAAGTCGTATTCGAGTTCTTCGGGCAGGATCTCCCAGAGTTTCAGGGCGTGCTCGTAGATCGCCGCACTCTCGTCCCAGAGGTAGTTGGAGCGGATGATGGTGGTGTTCCGGGCCATGTTCCCGCCGGCCAGCCAGCCTTTTTCCAGGATGGCGATGTTGGTCATCCCGTGGTTCTTGGCCAGGTAATACGCCGTCGCCAGTCCATGTCCGCCGCCGCCCACAATCACGGCGTCGTAGCTCTTCTTGGGGTCCGGGTTGCGCCAGAGGAAGTCCGGGTGCTCCGGCAGGTGTTCGGTGGTCATTGTGCTGCTCCAATCAGTTCTGCCTCAAGCCCGGTCGCCGGCGTGCCGGTGCCGAGATGCGGGTAAAGGGGGAACCGGTCCGCGAGGGCGCTGACGCGTCCACGCAGTTCAGCGGCGGTTTGGTCGCTGAGTTCGTCCCCGGGCGCCTGCGAGATGAGGGCGGAGGCGATGATGTCCGCCACCTCGGTGAACTCCGCGGCACCGAAGCCGCGGGTGGCCAGGGCGGGGGTGCCGATCCGCAGCCCGGAGGACACCATGGGCGGGCGGGGATCGAAGGGGACGGCGTTGCGGTTGACGGTGATGCCGATCCGGTGGAGCCGGTCTTCGGCCTGCTGCCCGTCCAGTTCCGAGTCCCGCAGGTCCACCAGGACCAGGTGCACATCGGTGCCGCCGTTGACCACGGAGATCCCGGCCGCCGCGACGTCGTCCTTCAGGAGCCGGGACGCGAGGATCCCGGCGCCTTCGAGCGTGCGCTCCTGGCGTTCCTTGAACTCCGGTGACGCCGCGATCTTGAAGGCCACGGCCTTGGCCGCGATCACGTGTTCCAGCGGGCCGCCCTGCTGGCCGGGGAACACAGCGCTGTTGATCTTGCGTGCGTACTCCTCCTTGGCCAGGATCACGCCGCCGCGCGGTCCGCCGAGGGTCTTGTGCGTGGTGGTGGTGACGACGTCGGCGTAGGGGACCGGGTTCGGGTGAAGCCCGGCGGCCACGAGGCCGGCGAAGTGTGCCATGTCCACCATGAGGTAGGCGCCGACGCGGTCGGCGATGCGCCGGAACTCGGCGAAGTCCAGCTGCCGGGAGTAGGCGGACCAGCCGGCCACGATCATCTTGGGCCGGTGTTCAAGGGCCAGGGCCTCCACTTCGGCCATGTCCACCAGGTGGTTGTGCTCGCTCACGTGGTACGGGACCACGTTGTAGAGCTTGCCGGAGAAGTTGATCTTCATCCCGTGGGTGAGGTGGCCGCCGTGGGCCAGGGCCAGTCCCATGATGGTGTCGCCCGGTTCCAGGAGGGCAAACATGGCGGCGGCGTTGGCCTGCGCGCCGGAGTGCGGCTGGACGTTGGCGTACTCGGCGCCGAACAGGGCCTTGACCCGGTCGATCGCGAGCTGTTCGATCACGTCGACGTGCTCGCAGCCGCCGTAGTAGCGCTTGCCCGGGTAGCCCTCGGCGTACTTGTTGGTCAGCACCGAACCCTGTGCCTCCATGACCCCGGCGGGGGCGAAGTTCTCGGACGCAATCATTTCCAGGGTGGACTGCTGGCGCTTCAGTTCGTGCGCCACGGCCTCTTCGACCTCGGGATCGACTACGGAAAGTCGCTCGTTCAACTGCTCAACCACGGTTGCTCCTTTGAAATACCACTATTGCTATGACTGATATATCAGTGTGAGAACAATGGTATGATTGAGATCACACCAGAGTCAATAGCTGGAAGCCAAGTGGAACCAGGCTTCCGGTTGAAATCCAGAAACGTTGAAATCCAGAAACGGAGCCGAGCTGTGAATGCACTCACCGTCCTGCCGCCCGCAGAGGACGAAGCCATCTCCCAGGCGGAGGCCGCGTACAGGCAGTTGCGCGACAAGCTGATCATGCTCGAAATCCGGCCGGGCGAACCCATCAATGACGGGCAGCTCGCCGCCGAGCTCGGGTTCGGCCGCACTCCCGTGCGCGAGGCGATCAAGCGGCTGGAAGTGGACCACCTGGTGGTTTCCTACCCGCGAAGGGGAACCTTTGCCACCACCGTGGACTTCACGGAACTGGCCGACGTCTCGGAAATCCGGGAACTGCTGGAACCCCTGGCGGCGCGGCGGGCGGCAACGCGGGCCAACGCCGCCATGCGACGCGAGCTGCTGGATGTCGCCAAGACCATTGCAGAACTGGCCCCGAGCCCTGCAGAGTCCCGGGAGCTGATGCGCTACGACCTGACAGTGCACCGCCTGATCTACCGGGCCGCGGCCAACCCGCACCTGGAGGATACGCTGATCCGCTACGACAACCTGGCCACGCGCATCTGGTGCCTGGTCCTGGACAAGGTCCCCTCGGTCAGCGGCCACATCACCGAGCACGTGGAGCCGCCTTAAGCTTCCGGCGAGCCCGCACGTGACCGGCGACTTCGACCACGACGGGCGCCCGAGTCGCCGCCGCAGTGGATTAGAGTTCCGGAACTTCAGCCGTTTTTCTTCCAGCGCTTCGGCCACTTCACGTTCATCAGGAGCAGCCCCAGCAGGAGCGAATCAACGGTCATGATTGCGGCCATGAGATAGGCCCACCCGGCCATCATGGCTCGACCGCCGACCGGCGGCCTGAAGTGCGCGTACGTACCAGAATGCCCATGACGATCTCCTGACGTGGATCCCCCAGTCACTCGATAGTCCACTTAGTGTGCCACCGCGCCGGACTGGGCGGAACCGCGGCGCCGTCCGGCTCAAGCTTTCCCCAAGTTGACGGACACATCGCTCAATTTATGCAACACCGTTTCGTTCATTGCAACTATTGTTGTGCGATCCGGCTGGGTGCCCGCGGCGCTGTCTTGGTGCCTCATCCAGATTGATCCGCGTAAGAGAAATCACAAAAAGCATTGACTGTGTCATGCGTCACGCCTAATCTGGTGCAACAGCGTTGCACTGATTGCAACTCCCAAAACTCTTTGGTGGACACATGAGTAACGAAAATTTCTCCCCGTCGACACTTGCGGGGTCGAGCAGACCAGAGTCGAATAGCGGGCATGGCAGTACTTCCTCCGGACAGGCCACGGTGAGCGGCCGGGCGGCCCCGGGCGGGCACGATCCCGCAGTCAGCAAGGAAACCCGACGGCGGGTGGTCGCCGCAAGTTTCATCGGAAACTTCGTCGAATGGTTCGACTACGCCGTCTACGGCTACCTGGCCGCAACCATCGCCGCGGTCTTCTTCCCCGAGTCCAATCCCCAGACCGCGCTTCTGCTGACTTTCGCCCTCTTCGCCATCTCGTTCCTGGTGCGGCCGCTCGGCGGCTTTGTTTGGGGCCACATCGGTGACCGGGTGGGGCGCCGGACCGCGCTTTCCCTGTCAATCCTGATCATGTCCGGAGCGACCTTCTGCATCGCCCTCATCCCGGGGTACAACTCCATCGGCATCTGGGCGCCGATCCTTCTCCTGGTGGTGCGCGTCGTCCAGGGCTTCTCCGCCTCGGGTGAATACGCCGGCGCGTCCGCCTTCCTGGTGGAGTATGCCCCGGCCAACAAGCGCGGCCTCTACGCAGCGGTGGTTCCGGCCAGCACGGCCGCGGGCCTGCTGCTGGGTTCCCTGCTCGCGGGCCTTTTGACCATCCTGCTCACCGCCGAGGCGATGCAGAGCTGGGGGTGGCGCCTGCCGTTCCTGCTCGCCGCCCCGATGGGCCTGATCGGACGCTACATCCGCACCAAGCTCGAAGACACCCCGGTGTTCCGCGAACTGGCAGAGGAGGATCATGCCATCAAGGCCCCGGTATCCAGCCTCTTCCGGAACCACTGGCGGTTGCTGCTGAAGGCCGTCGGAGCAGTGCTGCTCAACGCCGTCGGGTTCTACGTGATCCTCAGTTACATGCCGACCTACCTGTCCTCGGAACTGGGACTCGGCGCTGCCGAATCTTTCCTGGCCACCACCATCGCACTCGTGACGTACATCGGGTTCATCTTCCTGACCGGAATGCTCTCGGACCGCTACGGCCGCAAAAAGGTCCTCATTGCCGCCTCCTTGAGCTTCATCGTGCTGACCGTGCCGGCCTTCGCCCTGCTGGGCACCGGGAACTTCCTGGTGATCGTCCTGGTCCAGATCCTGCTGGGCGGCATGCTCACGCTCAATGACGGCACGCTTCCGAGCTTCCTGGCGGAAATGTTCCCCACCCGCGTCCGCTACAGCGGCTTCGCCGTCAGTTTCAATCTCTCCAACGCGCTCTTCGGCGGCACCGCGCCGTTCATGGCGACCCTCCTGATCGCCGCGACGGCCAATGCCCTGGCGCCTGCCTGGTACCTCGCCGGCGCCGCGGTCATCTCCCTGATCGCCGTAGCGCTCTCCCGGGAAACCAGTAAAGAACCGCTGCGCCACGAGTAGTCCCGGCCGACGCCCACATTTTCCCTCCTAAGAAATCAAACCGCAGAAAGGCACCACCATCATGACCATCGCAACGTCCAACAACGCTTCGTCCATCGCCGAACTGGAGCGACTGAAAGTCCTGCACAACGGGCAGAAGGAAGAGCTGACCTTTTCCAACGCCGAATTTGAGCGCCGGCTCGGCGGACTGCGCCGCATCATGGCCGATAAGGACCTGGACGCCGTCGTCCTGACCAGCTACCACTCCATTAAGTACTACTCCGACTTCCTCTTTACCTACTTCGGCCGGTCCTACGCCATGGTGGTCACCAAGGACGACACCGTGACCGTCACGGCCAACATCGACGCCGGCATGCCGTGGCGGCGCAGCTATGGCGACAACGTGGTGTACACGGACTGGCGCCGGGACAACTACATCTTCGCCATCCAGGAGGCGCTGCGCACCCGCGGCATCAACCCCCGCCGGCTCGGCGTCGAAGACGATTCGCTCCCGCTGGATAACCGCAACAAGATCCAGGCGGCCTTCGCGGGAGCCACCCTGGTGGACGTCGCCCAGGCGGCGATGCGCCAGCGGATGATCAAGTCGGCCGAAGAGATCGAGGTGATCAAGCACGGGGCCCGCATCGGTGACCTGGGCGGCGAAGCCATCCGCAACGCCATCACCGCCGGCATCACCGAATATGAGGTCGCCCTGATCGGCACCGAAGCCATGGTCCACGAAATCGCGCGGACGTTCCCGGACTCGGAAATCCGTGACACCTGGGTGTGGTTCCAGTCCGGCATCAACACCGACGGCGCCCACAACTGGGCCACCACGCGCAAGATCCAGGAACACGACATCCTGTCCCTGAACTGCTTCCCCATGACCTCCGGCTACTACACCGCGCTGGAGCGCACATTGTTCTTCGGCGAACCCGACGCCCGCTCCCTTGAGCTGTGGAACATCAACGTGGAAGTCCACAAGCGCGGCCTCGAGCTCATCAAGCCCGGAGCTGTCTGCAAGGACATCGCCGCCGAGCTGAACGAGATCTACGTCAGCCACGGACTTCTCGCCAACCGGACGTTCGGCTACGGACACTCCTTCGGCGTCCTGAGCCACTACTACGGCCGCGAAGCCGGACTGGAACTCCGCGAGGACATCGACACCGTGCTCGAGCCCGGCATGGTGGTCTCCATGGAACCCATGATCACCGTCCTGGACGGCCAGCCCGGCGCAGGCGGCTACCGTGAGCACGACATCCTGGTGGTCGGCGAAGACGGAGCCGAGAACATCACGAAGTTCCCGTTCGGCCCCCCACGTCCACCGTGGCGCCGCTTTTGGGCCCTCATGCGGAATGATGGTAGACACCATGACCCCAGCAGAATCTCCCGGGACCACCGGAAACGGCGACACCAAGGGCACCTCCGTCATCGTCAACGCCATCGCCGTGCTGCGAACCTTCACGGCGGACGAACCGTTGCTCGGAGTCACCGAGATCGCCAACCGGGTGGGCCTGCACAAGAGCACGGTTTCCCGGATCCTGGCCACGTTCGAACAGGAACACCTGGTGGAACGTGATCCGGAAACCCGCCGCTTCCGGCTGGGGCTGGGACTGATCGCCGTCGCCGGGCCGTTGCTGGCCGAACTGGAAGAACGGCGGGTGGCGTATCCCGTCCTGCGTGAACTCACCGAACAGACCGGCGAAACCAGCGCCCTCATGGTGTGGAACGGCGCAGAGTCAATGTGCGTGGAGCAGATCGCCAGCCACCACCAGATCAAGCACACCACCCCGCTGGGAGCCCGGTACACCGACGCCATGAGCGCCTCCGTGCAGGTCTTCCTGGCCGCAGCGCCCGTCGAACGCGTCCGTGTGCTCCTGCGCAGCGGGGCGATCAGCTACCCGGGACTCGATGATGCGGGCCTGGATGGCTACCAGATCAAGCTCAAGGACGTGACGGCCCGGGGCTGGGCCATCAACTACGGCGAATCCTCCATCGATGAAGTGGGCGTCGCCGCTCCCGTCCACGACCACCGCGGCGACATCGTGGCGGCCGTCCTGATCTCGGCGCCCCGGTTCCGCGTCTCACGCGAGGCTCTGCAGAGCCTGGGCGAAGCGTGCGCCGCTGCGGCCGACAAAATCACCAGCCGGCTGGGCGGGCGCGCGTCCAGCAACGGCTAGCGCGGCCCGCGCCCGGACTAAGGCGCCGAGCGCACGTCAGCTGAGCCGGGCCAGCCGCGCGGCCAAATGCAACGCTGCGAGCCGGCCCGTCCGCCGGGGGTCGCCGCCGCACAGCTCGAAGATCCGCTGCAGCCGTTGATGCATCGATTGCCGCTCCACGTGCAGTTCCCTCGCCGCCTGGGCCGTGTTGCAGCCGGAATCCAGCCACACGGCCAGGGTGCCAAGCAGCCGGGAATTGCGTTGCGCATCATAATCCAAGAGAGCCCCCAGCTGCTGGCGCACGAAGTTCCGCCGTTGGCCAGGGTCCAGGCTTCCCACGGCAAGGCGTTCGACGGCGAATGCCTCGCAATCGATCACGGGACTGTGCGGACCTTGGGTTCCCGTATGTGGTTGCCCCAGCGCGCCCGCCAATTCCAGGGTCAGCCTGGCCTCCGACAAGGACCAGGGGGCTTCCGAAATCCCGACGGCCACCGGGCCGACGGCAACCAGCGTGTCTGACGGGGCCGGTAGCGCCCGCAGGCCAGCCAGAAGTGCGTCCCTGCTGTCCAGCGGACTATCGCCCGGGAGGACCACCACCGCCAGCAGCTCGGCATTATCGACATAGGTTGCGCTGGGCTGCGCCCGCCGGGCCAAGAGCTGCTCCACAGAAGCGCGGAGGTGTTGGAGCATGCCGGAGCGGACCATGATGGCCACGATTGTGGCACCCGGCGGAATCCCGGCCGCGGAAGCCAATTGCTGGAGCCGCCAGGCCTGGCTGCCGGAATCAATCGCGCGAAGCAGGGCCGCCCCGGCGACTTCCTTGAGCCCGGGGGACATTCGCTGCAGCAACGCCAGGGCCAGGATGTCGACAGAACGATTTCCGGCCGTCCGGGCCAGGTTCTGGTCCTCGTCCGCCGGGACCCGCAGCAACAGCTGAGCCGCAAGGATGCCGCGGATCGGCACGTCGATGTGAATCAGGCGTGCCTGCTCCTGCGGCCCACCGGTGGAGGCATCGTGGTCGGCGGCCTCGGCCCGCCCCGGGCTTGCGCTGGCCAGGGTCGCGCCGGCTATGGACGTCAGCGTCACCTCGGCATTGATGATGCCGGCCAGCACGGCGAGGATCCGGTCCAGGCCGCCGCCGTGCGCCAGTTCGACAGCCATCGCGTGACTGGCCTCATCGGCCCGCCGCAATTGGGACACCGAGTCACTGACCAGCATCGAATTAATGGCCTGCGTGACTCCGACGAACGGCACCACCCCGCGAAGTTCGATCAGCGGAAGGCCGGCTGCTTCGGCGGCCGCCACCATTGAGGACGGCAGGGACGGCAGGGCGGACCCGGTTTCGATAGCTACGGCGGCAACGCCCCGCTCCGCCAGTTGGCGGATGTAGTTGACCTGCCGCTCCTCCGAGGCGAGGGCCAGGGCTTCTCCGCCCGTCAGCAGAAGTTCCCCGCCGGCCAGCAGGGGCGCGATATCAATGATTTCACTGGAGTGGATCCACCGCAGCTGCGCCCGGGCGGCGGCCCTGGCCGCGGCGCGGACAATGGGGTCGGCGGCCGCCATGGCCGGATGGTTCAGGACGTCTTGAAGAAGGATGGACATTACACTCCGTCGCGTTGCTCTGGGTATATTTAGACACATTGTATATAGTCGCATGTGGCCCACGACACATAATCTTGAGGAATCCCACACATCCTCGGAGGCTCCACATGCGTCAAAAATCCCCAGCGGCCCCTGCCGGCACCGCGCCGGAAGCGAGCGTAGACCACGAAGCGTGGCTCCAGCCCATCCCCGAATCACAACGGACCCGCAAGGTCTCCGGCCAGTTCTGGATCTGGGCCGGCGCCAATCTCGCCCCGATCAACTGGGTGCTCGGAGCGCTCGGCATCCAGCTTGGCCTGGGATTCGCGGACACCGTCACGGTTCTTGTCCTCGGAAACCTGATCGGGATGCTGCTCTTCGGCTGCTTCGTCCTGCTGGGCCAAAAGACCGGAGCGACCGGCATGGTGCTGGCCCGCGCCGCCTTCGGCCGGCGCGGCAACTACCTGCCCGCCGGCATCCAGGCTCTCCTGGTGATCGGCTGGTGTGCGGTCAACACCTGGATCATCCTGGATCTGGTCATGGCGCTGTTCGGAACGCTCGGCTGGGTTGACCCGGAGGCCAAGAACTACGCCTGGAAGATTGGCATCGCCACCTTCATCATGGCTGTACAGGTAGCCATCGCCTGGTTCGGCTATAAAGCCATCGCCGCCTTCGAGAAGTGGACCGTGCCGCCCACCATCATCATCTTGACCGTGATGTCGGCAGTGGCCTGGTTCGGCATGAAGATCAACTGGACCTACGCCGGCCCGGCGGGCCACATCCTGGAAGGCTCGGAACGCATCGCCGCGATGAGCGCGGTCATGACGGCCATCGGCATCGGCTGGGGCATCACCTGGTTCACCTACGCTGCGGATTACTCCCGCTTTGTCAGCACCACGGTGCCCAAGCGCAAGGTTTACCTCGCGTCGGTGCTGGGCCAGTTCATCCCGGTCGTCTGGCTGGGCATCCTGGGGGCCAGCCTGGCGACCAACACGGGTGAAATTGATCCCGGCAAACTCATCGTCCAGAACTTCGGCGCGCTGGCCCTTCCTGTGCTGCTCATGGTGCTGCACGGCCCGATCGCGACCAACATCTTGAACATCTACACCTTTTCCGTCGCCACGCAGGCCCTGGACATCTCCATCAGCCGGCGCAAGTTGAACCTGTTCGTCGGCGTCTTCTCCCTCGCGGCCGTGATCTTCTTCATCTTCCAGGAGGATTTCGCCTCCGTGCTGGACGCCTGGCTGATTGGGCTGGTCGCCTGGGTGGCTGCCTGGGGCGGAGTCATGCTGGTCCATTACTTCTGGATCGAGAAGCGCTGGCCCGGCGACCCGTCCCGGCTCTTTGACGCCGTTGGCACCAAACGCCTGCCGGGCGTGAATCCGGCCGGTGTCGCTTCACTGCTCATCGGCATCTTCGCCACCTGGCTGTTCATGTACGGACTGGTGCCGGCCATGCAGGGCCCCATCGCCGTCGCCCTGGGCGGGTGGGATCTGTCCTGGCTCGCCGGGGGACTGGCCAGCGCCGCGGCTTACGCCGTCCTCGGTCCGCGGTTCCACAGGAAGTTCCTGGATGTCCCCACCCCCAGCGAACAGACAGATTCACCTGAGGCAACCGGCCTTCCGGTCACATCAACCACGCCCGCCGCCCTCTAGCAGGAGATCAACCCCGTGAACTTCCCCGCTTTCGCCGACACCGCCCATCCCATCACCTGGCCCGAAGGCAATCGTGCCGCGGCGTCCTTCACCTTCGACGTCGACGCCGAATCCTGCACCATCGCCCATGACCCGCAGAGCACCAGGCGCATGTCCCTCATGACGCACCAGTCCTACGGGCCCAAGGTCGCCGTCCCGCGGATCCTGCAGATCCTTGAGCGCCAGCAGATCCAGGCGACGTTCTTCGTCCCGGGATTCACCGCCGAATGCTACCCGGACGTGGTCCGCCGGATAGCCGACGGCGGCCACGAGATTGCACACCACGGGTACCTGCACGAACCCATGCAAGGCATCGACGCCGCCACGGAGGCGCGGTACCTGGACCGGGGCCTGGATGCCCTGGCCAAGGCCGCCGGCGTCCGGCCGACCGGCTACCGGGCACCATGGTGGGAGCTCAACTGGCATTCCCCCGCCCTCCTTGCCGACCGCGGGTTCCTGTATGACTCAAGCCTGCTCGACGGCGACGCGCCGTACCGTTTCAGCGTTGCCGAGGCAGACCCCCGCGATCTCGTGGAAATCCCCGTCGACTGGGCCCTGGACGACTGGGAGCAGTATGCCTTCTACCCGGGCGTCACCGGAAGCGGCGTCATCGAAAGCCCGGCCAAGGTCCTCGAAATGTGGACGCTGGAGGCCGAAGCCCACCACGCTGCCGGGAGCTGCTTCGTCCTGACCAACCACCCCTTCATTTCCGGCCGGCCGTCCAAGGCCGTGGCCCTGGAACAGCTGATGGACCGGGTCAAGTCGATGGACGGCATGTGGGTCACCACCATGGAGAAGATCGCGCAGCACACGCGCGACTCCGTCGAAGAGATCCACACCCACGCGCGCATTGCCGTGCCCGGATTCCCGGACACCGGTGCACAGTTCACGCCGGCCGACGTGCGGCAGCCCCAAGGAGCCACGGCGCGGCGCAGGGCCGGAATCTAGGGCACAAATCCGGCCCTGGCAAGCACAGGTCCCCGGCGCGGCCCCTCGTCAGAGGGTGGCTGGGCCGGGGACCTTCCTGCGGGGCGGCCCGGAGCCGGCGGCGAAGCTGGTGTTTAGCCGGTCTTGGCCATCGCGTAGGCCACGGTGCCGTAGGCCAGGGCGCCGGACATTTCGGTGAGCAGTTCCGGGTTGGTGTTGGCGATCGTGTCGCACGCCTCGTGGTAGCAGGGATCGAGGTCCTTGCCGGCCACCCCGCCGTAGGCCTGGGCCTGGGCCTGGGTCTTCCTCTTCTCATCGCCGGTGAACAGCCCGCCGCCGGGAATGCCGGCCGAGAGGAAGGCGTCGTAGTCCGAGCCGCCGTCAAAGGGCGTGGTCTCGGCCGGCAGCGCGTTCTCCTGGAAATAGCGGAAGAAGACGTCCTCTATCGCCTTGGACCCGGCCGGGCCGGCATGGCCGAAGTCCGTGCCGTCCCCGTCATGGACCGAGCGGACCCCGTTGGGCGAGGCCACCATGTCCACGTTCAGGTTCGCCGCGGTCTGGCCGATCTCGGCCGGGCTGAGTTCGTCGACGTAGTGCTGGGACCCGTACAGCCCGTCCTCCTCGCCGCCCCAGAACGCGAACCGGACCCGGTTAACCGGCGTGATCCCGGCCTCCTTCATCCACCGCGCGGTCTCCAGGACCGCCGCGACCCCGCTGCCGTTGTCATCAATGCCCGGGCCCTCCTGCACGGAGTCCAGATGCGCGCCCACCACCACGGTGTGCCCGGCACTGCCCCCGGTGTCGGCCAGGATGTTAAAGGACTCCACCGTCTTGCCGCGCCGGCCGTCCTCTTTGAACGTGAAGCTCTGCCGCACCGGCGAGTACCCGGCCGCGCGCAGCTGTTCCTCGACGTAGCGGGCCGACTCCTCATACCCCGAGGTCCCCGAGGCCCGGTTCCCGCCGTTGGCATCCGCCACCCGCTGCAGCGCCTGCAGGTGCCCCACCATGTCCCGGGACTTGAACGCCGCCAGCACCGCACGCGCATCCACCGTGCTCGCCGGGGTCAGCTGCGGAACCGCAGCACTCGGACTGGCAGACTCGGCGGGTGCGGCGGATTGGCTCGTGCCGCCGCCTGATTTGCCCGTGGCGCCACCTGAGGGTGTGCCGGATGGTGTGCCACCGGACGGAATGCCGGCCGACGGGATGTCAGCCGCGACCCCGGAGGTACAGGCCGACGTCGAGAGCAGGACCAGGGCGAGGAGCGAGGGAAATACGTGCTTGCGGAGAGTGATCATGCCGGGAGCCCATCACTAGTCGGTACAAGTTCGCTTGCTCCGGCTCGATCGGTCAGGACGCTCGCCACTGACGCTCCAGTAAGACGCGGCCCGCAGACAGGCTCTGCGGCGCCCCCTCCCGTGGCGGCCCTAACTGGCGGGGGTGGCCGTTAAGCGAGCAGTCCCTCCACATCCGCCGCTTTCGGGTACGCCGTTTGCGTCCCCTTCCTGGTCGCTGCCAAGGCCGCGGCAACGGACGCGAAGGCGGCAGCGGCCGGAAGTGAATCGCCGGCGGCAAGGCGCGCAGCCACGGCCCCGGTGAATGCATCGCCTGCGCCGGTGGTGTCCTTGGCGTCGACCCTGGTGGGTTCAATGCGGGTGATGCGGCCCTCGGCGCCGGCTCCGGAGTCCAGGACGACGGAGCCGTTCGCCCCCAAAGTGACCACAACGCGGTGCAGTCCGCGATCGGCGAACTTGTCCCGGACCGGCGCCCACGCCGCGGCGTCAGCCCCGGCGTCGGGCACGGCGGCGCCGCCCAGGAACAGCGACGCCTCATGCGCGTTCACCAGCAGGATGTCGCAGAGTGCGGCCAAGCTCGCCGGGATCTCGGCGTAGGGCGACAGGTTGAGCAGAACTGTCGCCCCGGCGTCGTGGCCCAAGCGGGCCGCGGCCTCAACGGTGTCCAGACCGACCTCGAGGCACAGGCACATCACGGACGCGCCCTCGAACAATTCGGCGGAAGCGGCAACATCCCCGGGCGCCAGTGTGCCGTTGGCTCCGGCCGAGATGATGATGTTGTTCTCACCGTGGGCGTCGACGGAAATGACGGCGACGCCGGTCGCAGCATCAGGCGTGCGGCGGACGCGGGAAATGTCCACCCCGGCCCCGGCGGTGGAGGCCAGAAGCATGGTCCCGTTGGTGTCGTCGCCCACCGCACCGATCAGCACGACCCGGCTTCCGAGTTTGGCCGCCGCGACCGCCTGGTTGGCGCTCTTGCCGCCGGGATTGACCGCAAAGCCATTCCCGTGCACCGTTTCGCCGGGGAGGGGGAGCCTGTCGCAGTAGATGGTCAGGTCCGCATTCAGTGAACCGACGACGACGATCCGGCCAGAGTCCGGGCGGGTCATTTCGCCTCAGCTTCCAAGGGCTTGGGAATCAGGAGTGAAGCGGCGAAAGCCGCCACGGTGATGATCAGGCCCACCGTGATCGCGGTCAAGTAGGATGCCTGGGCATCGCCCAGTGCAGAAGAGGCCACCAGCGCTGCCGGCAGGACCAGGAAGCTCAGGCCGGCGCCCAGGTTGAACGCGCCGGCGTTCATGCCGGGGAGAAAGCCGGGGTTGCCAGCTGGGGAGAGGACAACGCCAAGGCCGTTCAGCATGATGTTGACCGTACCCGCGTACATGATGCCCAGCAACGCTGTTCCGGCAATCATCATGGGCAGGCTGCTGAGGCCGAAGAAGGCGATGATCGCCAGGGCCACGACGCTGCCGGCCATGCCGATCCGCAAAACTTTGGTGTAGCCGAAAACCGGGGCCAAACGGCCGCTGATGGGTCCGACAACCCAGCCCAGGAGGGCGTAGGGAGTCAGGATGATGAGTGACATTTCGGTCGGTCCCACGCCGAAGCCGGGAGCCGTGGCCTGCACGTAGGCGGGAACGATCCCGTTGATGACCGCGAAGACGCCGGTCATGGTCAGGATTGTGGTCAGCAACGGCGCCCAAGTGGAGCGCTGGCGCAGGTGGGCGGTCTCCACCATGGGCTGCCGGGAGCGCTTTTCCACCGTCCAGAACCCGAAGAAGGCGATCACTGCAACGGCGATGAGGGCAGTCGCCAGTGCGAGGGTGCCGGGGGAGAATCCGCTGACCAGTTTGGAGGCCTCGTTGAGGGCTGTGAGCAGGGCGCCGACCGCGATCACGATGAAGAAGACGCCGGGCCAGTCCATCTTGGTGCCCACCGCCGGCTTGCTCTCACCGGCCAGAACGGCGACCAGGCCCGCCGCCACGACGGCCAGCACCACCATGAGCCAGAAGATGCTGCGGAATCCGTAATGCTCGGCGAAGTAACCGCCGACAAAGGAGTCGACGCCGGCAACCCCGCCGTTGACGGCGGTGATGAGGCCCATGAGGGCACCGTACTTCCGCGGGTCACTGACGGCGGAGCGCAGCATGATCAGGCACAGCGGGACCGTGGGGCCGCTGACGCCCTGGATGATGCGTCCGACGAAGAGCCAGGTGATATCGGGAGCCATGGCCGCGATCACCGAGCCGACAGCCATCATCAACATCATGCCCAGCAGGATCTTCTTGCGCCCCACAATGTCGCTCAGGCGCGGCAGGAAGAGGGAAAACAGTGCTGCCGCGGTGAAGAACCAGGTCTGGGACAGGCCGATCACGGCCTGATCGGTGTGGAGTTCGTTGCCCATCGTGACCAGGGCGGGGCTGAGCATCGACGCGTTGAGCTGGAAGGCAATGCAGGCCGTCAACAGGGCCGCCGTGAGTGCAGCGACGCTTCGTCCCGTTGTCTTGGATTCGTAAGTCAGAGTGCTCATGAGTTGGCTCCGTTTCCTGCGCCGATGCTGACGGCGGCGGACGGGTCCACGTCGCCGATGCGCACCAGGGCGTCTGTGACGAGGTTCCAGAACTTCGCGTGATCGAGGTCCACAGCAACAGACGTGTGGCAGTCCTCCGGTGCCGGGGCGCGGAAATCGGCGACGGTCATGCCGAGCGTCAGTTGGCCCTGCAGTTCGATGTTCACGGGGACTTTGCGGGTGGTCATCACCGTGGGATCGATGACGTAGGCCACCGCGCAGGGGTCGTGGACGGGCGGGTAATCGAAGCCCTGGGCGTCCTTGTACGTCTTGGTGAAGAACTCCATCAGCTCCAGCACGAACTGGGCGGGCTTGGTACCCACGGCGGCGATTTTTTCCACGACTTCGGGGGTCGCGAGGGCCTGGTGCGTGAGGTCCAAGCCCACCATGACCACCGGCCACGGCTCGTTGAACACAATATGTGCGGCCTCGGGGTCGATGATGATGTTGAATTCGGAAACGGCGCTCCAGTTGCCTACGTGGTACCCGCCGCCCATGAGCACAACTTCTTTCACGCGCTCCACGATGCGCGGCTCCTTGCGGGCCGCCATGGCAATGTTGGTCAGTCCTGCCGTGGGCACCAGCGTCACAGTGCCAGGCTCGTGCGCCATAACAGTGTCGATGATGAGGTCGACGGCGTGGCGCGGGTCCAGTTCGATGCTGGATTCGGGCTGGGCGGGGCCGTCCATGCCGCTCTCACCGTGGATGTCGGGGGCGGTTTCGATGCTGCGGACCAAGGGCCGATCGCAGCCGGCGGCGAAGGGGACGCCGGTGATGCCGGCAATCGTGCCCACCGACAGGGCGTTGCGGGTGACCCTTTCGAGGGTCTGGTTGCCGACGACCGTTGTGACCGCGAGCAGCTCAATGTACGGATTGCCGTGAGCCAGCAGCATGGCCACGGCGTCGTCATGGCCTGGGTCGCAGTCCAGGATGATCTTCCTGCGTTCCGGTTTCAGGGTGATGGGATCCACGTAAATATCTCCACGTCGTTGGGGGTCCGCCGGGGCGGTGCGATAAAGCGTTCAGAGTGAGTTTGGCACTGTCAAGCGTCAAGCGTCAAGCGCTTAACGTAAGTGACGTCAAGCGCTTGATGTCTTGCGGCAGGTGCGATGCGTCACTCCCGGCTACGATCGAGGTATGGAATCCGGCGAACAAGTACACGAGCTTCGGGGGCGCACCCCGCGCGTCACTGCGGCGATGGTGGCCGCGCGGGCCGGGGTCTCCACCGCAACGGTCTCCCTTGTGGCCAACGGAAAGACCCAGGGGCGGGTCTCGGAGGACAACATTTCGCGGGTCCGGGAAGCCATTGCGGAACTCGGCTATGTGGTGGACAGTATTGGCAGTTCGCTAGCCAAGGGCATCAGTTCGATCGTCATTCTCGTGGCGCCGGACATCTCCAACCCTTTCTTCGCCAACGTCATTGCAGGTGTCCGCGGCGCGCTCGGCGCCGAATACCAGCTGCTGCTCTCCGTCACGGACGCCGGGGAGTTCCCGCGCGTCGACGACGTCCGCAGGCTCCTGGCTTTGCGGCCGGCCGGGCTGCTCGTAGATGCGCCCAGCGCGGAGTTCCTGGAGGATCTTTCCGTCGCTGGGCCTCTCGTTCTGCTGGACGCCCCCGGCTTGGAGTCCTTTGCCCCCTCGGTGAATCTCGACGTCGGACACGGCGCCCGCCTGCTGGCCCGGCACCTGGCGGACGCCGGACACAAACAAGCGGCGTACATGGACAGTGTGACCGGCACGGCGACCTTCGATATCCGGCGGGCGGCATTCCTAGAGGAGTCCGCGGCGCTGGGCATCACCGTGGCCACGGACCATGTCATCGGCACCACCATTGACGTCGGCGCCGCCGCCGGCGCGTTCGCCGCGGCGTGGCCGGATTGGCAGCGGGACGGTGTCACCGCCGTCGTCTGCGCCACCGATACCCATGCCTACGGCGTGCTGCAGGAAGCCAGGGTGGCCGGCGTCCGCATTCCGCAGGAACTGGCCGTGGCAGGCTTCGATGACCTGCCCTATTCGGCCACGTCCAACCCGGGCCTGACCAGCGTCCACCTTCCGGGCGACGCCCTCGGGGCCAGGGCCGGCGAACAGCTCCGCAGGGTCATGGAGGGCAAGGGCTTGGAACAGCACCAGCTGATCCTCCAGGGTTCACTGATGGTCCGCGGTTCCACGGAACCGGCCAGCACCTAGAAAACCGGATTGAGCCCACCCACGAACATCTCACCCGAGGAGTTGTCAGCATGACCAACGCAGACGCCCTGACCATCCACAATGCCCGGATCTTTGACGGACATTCGCCCGAGCTGGCGAGCGGATCCATCCTGTTCCGGGACGGGATCATCCAGGAGACCGGCGACGTCATCCCCGAAGGTGAGGTGATCGACGCCGGCGGCCGCGTCGTGTTGCCAGGGCTCATCGATGCCCACTTTCACGCGTACGCCGTGGGCTTGGGCGGCCTTGAGGTTGAGCGCTCGCTCCTGAGCTACACCGCACTGGTGGGGGCGCGCCGCTTGGGCGCCGCCGTGCGGCGGGGATTCACGACCGTCCGCGATGTGGCCGGCGGGGACAGCGGGCTGGCCCGCGCCATCCGCAGCGGCCTGGTCACGGCTCCGAGATACTACTACACGGGTCCGGCCCTCAGCCAAACCGGTGGCCATGGCGATCCCCGGTCCGCGGATCTGGATGTCTGCTTCGATCACGGTCACATGTGCGCCGTGGTGGACGGGGTGGACAACCTGCGCCGGGCAGTTCGTGATCGGTTCCGCACGGGAAGCCACGCCATCAAGATCATGACTTCCGGAGGCGTGGTCTCCCTGACAGATCCCATCCGGCTGCCGCAGTATTCAGCGGAAGAAGTCCGGGCGGTGGTGGACGAGGCCACCCGGCGCAAGAGTTACGTGGCGGCCCATGCGTATTCACCCGAGGCAATCAGGCATTCCGTGGAAAACGGGGTACGTTCCATAGAACACGGGAACCTCTTGGACCGGGACACGGCGCAGATGATGGCCGAGCACGGGAGCTTCCTCGTGCCGACGCTTGCCGCCTACGACGCCATGAGCCGAAGGGGAGCTGCAATGGGCCTGAACCCCGTTTCCCAGGCCAAGAACGCCGAGGTGCTTGAGGCCGGCAAAATTGCTGTGGAACTGGCCCTGCAGGCCGGAGTCAAGGTGGGCTTCGGATCCGACCTGATGGGGGACCTTGAGGATGATCAGCTTGTCGGCATTCGGCTGCAGATCGAGGCGGCAGGTGTCTTGGAGACGCTGAGATCCCTTACCTCAGTAAACGCAGAGCTCCTTCAGGACCCAAGCATCGGGAGCATCGGCGCTGGAATGGCGGGCGATGCCGTGATTCTGGACGGCGACCCCTTTGTGGACCCGGCAGTTCTCTGGGACCACAACAGGTCGAGGACTGTTATCCACGACGGGCGCATCATTCGGTGACCCTGGAGATGCCCGGGCGGGCTCAGGAGGGCCGGCGTTAGGGGAGCTCGCGGGGCAGAAATCTCGTTGTTTCTTAAAGCAATACAACTGTTGACTAGTGAGCAACTTCACAGTTACAGTTGCGAAACCGAAAAGCCGCCGGAAGGCGGACTCGAGATTTCCAGGTGGAATGGATGGCGCGCGCGAACCGCGGCTGTCGCTTCTCCTTCTCTCTTCACTTCTTCTCCTTCACTGCGCCACACGCAATCACACGCACCGCACCCCGCTACGCCCGCAATCCTGCACGCCCTCTTTTGGCGTGCCCGCGTCCATGAGAGGCACTTCCCCCATGACAGCATTCCGTTCCACTCCCTTTGACCGCAGGCAGCTCCTCAAAGCGGCAGCGCTGACGCCATTTGCGGGTCTGGCGCTCTCCGGCTGCGCGGCGAAGCCCGCCGAAAGTGCCGCTGCCAACAAGACGGTGACCGTCACGTCCTATGGTGGCTCGTACAACGACCAGCTGACCCAGACAATCCTGGACCCGTTCTCCAAGCAGTCGGGGATCCAGACGACGCTGCTGGCCAACACCTCCCTGGCCGCGCTGAAGGCCCAGGTCCAGTCCGGCGACGTGCAGTGGGACCTCGTGGAAATCACGGCGCCGGAGTATGAGGTGGCCGTGGCCGAGGGGCTGTTAGAGAAGTTCGACTACGACATCATCAGCGACAAGGGCCTGCCCGGATACGCGAAGGCTGAATACGGCATCAAGTACCTGAGCTTCCTGTTTGTCATGGCGTGGGACCAGAAGGTCATTTCCGACGCGCA
The DNA here is from genome assembly GCF_056406115.1 of Arthrobacter sp. P1_D4. Classification (NCBI taxonomy): domain Bacteria; kingdom Bacillati; phylum Actinomycetota; class Actinomycetes; order Micrococcales; family Micrococcaceae; genus Arthrobacter; species Arthrobacter sp. P1_D4. The sequence goes on along the minus strand of NZ_JBFUAU010000006.1, from coordinate 224,973 downwards.
GGCCCCGAAAGACTGGGCCCAATTCTTCGACCAGGGCAAGTACAACACCAAGCGCTCGGTGTACAACCAGCTCTCCGACAGCTCCGTCCTGGAAGCCGCGCTGCTGGCCGACGGTGTCCCGTTCGACAAGATCTACCCGCTCGACGTCGACCGGGCCCTGAGGGTTCTGGGCCAGCACCCGGGAAAGGACCGGCTGCTGTACCACGCCGCCAACCAGGAGCCCATCCAGCAGCTCACTTCCGGCGAGGTCTCACTCTCCACCAGCTTCAACAACCGCATTAACGCAGCCCGCAACGACGGCGCGAAACTGAACTTCTCCGCCGAAAACGCCGTCCTTGCCGGCGACTACTTCGTGGTTCCGAAGGGCGCCAAGAACAAGGAAGCGGCCTTCAAGCTGATGAACTTCATGTCCAACGACGCCGAGGCCGGCGCGGCGTTCGACAAGGTCACCAACCTGACCCTGGCCAACACCCCGGCGCTGTCCAAGCTGCCGAAGGAAATCGCCGACACGCTTCCCACCAGCCCCCGGCTCGCGGACAAGATCCTGGTCCGCGACGACAAGTGGTGGTCGCAGAACCTGAAGAAGACCGAGCAGCAGTTCAAGCTCTGGCAGGCCAGCTGACATGAGCAACGCAACTCTCGAGCGGCCCCGGCCGCGGGGCCGCGGTGCGCCTGCCTCCGCCGAGGCACCACCACGACGGCGGCGCAGCGGCTGGTGGCTGCTGCTGGCTCCGATCCTTGCCTTCGACGTCGTGCTGTTCCTGACGCCGCTGGGCAAACTGGTCGGCGCAAGCTTCGCCGACAACGCCTACCAGCGGGTCCTTGAGGACCCGCTGGTGGTGCGCGCCCTGGTCAACACCCTGACCATCAGCCTGGCCAGCACCATTGTCACCGTGGTGCTGGGCTACATCATCGCCATGGTGCTGTGGCGGGCCGGCAACGTCACCCGGGTGATCCTGTTCGCCGTCGTACTCCTGCCGTTCTGGACCGGCATCCTGGTGAAGAACTTCGCCTGGGCCGTCCTGCTGCAGGACAACGGCATTGTGAACGCCTTCCTGCAGGGAATCGGGCTGACCGGTGCGCCGGTCCCGTTGCTGCACAACCGGTTCGCCGTGATCGTCGGCATGGTGCACTGCCTCCTGCCGTATGCGGTGTTCCCGATCTTCTCCTCGCTGACATCGATCGATGACCGGCTGGGGCTCGCGGCCCGCTCGCTTGGCGCGCGGGAAGGATCCGTCTTCCGCACGATCACGCTGCCGCTGAGCATGCCCGGCATTTCCGCGGCCGGGCTGCTGGTCTTCATCATCAGCACAGGTTTCTTCATCACCCCGGTGGTGATGGGCGGGCCCGGCGACATGATGATCGCCAACCAGATCGACTACTACGCCCGACAGCTGACGGACTTTTCCGGGGCCGCTGCGCTGGCCGTCATCCTGACGGTCATGGTCAGTATTCTCGTGGCCGTCTACCAGCGCGTCCTCAAGGCAGGAGGCCACCATGAAGACAACTAATCCGCAGCACCGGATGCTGGCGCTGCTTTCCATCCCGGCCTTCCTGTTCCTCGTCATTCCGACGGCGATTGTGGTGCCGGTCGCGCTGAACGACAGCCGCTACATCACCTTCCCGCCGGAGGGAATCTCCTTCGCCGCCGTGGCCGGATTCTTCGCCGACCGGGCCTGGACCTCCGCACTGACGGCCAGCCTGCAGTCGGCGGCGATCGCCGTCGTGATCGGCGTGCTGCTGGGCGCCACCGCGGCGATCGGCCTGCACGGGCGCAAGTTTCCCGGCCAGCCCGCCGTGGTGGGCCTGATCCTCGCGCCGATGATCGTGCCGACCGTGGTGCTGGCGCTGGCGTTCTACCAGTTCTTCATCTCGATCGGCATGGTGGGCAGCATCGTCCCCATCGGCCTGGCGCACGCCGTGATCGCGACCCCCTATGTGTACCTGACCACCCGCGCCAGCCTCGCCGGGCTCAACCCGGCCCTGGTCCGGTCGGCGCAGAGCCTCGGGGCCGGACCGCTCTCCGTCCTGCGGCACGTGTATCTGCCCATCATCCTGCCCGGCCTGATCTCCGGGGCGCTCTTCGCGTTCTCGGTCTCCATCGATGAGACGGTGATGTCCCTGTTCATGCAGTCCCCGGGGGCCACCACCTTGCCGGTGAAGATGTTCACGGATATCCAGTTCAACCTGACCCCGAAGATCGCGGTGTCCTCCGCCCTGCTGGTCAGCGTCGCCACCATCGGGCTGCTGCTCCAGGTCTTGTTTGTCCTCAAGCGCCGCTCTTCAACCCGGATGCTGCCGCTGGCCGTGTCCGCACAAACGTAAGGAAAGTCGATGACCGCATCAGTGATTTCCGCGGGGCCCATTCCCGGCACGGGCAGGGCCGCCCAGGGCGCCATTGAGCTCCGCCAGGTCAGCAAGCACTACGGCGACGTCGTTGCCGTGGACGAACTGGACCTGACAGTCCAGCCGGGGGAGTTCGTGACCCTCCTTGGCCCCAGCGGCTCCGGCAAGACAACCACCATGATGATGGTGGCGGGATTTGAAGAACACACCGCCGGAGCCATCCTCATTGACGGCAAACCCGTGGACACGCTGCCGCCCCGGGACCGCAATCTCGGTGTGGTGTTTCAGAACTACGCCCTGTTCCCGCACATGAGCGCGCTGGAAAACGTGGAGTTTGCGCTGCGCATGAGGAAGGTGCCGCGCGCGGAACGCCGCCAGCGCGCCGAGGAAGCTCTCGACCGTGTGGGACTGGGCAAGATGGGCGGGCGCAAGCCGCGCCAGCTCTCCGGCGGACAGCAGCAGCGGGTGGCGCTGGCCCGGGCACTGGTCTTCAACCCGGCGGCCCTGCTGCTGGATGAGCCGATGGCAGCCCTGGACAAGCGCCTTCGCGAGCAGATGCAGGAGGAGATCAAGACCCTGCAGAAGGGCCTGGGCATCTCCGTGCTGTTCGTGACACACGACCAGGACGAGGCCATGGCCATGTCGGACCGGATCGTGGTGATGCGGGACGGGAAGATCGTGCAGTCCGGCCCGCCGGAGGAGGTGTACAACCACCCCATGACCGACTGGGTGGCCAGCTTCCTGGGCGACACCAACCTCATCCCGTGCACCATCGTGGAGCGCAACGGCGAGGAAGCCGTGGTGGACCTCGGCGGACTGGGGATGGCAAAGGTCCGGGACCGCGGGGCAAGCGGTGAGAACTACGCCGTCTCCGTCCGCCCGGAGCACCTCAAGTTCAGGACACGGGCTACGGCGGGCAACGGATGCGCCGCGACCCTGGTGTCCTCCACGAATCTTGGCGCCACGGTCCGCCACCGCCTCACGGCCGGCGGCCACGACCTCCAGCTCCGTGAGCTGAGCTCCGACAGTGTCGCCCGGATCCGGCCGGATGAGGAGCTGTGGGTGGGCTGGGACGCGGACAAGGCCCAGCTGCTGGTCCTGGAGTCCTGACCGCGGGATGCTGTGACGGCCGGGCCGGTTCCGGCACCCCTCCGCGGGACATGCCCTCCTCCGGCACCCCTCCGCGGGACATGCCCTCCTCCGGCGCCCAGGGATGGACATATGCCCACTATGTCCATCCCTGAGCCGCGCCGGGGGACAAGTCCATTCTGATAAGGGGGCATGTCCACTGCTGAGCGCCGGCAGGGGGCATGCCCTCGGCCGGACACGTTGACTGTGGCCGGTAGTACTCAGCCGAACTCTTTGATGAAGTCCAGGGCGGTTTGGGCGACCTCAGGCCAGCCGTGATCGATCGTGAGCGAGTGGCCTCGGTCCGGCAGCTCCTTGATTGCCGTGTGCGCCGAATTTCTTTTTTGACGCTTGTAGGACGCATTGGCGATGGCCCACGGCACGGTGTGGTCGTTCTCCCCGGAGATGATCAGCAACGGACCCCGATCCGGATTCTTCGTGTCGACCTTGGCCTCGGTGAACGGGTTGAGGTTTGCGGTTGCAGCCTGGAACAGAGGCACGCCAGAGGCCGCGACATGAAAGGTGTCAAACAATTGGCGGGCTTCGTCCTCGTCCAGGGCATTGGCCCAGCCGAAACGGAATTCGTCAAAAGTCAGAGACACTGCACGCTTGGCGTTGGCGGGATTCGCGATCACAGGCGCTGCTGATTTTAGGGCTAAGGCCGGCAGCGGCAGGACTCCCCGGAACGGTGCGGGGTCGATCGCCACCGTTACTGCGGAGGCTCCGGTTCCGGCGATCCTCTGGGCGATGAGTCCGCCGAAGGAATGCCCCACGACAGCGGGCTTGATGGTGAGCTGGCCAATCGCGTCGAGGTAGTGGTCCGTGACTTGCCTGACCATCTTCTTGGCAAAGACCTCCGGGTCGCGTCTGGCCTCATCGACGCTTTCGGGATCATCGGGCCACGTGGGGGCGAGCGTGGTGTAGCCGTTCTCCTCATACAGGGCCCGCCACCGGTCCCAACTGCTGGACAGGAGCCATAGTCCGTGGACGAAGACGACGGGTTTGAGGCCGGAAGCGTTCGCCCGGTCCACCTGCTGTTGCTCGAGGTTGGTCATATCAGCCATGGCGCTCATCCGTTCGCGTGTGCATCGCGGGCCGTCGGTGGGGGACGCGGGGACGTCCTCCCGCAGGCACGAGTATGCCTGCGGGCCATGGCGAAGGCAATGCCTTTGCTGAATGCCGGCACGGGCTGCGGGCCGCATGGGGCAGGTCCGTGGCCGGTCGGCGACGCGGAGTGCAGCCATGGTCTGCGGTCCGCCACGCGCACCGGGCCCCAAACCCGTGGCTTGTCAGGACCGGCCCTACAATGGTCTCGATGATGCCAGGACATATAGCAGCTGCTGACGGAAAGAACGTGCTGAGCATCAGTGCGGGCATCATCACATCCGTCTGGCAGCCGGGCACGTTTGTTGATGTCGACGATGCCAGGGACGCGATGCTGGCCGTAGCGCAGATCAGCGGCGGAATACCTATGCCGATGCTCTCCGAAATGACGGACGTGGAGATCAGCGCGGCCGCCAGGTACGAGTTCGCGCAGACAACAGGGGTTCTGGCGATTGCCGTGCTTGGATCCAGCACCGTGGATCGTGTGATCGCGGCGGCCATGAGCCGGCACACCCGCTACCCCCACGAATTCTTCACTTCCCGGGACAAGGCCACGGCCTGGCTGAGCAACTTTACCTCCAGCGGCCAGTCCGGTGGATACACGGACGGCATATCCGCCCTGGCGTGAGAGTGCCGCCTGCCCCGGTCAGGCCTTGTCCACAGTAAAAGCCGCCCCGGCCTCCTTGACTTGCTGGTTGGTCGCGGCCCAGCTGGCCAGCAGCCGCAGCGCATCTTCCGACGCGGAGCCGGGCTCGGCGTTGTAGACCAGCAGGGACAGCCCGGCGTCGGCGGAGACGTCCATTGCCTCGTACATCAGGTGGAGATCCCCGACCACCGGGTGGTGCAAGTGTTTGAGCCCAGTGTAGTGCTGGCGCACGTTATGCGCCGCCCACAGGGTGCGGAACTCCTCGCTCCGCGTCGATAGTTCCCCGACCAGGTCTGTCAGCCCGCGGTCGTAGGGATCCCGGCCGGCCTCGGTGCGCAGGATCGCGACGGTGTCGCTCGCCGCACGGTCCCAGCCCGGGTAGAAGCTGCGCGATCGCGCGTCCAGGAAGATGAACCGGGCATGGTTGGCCGGGCGGGCCGGGCCCGCGTACATGTCCGAATACAGGGCATGGCCCAGCGGGTTGGCCGCAAGGATGTCCATGCGTCCGTTCCGCACAAAGGCGGGCGCGTTGGCGATGGCGTTCAGCGTCAGCTGAACGCTGCGCCGGACGGACTCGGCGGGACGGGGACGACGGCGGGTCCGGCTGCCCGGGGCCGCTGCCCTGGCCAGATCGAAGAGGTGGGCCCGTTCGGCGTCGTCGAGTTGGAGGGCCCTGGCCACAGCGTCCAGAACTCCCTCCGAAACGCCCGACAGGTTTCCCCGCTCCAGCCTCGTGTAGTACTCGACGCTGACGCCGGCCAGCATGGCGACTTCCCCGCGGCGGAGTCCGGGGACCCGGCGTTTCGCGCCGTAGATCGGCAATCCCGACTCTTCGGGGGTGATCTTGGCCCGGCGCGAGGCAAGGAACTCGCGGGTCGCCTCTCGATTGTCCATGCCATCAACGTTAGGCCTTTGGGCTCTCTGAGGGAGGCCCTGCCAGTACCCCTATCAGCAGGGACTCCCTCCCGGCTGCGTTACCGGGTTTGATGGATGGTGTTCCGTTGAACAACCCCCAACGATCAACAAGCAGGAGATTCATTGCTTACCGTCAACGCTTACGCATCACCGTCCGCGACCGGGCCGCTCGCCCTCACCACCATCGAGCGCCGCGACGTGGGACCCCACGATGTCCTGATCGAGATCAAGTACGCCGGGATCTGCCATTCCGATATCCACACTGTCCGCGGCGACTGGGGCCCGCAGACCTATCCGCTGGTTCCGGGCCATGAAATTGCCGGCATTGTCACCGAGGTGGGCACGGCCGTGACCAAGCACGCCGTCGGTGACCGGGTCGGCGTCGGCTGCATGGTCAATTCCTGCGGTGAGTGCGTCAACTGCCAGGCCGGCGAGGAGCAGTACTGCCTCGCCGGGAACACCGGCACCTATGGCGCCGTCGACCGTGATGGCACCATCACCCAGGGCGGCTACTCCACCCACGTCGTTGTGACCGAAGATTTCGTGGTCACCATTCCCGAGGGCATCGAGCTCGACGTCGCCGCGCCGCTGCTTTGCGCCGGCATCACCACCTACTCGCCGCTGAACCACTGGGGCGCGGGTCCCGGCAAGAAGGTCGCGATCGTCGGCCTCGGCGGACTGGGTCACATGGCCGTCAAGATCGCCCACGCCATGGGCGCCGAGGTCACGGTCCTCTCGCAGTCGCTGAAGAAGCAGGAAGACGGGCTGAAGCTGGGCGCGGACCACTACTACGCCACGAGCGACGAGAACACTTTCACGGACCTTGCCGGCACTTTTGACCTAATCATCAACACGGTCAGTGCCGCGATCGACATCAGCTCCTACCTGCAGCTGCTGACCCTCGACGGCGCACTGGTCAACGTCGGCGCCCCCGCGGAACCGCTCCCGGTGAACGCGTTCGCCCTGATCATGGGCCGCCGTTCCTTCGCCGGTTCGATGATCGGCGGCATCCGCGAAACCCAGGAAATGCTCAACTTCTGCGCCGAGCACGGCCTGGGCGCCGAAATCGAGGTCATCCCAGCCGCGAAGATCAACGACGCCTACGAGCGCGTCCTGGCCTCCGACGTCCGCTACCGCTTCGTGATCGACACCGCGACCCTGAACTAGGACGCAGCGCACGAAGGACCCTGGGATTGGACGGACGCGGCCTCCCGTCGCGCCCGCCACCCGACAAAACACCCTGGGAGGAAATGACAGTGGAAATCCAAGCCAGGAAGCCAAGCGTCAAAGGGCCGGCGCAGATGTTCACCGGCGACGTCTGGTTTGACGTCCTCGCGGCCCCGCAGCCCGAACCGTCCCGCATGCGCGTCAACGCGGTGCACTTTGCCCCGTGCGCCCGCACGGCCTGGCACTCGCACGCCGTCGGACAGACCCTGCACGTCACCGAAGGTGTCGGGGGGGGGCCCCCCCCGGGGGCCCGCCCCCCCCCCGGGCATGCCGGGCACCGCGTGGGCTATTGCCCCGGGGCCCGGTACGACGGCGTCTTCTTGGCTGCCGCGTCGAGATCCTCTGCTGACATGAGCGGTTTCATGTGCAGGTTCACGGCGCCGGTGGAATTGATCATCAGTGACAGGGCGACGGCGTCGGCCTGGTCGGGGATATCGAAGACTCCGACAACGTCGGTCTCCCCGAAAGCGTAGTAGAAGCTTTCCAGTGAGCCGTCCACCGATTTGAGGGCTTCGACAACGGCATCACGCCGTTTGGTGCCGCCCTCACGCATGAGTCCCTTGATTCCGTCGCCGACGTAGTTCGCTTCGAACAGATATTTGCTCATCGTTTTTCCTATCCTGTGTTCGCCCAGGACATCGGCATCCGAACGTGTGCCCGCTCCCAACGATGGAAGGTCCGAGGCTGGCCCCAGAGTGGGGGTCTGCCCACATGCTAGGCCTTCCACTTCACCCTTACAACGGTTCATTTGCGGCCACAACCGGGCTCCGGGCGGTCCGGGACTACCGCCGGCCGGAGGACAGGAACATAATCGGCGTATCAACCCGTACGGACAATGGAGGCGATCGACGTGTCTGTTTATACGCTCGGAATCTGGCTGGTGCATCCCGGCCGCGAGAACGATTTTGTGCAGGCCTGGCGGGATCTGGCCAGGAAGACGAAGGAAGACTTTCCCAACGCCAAAGCCGTGCTGATGCACGATCGCGACGTCAAGAACAGGTTCATCAGCACCGGCCCGTGGGAGTCCCTGGAACAGATTGAGCAGTGGCGGGATTCTGCCCTGTTCAAGCAGGGCCTCGAGGCAATGAAGGACATGCTGGAGCATTTCGAGGCGCGCACCCTGGACGAGGCCGCGAGCATCGGGTGGGATGCGACCGATATGTGAATTTACCGGGAACCGGCTCGCCGCCGGCTGCGCGGCGCGCGTTCCCGCCGGCTAAGCGGCGTGCAGCGCCTCGAGTACGGCGGCCAACAGGACATCGTTCCGGCCCCAGACGGGATCGAAGATTTCCACGTACCAGGCATCCGCCAGGACCAGGGCCAAGGTCTCGTTGGTCTCGGCTGCCCAGTCCCTGAGCTGGTCCTCCCCAACGGGCCCCTCGCTGCTGCCGAGCAAGGTCGCGACGTCGTCGTCCTGTACGGTCACCGGGATGGAGACGCTGCTCGCCTCACCGGGGTCGTGGACGACCGTCACCAGGCCGGTCCGTGCGGACAGGGCCAGGAGTGCCGTCGCCGCCTCCGGGCCGCAGAAGGCCGTCACGTAGGCGCGCTGCGCGAGGCCCCCGGCCTGAACGCCCGGCTGCGATTCCTTGGTGAAGAGCCCGTTGCGGTTCAGCCGGGCGAGCTCTCCGGCGATGGCCGCGGTCTCCTCGTCGAACCCGGGCGCGAAGACTCCCGGCTGGTATTGGCTGTTGCCCTCCAGCCAACGGGCGGTCAGTTCGCCTGCCGCCGGGATGGTGGAGGCCTGCCGCCAGACTTCGCGGTCCGCGAGAAGCCGGCCGAAGCTGTCCCGTTCCGTCGTGAACCTGGCCTCTGACATTTAGGCCTCCTGTGCTGTGGGGTGCGGGGTGGACTGCGCCGTGAGATGTGGGGTGGGGTGCGCCTGCGGGGCGTGGTGCTGCAGGAGGACGGACAACCGTTCGCAGCTGATCCGCAGCGCCTCCAGTTCACGCCGGCTGTAGTCCTCGATGATCGCACGGATCCGCTCGGTGAGGTGCTCGTCGTCGACCTCGAACTCGTGGTTCAGCGTGACCACGGAGAGCCCGTCCGCCGGCCGGATCTCCCAGTCGCCGCCGAGCTCCCGGAACGGGGGCTCGAGGTCCAGCTGGTGGAACTGGGCGCGGTGGCTGGCGGTGTCAAAGACGCGCCAGCAGTGGCTTGAACTGAGTGAGCCGTTGGACACCACGGACGTGCGCAGCTCGTGGCCGGCGTCGTCGCCGCTGACGCGCTCCGAGTACACCGTCAGGCCCTCGAGGTAGGGCCAGTGTGAGGCGTCGCGCAGCATGCTGAAGACAAGGTCCGCCGGGGCGTTGATGCCGAGCCGGTGCGTGGTCCGGTGCGTTTGCTGGTGCGTGCTCACTGACAAGTTCACCCCTCCTGTGTCGTGCTGTCACCTTGCAGGTCTTCTATGCAGGCTAGGCCAGTTGCGGCCTGCCGTGAACAATTCCGTCCCGTCGCGTCACGCAGGGCAATCTTCGGTAACACAGGGCGTCCGCAGGCAGCGTCCGCGGACGCCGGATGAACGGGTATTACCGCCTGTATCCCTTGGTTTCACCCGGTTTCACGGCGCTTTGACCGGCTCTCCCGGGCCCCGGATAGTTGCTGGCACCAGCACCATTTCAGTCCACTCTCAAGGGGAGAACATGTCCAGTCTTTCGTTTAAATCAGGCGCCGCGGTCGCGTTGGCGGCCACCACTGTCCTGGGTCTGGCGGCCTGCTCCGATCCCGGCGCCGCTGCTGCCGGCGGCCCGTCGGCGGCGCCGTCGTCGTCCACCGGGGTGAAGCAGTTCAACCTCTCGCCGCAGCAGGACCGCGTCAAGGCCACGGTGGATGCCGCGGCCGCCGCGCTCGTCCCGGAAGCCGTTAAGAAGGACGGGAAACTGACCGTGGCGGTGAGCCCGTTTGCGGCGCCGCTGGCCGTTTACGCCACCGACAACAAGACCCCGGTGGGCAACGAGGTGGATATCGCCGTCGCTCTGGCCGAGTCCCTGGGCCTGGAGGCAGACATTGTCCCGACGGCCTGGGCCGACTGGCCGCTCGGCGTCGACTCCGGCAAGTACGAGGCTGTGCTGTCCAACGTCACCGTCACGGAGGAGCGCAAGCTCAAGTTCGACTTCGCCAGCTACCGTGAAGACAAGCTCGGCTTCTATGCCAAGGCGGACAGCAGCGTCACCAAGGTCGAATCGGCCCCGGACGTCGCCGGCAAGCGCGTGATCGTCGGTTCCGGCACCAACCAGGAGGCAATCCTGCTGCGCTGGGATGAGGAGAACAAGAAAAACGGCCTCAAGCCCGTGGAGTTCCAGTATTACGACGACGACTCCGCCTCCCAGCTCGCCATCCAGTCCGGACGGGCGGACCTGACGTTCGGCCCCAACGCCACGGCGGCCTACAAGGCGGCCTCCGACGCCAAGACAAAGCTCGTCGGCCTGGTCGACGGCGGTTGGCCGCTGAAGGCCAGCATCGCCGTCACCACCAAGAAGGACAACGGGTTTGCCGCAGCGGCCCAGGCCGGACTGAACCATCTGATCCAGGACGGAAGCTACGCCAAGATCCTGGACCGCTGGGGGTTGTCCGCGGAAGCCGTCGCGAAGTCGGAGCTGAACCCGGCGGGCCTGCCGAAGAAGTAGCCCGCCCGCGTTGGTTGAATGAACGGTACCGAAAGCCAACGAATCCCCGCCGGGAACGTCTCCGGCGGGGATTCGTTGTGGCTGTCTGGTGACCCAGCGGAGATCGTCTAGGCCTGTGCCGTGACGGAACTTGAATCGATGCCGACCTCGACGCTGGCACCTGTGCGGGCCGGGGTGGCCAGGCCGAGGTTCTCCCGCAGCGTGCTGCCCGCGTACTCCGTGGGGTACACGCCGCGCTCCTGCAGTTCCGGCACGAGGTGGTTGACGATGTCGTCGAGGCCGGACGGGATCAGCCACGGCGAGATGTTGAAGCCGTCGACGGCGCCGGTCCGGGCATACTCGCTGAGCCGGTCCGCGACCTCGGTGTACGAGCCGGTGAAGGTGGAGTCGCCCCGGCTGGTCTTGGCCGAGACGAATTGGCGGATGGACAGGCCCTTCTCCGTGGCCTCGGCCCGCCACTGGTCGGCCAGCTGGCGTGCCTTGGCGCCGTGGAAGCCGCTGCCGCGCGTTTCGGAGGTTTCTTCCACCACGGGGTCGATGTCCGGCAGCGGGCCGTCGGGATCGTAGCCCTGCAGCTCCCGGCCCCAGAACTGTTCGAGGTACGCGATGGCCTGCTGCGGGCCGATCTGCAGACTGCGGACCCAGGCCTTCTTCTCGAGGGCCTCCCGCGGCGTGGCGGCGAGGATGAACTCGCTGGCGGGCATGATCTTCACGTCTTGGGCGCCGCGGCCGGCCCGGAGGGTGCGCTCCACGATGTCGCGGCGGAACTCCAGGGCGTCATCGAGCTGCGGGTGCGCGGAAAAGATGACGTCCGCCTGCCGGGCGGCGAAGTCCCTGCCCTCGGGCGAATCCCCGGCCTGGAACAGCACCGGCCGGTACTGGGCGCTGCGCGGCAGCCGCGGGGTGACGTCGACGGTGTAGTGCCGGCCGGTGTGGCGCACCCGCCGGACCGAGCCCTCCGCCGACCACCGCTCGGCGGAGGCTGAGCCCGCGACGGCGCCGTCGTCCCACGCGTCCCAGATCCGCTTGGCGGTTTCCACGAAGGCCTCGGCGTGGGTGTACCGGTCGGCGTGGTCCAGATAACCGCCGCGCCGGAAGTTGGCGCCGGTCCAGGCGTTGTCCGTGGTGACGATGTTCCAGGCGGCGCGGCCACCGGACAGCAGGTCCAGCGTGGAGAGCCGGTGCGCCAGGTCTGCGGGGTCGTTGTACGTGGTGTTCTGGGTTGCGACGAGCCCGATCTTGGTGGTCACCGCGGCCAAGGCGGCGAGGGCAGTCTGCGCGTCGGGACGGCCGGCGACGTCGAGCGCGTGCGGACGGCCAAGATGCTCGCGCAGCCGCAGGCCTTCGCCGAGGAAGAACGCCGCGAACAGGCCGCGCTCGGCGGTTTGGGCGATGCGCCGGAACGATTCGAAGTCGGTCTGGGAGCCGGATTCGGCCGCCTTCCAGACGGTTCCGGAGTTGACGCCCTGGAAGAACACGCCCAGCTGGATCTGACCCGAGGGGATGAACCCGGACGCGGTGAATTCAGCGGCGGGGTGGGTGCTGTGGCTCATGGTGGGCTCCTTAGTTTTCCGCGCCGGGGGCGCTGGATGCGGCGGCGTAGCGGCTGGCTGGCCGTGCCAGCCCCAGCTGATCGCGGAATGTGGCGTCCGGGCTGGTGGGGGCGAGGACCCCGCGCCGGCGCAGTTCGGGCAGCACCAGCCGCGTCAGTTCCTCAAGATCCGTGTCCAGCACGGCGGGGTGCAGGCGGACCCCTTCGGCCCAGGCCAGCACCTCGGTGAGCAGATCGGTAAGCCCGGCCGCCGAGCCGATGAACTGTGCGCGCGGGCTCTGCCACGGGGTGTGGCCGTTCAGTCCGGCCAGCCGCTCAGCGGCGGGCTGGCCGCGGGAGTCCAGCACGACGTCGAGCTCGGCGATCAGCGCAGGCCCGTCGCCGCCGGCGGCGAGTCCTGCGCGCGTCGCCGCGAGCTCGGCGGCCAGGAGCCCGGGCGTCGGGGCCGAGACCAGGAGCGCGTCGGCTGCCCCGGCCGCGACGGCCTCCGCGGTGAGGAGCCCGGCCGGGGCCAGTACGGGCAGCTGGCCCTGGGGCGGCCGTGGAATGATCGACGGACCCTTGACGGAATAGCTGCCGTTTTCGACGTCGATGTAATGCAGCTTGTCGACGTCGAGGTAGCGCCCGGTGGGGACGTCGCGGATCACGGCGTTGTCCTCCCAGGAGTCCCAGAGCCTGCGGCTGACCTCGATCGAATCGGCGGCCTCGCGGGAGAGCCGGTCCCCGCGCACGGTGTCGCGTCCGACGGCGGCGGCATCGGCCGCGCTTGATGAAGCGGCTACCAGCCAGCCGGCCCGTCCCCCCGAGACGTAGTCGAGGCTGGCGAGCTGGGTGGAGATGTGGAAGGGCTCGGTGTAGGCGGTGTCCACTTCCGGAATCAGTGCGAGGGAGCGGGTCACGGGGCCGGCGAACGCGGCGCGCTGCAGGGCGTTGAGCCGGGCCGCGGCGTCCGGGTGCCCGGGGGCCGGCATGCCGGGATCGGAAAACGTCGCCGCGTGGAACCCGGCGGACTCGGCGGCGAGCACGGCGCCGCGGAGGTGTTCCGGGCCCAGCACGGCTGCCGGGGCCGTGCGGGAAACCCGCCACGCGGCCGGGTGGCTGCCGGCACCGTCGAGCTCCAGCAGGAGGAGGCCGTGTTCGCGGGGCCCGTCCTGGGCGGAATGGCTGCTCATGATGCGTCCTGTCGTTCGTAGGGGATCTGTTCGCCGGCCTCGATGGGCACCGGCAGGCGGTTCTCCGCCGGCGGCAGCGGGCACGTGGCGAGGTCCGTGTAGGCGCACGGCAGGTTCACCGCCCGGTTGAAGTCGAGCCAGACCGTGCCGTCGGGGCCCGGAGCGGCCACGGTGAGCGAGCGGTTGGCCGCGTAGGTGCTCTTGCCCGAGGTCGCGTCCGTGAAAAGCACGGACAGCGTGCCCGGAGTGTGGCCGTTGAAGGCGGTGAGGCTCAGGTCTTTGCCGCGGAGCCGGAAGCGGATTTCCCCCGGGGCTTCGTAGACGTGGTGGATTCCTTCGACCGCCGCGCCCACGGTGGTGGGCCGCGGTTCGGCGAACGGCACAAATATTCCTGAAATGGCATATTCGATGCTGGGGGCGTAGACGGGGGTGCCGCGGTAGCCGGTGAGCAGCGGGTTCAGGGGATGCCGCGGCCGCACGACATAGCGGCCACCGCGCTTGGCGAGCTCGATCACGGTATGGCCGGCGCCGGCATCCTCCACCCGCAGATTCAGGCCATCGCGCTCGGGAATCGGACCGAGGAACACGGTAGCTCCGGTCCCGTCCGCGTTCAGTTCCTGCCCGTCGCGAAGGACGCGTTCGCCTGCCCCCAAAGCCAGGCGGACGACGTCGTCCTCGACGCTCCAGGTGCCCGGCGCACCGTCCAGCCGGGCGGGTGAGGACTCGAGCCAGTGCAGGTGGGTGACGGCGAGGAAGCCGTGGGGGCTGGCGCGGTGGCGTTCGTGCGCGGCATGCCAGTCCGCCCAGGCGGCTTCGAATTCCAGGTCGGGGTGGCGGTCGGGACGAAGGTCAGGACGGCCGTCGGTGTCAGTGGGCGTGGACATGGGAACTCCCGTGGTGGTTGTGGTCGGCTGTGACGCGGGCGGCGGCGTCGGTCTCAGTAGTGCCGGCGAATGCCGGCCGGCCGGCGTACGGGTCGCCGTCGCCCCAGAGCGTGGTGGGCGCGGCGGCGCGGACGGCCGGAATGACTTCCAGGGCGAAGCGCTCCAGAATTTCCAGCTGCTGGGCGAAGGGCAGCGTGGTGGGCAGCGAGATGGACTGCAGGTCGTGTCCGTAGAGCGCGTGGTAGCTGAGGATCTTGTCGATCACCCGCTCCGGGCTGCCCACCAGAGCCGGACCGTCGGCGACGGCGTGGTCGATGTCCCGGTAGGGGGAGTTGTTGCCGGGAACGTTCCGGCCGGTCGTGAGGGCCTCGTAGACCGGGCCGAACTGCCGCTTGGCCTCCTGCGTGGTGTCCGCGATGAACACCCCGCCCGCGCCCGATCCGGAGCCCAGGTACTGGTGCCGGGGATCGTGGCCGTGCCGTGCGTATTCCTCGCGGTAGTGGTCAATGAGCACCTTGTAGTTTTCCCGCGGCTGGATCGCGTTGGCCGTGAACAGCGGATCGCCCCACTGCGCGGCGAGGGCCGCCGAGGCCAGGCTGGTGGCGGAGCCGTGCCAGACCCGCGGCGCCCCGGCGAACGGCCGCGGCGTCGTGGTGGTGGGCTCCGTCAGCGCGGCCCGGAACCTCCCGGACCACGTGACGTTTTCCTCGGTCCAAAGCCGGCGGAGCAGGGCATATTTCTCTGCGAGGAGCTCCCACTGGTCCGCCAGGTCCAGGCCGAACAACGGGTACTGCAGCACCTCATTGCCTTTGCCGATCACCAGTTCCAGCCGCCCGCAGCTGAGCTGGTCGATCGTGGCGTAGTCTTCCGCGACCCGCACCGGGTCCAGCACGGACAGCACCGTCACACCGCTCTGCAGCCGGATCTTGGTGGTCACCGCGGCGATGGCGGCGAGCACGGTGGTGGGGGAGGAGGAGATGAACTCACCCGCGTGGCGTTCCCCGACGGAGAAGCTGTCGTAGCCGAGCTCCTCCGCCCGGCGCGCGGTCTCCACCACCTGGTTGAGCCGGTCCGCGGTGGAGACGATCTCCCCGGTGACCGGGTTCTTCAGGTGCGGGATGATGTCGAGGACCTGGAACCTCACTGTGTTTTCCCTGTCTGTGTTTTCCCTGTCTGTGCTTTCCCTGAAGGGGCTGTCCCGAAGTTGGCCTCAGTGACGGTCGTGGACTCGGGAAGGGCTTCCTCGGAGAGTCCCCAGCGGTCCAGGACCTTGGCGTAGGAGCCGTCCTTGATGGCGGAGTTCAGGGCGTCCGTGATGGCCGGGGCCAGGCCGTTGCCCTTGAGCGTGGTGGCCGCGACCAGGGTCTCGGACGGCCAGCCGGCGTTGACCTTGCCCACCACCTTGAGGTCGTCGCGGGTGTTTTCCCGGTACGTGACGGACGGGTAGGGCGCGAGGTTCAGGTCAGTGCGGCCGGAGGACAGGGCCAGGATGGTGTCGGCGTCGGAGGAGTAGTACTGCAGCACCGCGGGTGCCTTGCCCTTGGCCTCGAGCTCTTTGTTCCAGGCGATCAGGATCTTCTCCTGGTTGGTGCCCGAGCCCACCGAGATCTTCAGCCCGGAGATGTCGTCGGAGCCCTTGATGTTGTAGCCGGAGCTCTTCTTGGCCTCGAAGCCCATGTACGCGGCGCGGTAGCTGGAGAAGTCGAAGAGCTTCACCCGGGCGGCGTTGATGCCCACATTGGAGAACACGGCCTCGAAGTCACCGGACTGGGTCTTCAACGGCCAGTTCTCCCAGGAGGTCACCTGGACGTCCAGGTCCAGGCCCAGCTTGTCCGCGACCAGCTGGGCCAGGTCCACTTCCACGCCGATCGGGGTCTTGTCGTCCGTGGCGTGGAAGGACAGCGGAATCGCGCCCGCCGTCGTCGCGACGGTCAGCTTGCCGTCCTTGCCGATCAGCGCCGGGACCTTCGCGGCCAGGGCGGCGTCCTTCTCCGCCCGGATCCGCTGCTGGTCCGGCGAGGTGTTGTAGACGACGCCGTTGCGCGCCGCCGTCGTCGCCGGCTGCCCGCCGGAAGCCGCGGAGGCGCCGGGATCCGCGCAGCCACTCAGGGCCAGGGTGCCGGACAGGGTGCCGATGAGGACGACGGCGGGAAGCGCCGCACGCGTCCGCCGGGGACCAGTACTCGCGCGGGCGGTGTGGGGGGCGGAGCTGATTGCCATGGGGTTCCTTAGATGTTGAAAGCGGGTTCGATGACTTTGGAGAAGAAGCTCCGGGTGCGAACTTCGCGCGGGTTGGTGAAAATTTCCTGGGGGGTGCCTTGCTCGACGATCTGGCCCTGGTCCATGAACACCACCGTGTCGGCGACGTCGCGGGCGAAGCCCATCTCATGCGTGACGATGATCAGCGTGGTGCCGGACTTGGCCAGCCCGCGGATGACGTCCAGGACCTCGTTGACCAGTTCCGGGTCCAGGGCCGACGTGGGCTCGTCGAAGAGCAGGATCTTCGGGTCCAGGGCAAGCGCCCGGGCGATCGCGACGCGCTGCTGCTGGCCGCCGGACAGCTGGCGCGGGTAGGCGCCGGCACGGTCCTTCAGGCCCACGCGGTCCAGCAGTTCCAGCCCGCGGTCGCGGGCCTCGGCCTTGGAGAGCCGGGGTTTTCCGGCCCGCGGCGCGACGATCGGTGCCTCGGTGACGTTTTCCAGCGCGGTCAGGTGCGGGAAGAGGTTGAAGTTCTGGAACACCATGCCGATCTCGGTGCGCTGCTTCAGGATTTCCTTTTCGCGCAACTCGTGGAGCCTGCGCCCGCGGACCGCGTAGCCCACCAGCGTGCCGTCGATCGCGATGAACCCGGCGTCGACCTTTTCGAGGTGGTTGATGGTGCGCAGGAGGGTGGATTTGCCGGATCCGGACGGTCCGACGATCACGGCGACACCCCCGGGCTCGACCGTCAGCGTGATGCCCTTGAGGACTTCCGCGGCGCCGAAGGACTTGCGGACCTTCGTGATCTCGACGAGGCCGCGGGTGGTTACGGCGTCCGTGGCAGCGGCCGCGGACGGGGTCTGGGTGGTCGTACGGAGTGCGGTGCTCATCGGGTGCCCCTTTCCTGCTTCGATTCCCGGGCGGCGGGCGTATGGATGGCGAGGAATTTGCGGGCCTTCTGCAGCGGCGTCAGGGGCAGCGTACGGACCGCGCCCTTGGAGTAGTGCCGCTCGATGTAGTACTGGAAGACGCTCAGGACCGAGGTGATGACGACGTACCAGAGCGTGGCCACGAGCAGCAGCGGCAGGACCTGCTGGGTGCGGTTGTAAATGACCTGGACGGTGTAGAACAGCTCGGAATAGGCCAGGACGTAAACGATTGAGGTGCCCTTGACCAGGCCGATCACCTCGTTGAAGGCGGTGGGCAGGATGGCCCGCATGGCCTGGGGCAGGACGATCCTGGTGGAACGCCGCCAGGCCGGAATGCCCAGGGCGGTTGCGGCCTCGAGCTGGCCCTGGTCCACGGACAGGATGCCGCCGCGGATGATCTCGGCGGAGTAGGCGGCCTGGTTCAGGGTCAGGCCGAGGACTGCCGCGGCGAACTGGCTGATCAGGGTGGTGGTCTGCGCCTCAAAGAAGCGCACGTCCGTGAAGGGGAGCCCCAGGCTGATTTTCTCGTAGAGGTAGCCCAGGTTGTACCAGAGCAGCATCTGCACCAGCAGCGGCGTGGAGCGGAAAATCCAGGAGAAGGTCCAGGAGACGGAGACCAGCAGGGGTGACGCCGAGAGCCGCATCAGCGCCAGGATGAACCCCAGGATGAAGCCTAGCGCCCCGGAGATCGCCGTCAGCTTCAGGGTCTCCAGCAGGCCGTTCACGATCGACTGCGCGGTATACCACTGCGCCACCACGCCCCACTCCCAGCGCGGGTTGGTGGCCAGCGACCAGGCAATGCCGGCCACGCCCACGGCGACGACGGCGGTGCCCACCCAGCGCCACGGGTGGCGGGCCGGGACCAGCCGGTAGTCGGCGTAGTCGGTGGCGGCCTTGCGGCCCACCGAACCGGAGCCGACCGTTCCGGCCGGTGCGGTCTCGCCGGCGGGTACGGGTCCTGCGGCCCGGACCTCCGGGGTCTCAGGTGCGGATTCGATGCCGGCGGACGCCGGCTCCGGGGCGGACTGTGCCACCGGGGTTGCTGTTGAACTCATGCGCCACCTCGCTTCTTCCAGTTGCTGTGGGGGTAGTTGGCTGCCAATCTAGGGCCGTGCGAAATCGCGCGGCAAGGCGGCAGGTTGCATACGTTCACGCAGGTTCGCACGGCGTCACACGACGAATTCTTGCCTCGATTTACGCCGCGTTACGCGGGGTGAACGGCCGTGACCGGCGCCTCGACCGGCTCCATTTCGGGTGCCTAGCATGAGGGCTCCGCACCCGAGCCAGGAGACCGTCATGCCAGTGAATGCCCCGTCCGTGGTCCTCATCGGCGGCGGCCCGCGCGCGGCCGGGCTGTTGGAACGCCTCGCCGCCAACCGGCCGGAGCTGCTCGACGGCGCCCTGCAGATCCACGTCGTGGAGCCGCACACCCCGGGTGCCGGCAGGATCTGGCGTTACGAGCAGCATCCCGGGCTGATGCTCAACTCCGCGGCGGCGGACGTCACGATGTTCACGGATGCCTCCGTCCAATGCGAGGGACCCGCGGTCGACGGCCCCGGCCTGGCAAAGTGGGCCGCCGGGGTCCTGGACGGGTCCATCGCGGATGTTCCGGAGCTGCCGGCGGAACTCCGGCGCCAGCTGGCCGACCTCACCGGTGCCACCTTCCCCACCCGGCAGCTGCAGAGTGTCTACCTGGAATGGTTCTTCCGCCGCTCCGTCGCCGCCCTCGGACCGGACACCACCGTCACCGTGCACCGGGACACGGCGTCCGCCGTCGAGCCGGTGCAGCATGTAGCCGAACAGGGTCCGGAACGCTACCGCGTCCGGCTGGCCGGCGGCGCGGTGCTGCACGCCGACGTCGTAATCGCCTCCCTGGGGCACGCGGATTCGCTGCCCGATGCGGAGTCTGCGGCGTGGGCCGGTTTTGCCGCCCGGCACGGCGCGTTCCACGCGGCGCCCAGCTACACCACCGACGTCGACTACTCACCCCTCGCCGCGGGCCAGGACGTGATTGTCTCCGGCATGGGCCTGGCCTTCGTGGACCTGCTGGTCCTGCTCATGGAGGGCCGCGGCGGCAGGTTCGAGGAGCTGCCAGGCGGCGCCCTGCGCTACGTGCCCTCCGGTACCGAGCCGCGGCTGTGGGCCGGCTCCCGCCGCGGCGTGCCATACCACTCCAAGATCACGTCCGCCCTGCGCGGCGACGCGGCGGGCGAGCCGGCGTTCTTCACGGCCGACGCCGTCGCGGCGCTGCTGGATGCGCCCGGCGAGGTGGACTTCCGCGCCCAGCTGTGGCCCCTGATCGCCAAGGACGCCGGCTACGCGTACTACCGCGAGCTGTTCACCGGTTACCCGGAACGGGTCCGGACCGGCTGGCAGGAATTCGCCGAACGGTTCGCCGCCGCGGACTGGTACAGCCAGGAGCGCCGGCGGCTCGTCGCCGGGTCCGTCCCGGACGCAGGGCTCCACCTGGACCTCGAACGGCTGGACCATCCCTTCGCCGGCCGCGTCTTCGCCGGCCACGCAGACTTCCAGTCGGCGGCGGCAGCGTACATTGGCCGCGACCTTGAGCTGCGCACCGGGCCGGACCATTCGGAAACCCTGGCCCTGTTCACTTCCTTGCTGAAGTCCTACATGGACCTGGGCCGGCTGGTGCCGTCCGAGCGGCTGAACGCGCGGTCGCAGCGGGAGGTCCAGGGCTGGTGGCACGGCTTCTTCAGCTTCGTCGATTCCGGCCCGCCGCCGCGCAGGCTGCGGGAGATGCTGGCGATCCACCGGGCCGGGCTGCTGCAGTTCATTGGCCCGGGGCTGGAGATCGAGGCCGCGGAGCACGCGGGCCGGTTCGTCGCCCGCTCGGCCCAGTCCGGGATCAGCGTGTCAGCGGCGGCCCTGATCGAGGCCCGGCTCCCGGCGCCGTCGGTGGCCCGCTCCGCGAACCCGCTGCTGCGCCAGCTGCACGCCTCCGGGCTCGGCACCGAACAGCAGCTCCTCACTGCCGACGGCACGCACGCGACCGGACGGCTCCTGGTGTCCGCCCACAACGAGCTCATCAGCCCGGTGGGGGAGCGGCGCGAGCGGCTGTTCGGCGTCGGGCCCGGTACTTCCGGCTGGGGCGCCGGCGCCTTCGCCCGGCCCGGCACCAACGCCGCGCCGTTCCGCGAAAACGATGCCCTGGCCCGGCGCGTCCTGAACCTGCTGGCGAAGCCCAACAACGGGCCGGCCGACAGCGGCCTGGCCAACAACGATCAAACGGACGCCGGCCGGGCGGTGCCGCAGGCCGCCGCCGGCGGAAAGGACCCGTCATGACCCCGCCCCCACTACACACCCCACCCGTGGACACCCCGCCCGTGGACACCGCCGCGCTGACGGTCCTCAATCTGCCCATGAGCGATCCCAGGGTCCGTCCGCTCCTGGATGAGCTCGCGCTCGAATACGACACCCGCTACGGCAACCTCTTCGGCCGCGGGGCCGCCGCGGAGGAACTCAACCGCTACCCGGCCGAGGAATTCGCCCCGCCGGGCGGGGCCCTGCTGATTGTGCGCGAGAACGGCGAATCCGTGGCCGGCGGCGCGTTCCGCCGGCACGGCCCGCAGACCGCCGAGTTCAAGCGGATCTGGACGCATTCGGCGCACCGCCGCCGCGGACTGGCCCGGTTTGTCCTTGCCGAGCTGGAGGCGCTGGCCGGCCATCGCGGCTACCGGAAGGTCTACCTGACAACCGGCCCGCGCCAGCCGGAGGCGAAACGCCTTTACCTGAGCACCGGTTACGAGGCACAGTTCGATCTCTCCGCCGACCCGGAAACCATCGGGCCGCTGGCATTCACCAAGGACCTGCCCGCCGCAAACCCCGCCGCAAACCTCGCCGCGCTGCTTGGTCGGCGTGGGCCGGGAACCGGTGCTTCGGGCTAGAGTTCACACGGGGGGTCTGCCCTGAAACAACGTATTAACGAGCCGCCGCGGACCCGGCGGAGAAACAGCCGGGAGTCATCAGTGCGGCCTGGATCCAAGCCCACCATCCGCGATGTCGCGCAGACGGCCGGGGTCTCCCTGACCACCGTCTCCTATGTGCTCTCCGGCCGCTCCGGCGGTACCACCCGGATCAGCGAGGCCACCCAGGACCGGGTGCACGCCGCGGTCCGCGAACTTGGCTATGTGGCCAACAGCGCCGCCCGGGGAATGCGCCGGGGCCGGACGGAGCTGGTGGCCGTGGCCGTACCGGACCTCGAGCAGCCCCGGGACAGGGCCATCGCCACGGTGCTGGCCAGGATCCTGCCGGAGCACGGCTACCAGTCGGTCATCCTGCTGGGCGGGAACTGGCGGCAGTTCATGCTCTCCGGCGGAGCCGACGGCGTGATCCACACCAGCGCACCGGAGGCGGACAACGATTCCGGGGCCACGGCAGAGCTCGCCGGCCGCGGCACGCCCCACGTGCTCATCACGGACGACGCCGGGCCCGGCAGCTCTGGTGTCCAGGGCGGACACGAGGTGGTCCCCGCCGGAACGGACACCCCCGAGATCCTGGCCGGGCGCGCCGTCACTCGGCTGCTGGCACAGTTGCGGGGTTAGGACCCTTTAGGCCTTCAGCGCGGCGGCCGGTGCCGTGTCCCGCGTTGCGGTTTCCTGGGTTGCGGCCTCCCGGAGGGGACGCCGGGCCAGCCAGGCGGCCACGATCGCGCCGGAGACGTTGTGCCACAGGGAGAAGACCGCAGACGGCAGCGCCGCCAGCGCGCCGAAGTGCGCGGTGGCGAGGGTGGCGGCCAGGCCGGAATTCTGCATCCCGACCTCGAAGGCGAGGGCCCTGCGCGCCTTGTCATCCAGGCGCCCCAGCTTGCCGGCCAGGTAGCCCAGGCCCAGGCCGAAGCCGTTGTGCAGCACCACGGCGAGGAACACGATGCCGCCCGCGGCGACGATTTTGCTGGCGCTGCCGGCCACGACAATCGCGACGATCAGGGAAATCACGACGGCCGAGGCCCACGGCAGCGCGGGCAGGACCTTGGCCACGAGCTTCTTGAGGAAGAGGCGGGCCAGCAGGCCGGCGATGACCGGCAGGAGGACGGTCTTGACGATGTCCTGGACCATGCCCCCGGCGTCGATGTTCAGGTACGAGCCGGCCAGGAACAGCACCAGCAGCGGCGTCACGATCGGCGCGATCAGGGTGGACACGGAGGCGACGGCCACGGACAGGGCGACGTCGCCCTTGGCGAGGAACGCCATCACGTTGGAGGCGGTGCCCGACGGCGCGCAGCCCACCAGGATCAGGCCCACCGCAAGCTCCGGCTCGAGGTGGAGGCCGACGGCGATCAGCCAGCCGGCCCCCGGCATGATGACGTAGTGCGCCACGATTCCCAGGGCCACGGCCCAGGGGCGCTTGGCCACCGACGCGAAATCGGGCGGCGTCAGCGTCAGGCCCATGCAGAACATGATGATGCCCAGCAGGAAGGGCACGCTGGGGGCGAGGGGTTTGAACGCGCCGGGGAGCAGGAAGCCGGCGAGCCCGGCCACCACCACAAGGACCGGGAAGACCGTCACCGCGATGCGGGCAATCTTTGCCTCGGCGGCGAGGGCGGGATTGGCCGGGACGTCGGCGGCAGTGCCTGCGTCCCGGGCAGTATTCTGAGTTTTAGTTGCCTCAAGCATCCAAGAATGGTGCCACCGGCGTCCACGGGGTGGCCACTTCGTGACCACCTGTCAGACAAATATGTCAGATTTTTAGGCCGCCGTGCGGGCGGGAATCGGACGGGTAGGGTTCATTGCGTGGGTGAGCCCGAAAAGGCGAACTCCCCACCCCGGCGCGACGCAGCGCCCCACCTTCCCTGAATTCTGCACATTCTTTGACATCTGGCGGCCGTTGGGCCTCCTTGACCACGAACGGAGCCAGCGATGGCCACCAGTATCGACGCGCAGGCCCCGGCCGCCACGCCTGCACAACTGCAATCGGTCCGAGGCGCCTTGACGTCCCCGCGACGGCTCAAGACCGAGGTTTTGGGCGGCCTCGTGGTGGCACTGGCGCTGATTCCTGAGGCGATCGCCTTCTCGATCATCGCCGGCGTGGACCCGAGGATCGGGCTCTTCGCGTCCTTCACGATGGCAGTGACCATCGCCTTCGTCGGCGGCCGTCCGGCGATGATTTCGGCGGCCACCGGCGCTGTCGCCCTGGTAATCGCCCCACTGGTGAAGTCCCACGGACTGGATTACCTTGTGGCGGCGGTGATTCTGACCGGCATTTTCCAGATCGTGCTGGGCCTCTCCGGGGTGGCGAAACTGATGCGGTTCATCCCCCGCCCGGTCATGGTGGGGTTTGTGAACGCCCTGGCCATCCTGATCTTTCTGTCGCAGGTGCCCGAGCTGATCGGCGTACCCTGGCTGGTCTACCCGCTTACCGCGCTGGGCCTGCTGGTCGTCTTCGGCCTGCCCAGGCTCACCAAAGCCGTCCCCGCACCCCTCGTGGCCATTGTGGCCCTGACGATCATTACGGTGACGGCCGCCGTCGTCGTTCCCACTGTGGGGGACAAGGGTGCACTGCCGGACTCGCTGCCCTCTTTGTCACTGCCCAACGTGCCGTTCACACTCGAAACGTTGCAGGTCATCTTCCCGTTCGCGCTGGCCATGGCCTTCGTGGGCCTGCTCGAATCCCTCATGACCGCGAAGCTCGTGGATGACATCACGGACACGGGTTCAGCCAAGACCCGCGAGGCCTGGGGGCAGGGTGTCGCGAACATTGTCACCGGCATCTTCGGCGGCATGGGCGGCTGCGCCATGATCGGCCAGACCATGATCAACGTCAAAGCCTCCGGCGCCCGGACCCGGATCTCCACCCTTCTGGCCGGCGTCTTCCTGCTCATCCTCGTGGTGGCACTCGGAGACATTGTGTCCCTCATCCCGATGGCCGCGCTCGTGGCCGTCATGATTTTCGTATCAGTCGCCACCTTTGACTGGCACAGCATCCGGCCCGCCACCCTCAAGGCGCTGCCCAAGAGTGAAACCGCCGTCATGGCGGTGACGGTGGCGGTCACCGTTGCCACGCACAATCTGGCAACCGGCGTCGGGGTCGGCGTACTCGTCGCGATGGTCCTGTTCGCCAGGCGGGTGGCCCACTTCGTCACCGTCGAGCGCACGGTGACGGAGCACGACGGCGGCCGGGCCACGTATCGCGTGGACGGCGAGCTGTTCTTCGCCTCCGCGAATGACCTCTACACCCAGTTCGAGTACGCACTGGACCCCGAACGCGTCGTCATCGACATGCGCGACTCCCACCTGTGGGACACCTCCACGATCGCCGCTTTGGATGCCATCACGGAGAAGTACCGGCAGCACGGCAAGAGCGTCGACGTCGTGGGCCTGAACCAGGCCAGCGCCCTGATGCGCGAACGCCTGGCCGGCAAGCTCGGCGCGGGGAACTGACGGGAAGGCGCGACCGGTCGGGCCGGTATTAGGTCACACGTTTGGGTCTTTTTGTTTGCCTTGGTGCGGCCTAGCGTGGATTTACGGCGCCGCCCGTCCGGGTGGCCGGAGCATGGAGGAAATCCAATGACGACGCACGTAGCCGACTGCAGCGTGAGCAATTGCTCCTTCAATGACCACTCGCACTGCAACGCGGCCGCCATTACCGTCGGCGGCGCCGCAGACCATGCCTCCTGCGCGACCTTCATCGACATCGGTGTGCACGGCGGGCTCCCCAAGGTGCTGGCCGACGTCGGCGCCTGCCAGCGTTCGGAGTGCACCCACAACGACCATCTGATGTGCAAGGCGCCCGAAGTTCACGTGGGCCCGGGCGTCGACAACGCCGACTGCCTCACCTACGCCCACACGTAGCCGCACCCGCCGTCCGCGTCCATCGACCATCCGCCCCGCTGGCGCTGAAATTCCCCACCTTTGGTCGCCGCACCCGGCGTGTCGGGGCGGACCGCCGGTGAGGCCCGGCGTCGCTGGTTCAAAGGTGGGGAGAATCGGTGGTGGCAGAGGGCACCCGCGGAGGCAGGCGCGCGCTAGCCCTGGGTGAGCCGGTACCGTTCGATCTGCTTGAGCCGGCGCAGGAGGCTGTCGCGCCGGGGGTGCGGGACGGCGTCGGCCGGCTCGGCGGTGAGCTCGATGTGTTCGGTGCCGTACTGCCACAGCAGCAGGTCATCGAGGAGCCGGTCCGGGCCGGGGGAGTAGCGGTGGTCCAGGGCCTTGCGGACCTCGGTGATCCGGTTGGCGCTAAGCAGCCCGGCGAGCTGCATGGTCTGGTTGAGGCCGTGGGCGGCCATGAGCTCCGCGGCCCAGCCCCAGTCGTCGTCGACCTTCCGGTCCACGTGCGGCAGCAGGGTCCGCCAGACGTCGCGGATCCGGTTGGGCGTCAGCTGCGCGGCACCCTCACCGTCCATGTCCCAGTAGCCGCGGACCTCCTCGTAGCGTTCGTGCAGGTCCGAGAACGCGCTCTCCACGGTCTCCAGCATGGCGGCCGTCGCGGTGAACTGGCGGTCGAAGTGCGGGGTCCACGCCCGCGGGTCCTCGGCCTTGAACCGGATGTCGTGCTCGATCTCGCTCCAGGCGTGGGCGAAGACGGTCCGGATTTGGCACTCGAAGAAGTAGCTGCCGTTCGGCGGGACGTCCGGGTTGAAGGCCAGCTGGTAGTCCTTGACGGCCTCGTTCTGGATGGTCCGCAGGATCAGGTGCCGGCTGGAGTAGCCGTATGTGCCGGACTCGATCGAGCCGATGTCCTTTTCCCGGTCCCCCCGGCAGTCAAAGAGCTGGCGCTGGCGCTTGATCAGATTCGCCACCACCGCGTTTTCCGCCGGCAGCTTGGTGATCACACGGATTCCCACCATGTCATTCAGGGTCCGGAACGGGTCCGGGAACTTCAGCACAGGTGGCCCGCCCGGCTCCAGCGGTTCTTCCGTGCGGGAGATCTTCTCGCGGAAGGATTCAACGGTCTTGGTGCGTCCGGTGACGAACAACGGCGTGACTTCGGTGTCCTTGAGCATGGTCCGCAGTGTGAGCAGGACCTCCCGGGTGACCAGCTTCAGGGCAGGCCGGACCCGCTCGTACAACTCCACGTTCTCCTGCACGGAATCGCGCAGGCTCACGTCCAAACGGTCCCAGTTGCTCGCCATGGATCCAGCTTACGGCGCACCACCGACACCGGCCCGCAGGCTGGCACCGCCGGGCACGCCCGCAGGCAAGGGCAGCGCAGCAGGCATGGGAGCGGTCCGGCATGCGAGGGGTCCGGCCTGCGCTGGGCCGCTTGGTGCCCAAGGTAGGCTCAACACATGGCTGAAATGCGGCGGCGAACTATGATCGCGGCCGCAGCGGCGGTGACTCTGGGGGCAGTCTCCGCCGCCTGTTCACCGGGCCCCAAGGAGGACGCTGTGAAGAGGCACAAGTACCAATATGGCGAGGACCCCAGCCAGTGGGGTGAGCTCTTCCTCCCGGATGTTGCCGCGCCCAAGGGTGTGGTGGTGGTGATCCATGGCGGGTACTGGCGTTCGCAGTACGGCGCAGAACTGGGGGAGCCCCTTGCCAAGGACCTCGCCGCGCACGGCATGGCAGCCTGGAACCTGGAGTACCGGCGGGCCGGCAATGGCGGAGGCTGGCCCAACACGTTCGCCGACGTCCTGGCCGGAATCGACAAGCTCGGTGAACTGGCCGAAGAGCACGGGCTGGGACTGGACCGCGTGGTGGCCCTGGGCCACTCGGCAGGCGGCCACCTCGCCGTCTGGGCGGCGGGACGCCGCCGGCTCGCGGGGCTTGGTGCCCCGGACGCGGACCGCCAGCTGACGCGTCGGGGCGACGACGACGGCGCGGTGCAGCTCACCGGCGTCGTCAGCCAGTCGGGGGTACTTAACCTCGCGGCCGCCGAGCGGCTCAACCTCAGCAACGGCGCCGTCAGCAACTTCCTGGGCGGCTCGTCGGAGAAATATCCCAAACGGCATAAATTTGCGGACCCCATGAGTGCGGTGCCGCTGGGCGTGCCCGTATATGCCGTTCACGGCACGGAGGACGATACCGTGCCGGTAAGCCAGTCCGAGACCTACACCGGAGCAGCCAAGGCGGCCGGTGCGCCGGTCCAGCTGCTCAAGGTCCCGGGCGACCACTTCGCGCTCATCGATCCGAAGGCACCCGCGTACCGGAAATGCCGTGAACTCGTGCAGCAGCTGCTGGTCTGAAACCCGGACGTCGCCAGGCGCCCGCCTGCCCGCCCGGCGCCCGCCCGGCGACCTGCCAGGCCTGCCGCCCGGCCGGGAGGGGGTCCCGGTGTCCCTGACGGCATCCCCTGGCCGGCGAAAGCGAATAGACTGGAGCGCAGGTGCGCCGGGAAGTCTGGTCGGCATAGTTCCGTCGACCCCATTTTGAGGATCCCATGAGCGCCCTGCCCCCTTCGCCAACACCCTCTTCACCAACACCGCCCCCTCCTTCGCCGCCCCGCCTCACCATTTTCGGCCGGGGCAGCTATGCCGAGGCCCTGCGGATCGGCGAGATCCTCCGCAAGGAAACCGTGGGCGGCGCCCTGCTGGTCGCCGCGGCGATGGTGGCCCTTATCTGGGCCAACTCCCCGGCCTCGGAGAGTTACTTCGCGCTGCGCGACTTCACCATCGGCTACGCGCCCTGGCATCTGGACCTGAGCCTGGGCGCGTGGGCCGCCGACGGCCTGCTGGCCATCTTCTTCTTCCTGGTGGGGCTCGAACTCAAGCGCGAGTTCGTTGCCGGCGACCTGCGCCAGCCGAGCAAATCCGTGGTTCCGGTGGCCGCCGCCGTTGGCGGTGTGGCCGTTCCGGCACTCATCTACGCGGCCATTAACCTCTCCGGTCCCGAAACGCTGCACGGCTGGGCCATTCCCACCGCCACCGACATCGCCTTCGCCGTCGCGGTGCTGGCGCTCATCGGTTCCCACCTGCCCAGTGCGCTGCGGATCTTCCTGCTGACCCTCGCCGTCGTCGACGACCTCCTGGCCATCGCCATCATCGCGATCTTCTACACCAGCGATCTCCACCCCGAGCCGTTCCTGCTGGCCCTGCTCCCGCTGGGCCTCTACACGTTCCTGGCGCACAAATACCGGCGGTTCTTCGGCACGCACGCAGCCGCAGCCTGGGTGATCCTGCTGCCGCTCGGCTTCGCGACGTGGGCCCTCGTGCACGCATCAGGCATCCACGCCACCGTGGCCGGGGTCCTGCTCGGATTTGCCATTCCCGTCAAACGTTCGAAGGCCAGCGGCGGCCCTGAAGCCGGCCCGGGCCTGGCGGAGATTTTCGAACACCGGTTCCGCCCCATCTCGGCCGGGATCGCCGTCCCGGTCTTCGCGTTCTTTTCCGCCGGGGTGGCCATAGGCGGCTGGCAGGGCCTCGGCGCCGCCCTGACGGACCCCGTGGCGGTGGGCATCATCGTGGCGCTGGTTGCCGGAAAGCCGGCGGGGATCCTCGGCACCACATGGCTCATCACCAAAGTCACGCGGGCACGCCTGGACGCGTCCTTCAAGTGGATCGACGTCTTCGGCCTCGCCATCCTCGCCGGCATCGGTTTCACGGTCTCGCTGCTGCTTGCCGAGTTGAGCTTCGGCCAGGGCACTGCGCACGAAGACCACGCGAAGGTAGGGATCCTCGCGGCCTCACTGCTCGCCGCGCTCCTCGCCACCACGGTGCTCCGCACACGCAACCACCAGTACCGGCGTGCGGAGGAGGCGGAACAGGTCGACTCGGACCACGACGGCATCCCGGACGTCTACCAGCAGGACCGCCCCGCAGGCTAGGTTGGCAGGCCAGGCCGACGGGCTATATTTGGGGTGTGGCGGGAGGGGCCGTCCGGAGGGTCAATGATACCCCAAGGGGTATCATTGATTGAGCTGGAATACGCGCGCCGGGCCGTCCGGCGCCCGCGAAAGGAACAGGCATGAAGAGCATTTCCGTCAAGGACCTGGCCGCCCTGGGCGACGCCACCGAAATCGTCGATGTCCGCGAGGAAGACGAATACGTCGCCGTCCGCGTTCCCGGCGCCCGGAGCATCCCGCTCTCACGGTTCGTCCAGTCCCTCGCCGAGGTCCCGGCCAGCGGCACCGTCTACGTCATGTGCGCCGCCGGGGGCCGCAGTGCCCAGGCCGCCACCTACCTGGAGGACCAGGGATACGACGCCGTCAACGTCACCGGCGGGATCATGAAGTGGCAGGACGAGGGACACCCCGTCAACCGGGGCTGACCTTCAAGGGGCTGACCGCACCGGAGGGACCATGGAAGTCATCGTCATCGAGACCCCGCAGCTCGGGGACCGCAGCTACCTGGTCCACGACGGCTCGGTGGCGCTGGCGATCGACCCGCAGCGCGACACGGACCGCATCGAGGCGGCCGCCCGTGACGCCGGGGTAGCCATCACGCACGTGGCCGAAACGCACATGCACAATGACTACATCACCGGCGGGCTGATCCTGGCCCGCGCCCACGGCGCCAGCTATCTCGTCAACGCCGCCGACGCCGTCGGGTTCGAGCGCACTCCCATCACGGACGGCCAAACAGTCCGCGTGGGCTCGCTTACCGTCAAGGCGGTCGCCACGCCCGGCCACACGCATACCCACCTGTCGTTCATCGTGGACGACGGCGGGAAGCAGGCTGTCTTCTCGGGCGGCAGCCTCCTGTATGGCTCGGTGGGCCGCCCGGACCTTGTCGCCGAGGCGGACACGGTTGGCTTGACCCACGACCAGTACGCTTCGGTCCGTCGCCTCGCCGCCGAGGCCGGCCCTGACGCGGCGCTGTTCCCGACCCACGGATTCGGCTCGTTCTGCTCCTCCGGACCCGCCAGCGGTGCCCGGTCCTCCACCATCGGCGAGCAGCTTGCCGCCAACCACGCCCTAACGGACCCCGATGAGGACCACTTCGTCCGCCAACTCATCGCCAACCTCACGGACCACCCCTCCTACTACGCGCACATGAGTCCGGCCAATGTCCGGGGCCCGGGCCCTGCCGAGCTGGCCGTTCCGGCATCGCTCGATGCCGCCGAACTCACCCGGCGCCTGGCCGGCGGCGAGTGGGTGGTGGACCTGCGCCGGCGCGTGGCGTTCGCCAACAGCCACCTCAAGGGCAGCGTCAGTTTTGAGTATGGCGCCGGCTCCAGTTTCACCACCTATCTCGGCTGGGTGCTGCCGTGGCGCGAACCGCTGACCCTGGTGGGCTCG
Source organism: Arthrobacter sp. P1_D4 (assembly GCF_056406115.1). Classification (NCBI taxonomy): domain Bacteria; kingdom Bacillati; phylum Actinomycetota; class Actinomycetes; order Micrococcales; family Micrococcaceae; genus Arthrobacter; species Arthrobacter sp. P1_D4. The sequence continues at coordinate 194,114 of NZ_JBFUAU010000006.1, read as the reverse complement.
CGGGAAGACGTTGAGAACGCCATCCGCGACCTCTCCCGGATCGGCATCGAATCCCCCGACGCCGCGCTCGGTTCCGAGCCGCACGCCCTCGCCCCGCAGGCCGGGCTCGCCTCCTACCCGCGCGTGGGCTGGGACGGCGTGCTCGCCGGCCGGGCGCCTGAGGACACCGTCCTGGACGTGCGCCGGGCCGACGAATTCGCCGCCGCCCGTGTGGTGGGCGCGGTCAACGTGCCGCTGCACGAGCTGTTGCTGCGCCTCGGGGACATTCCCGCCGGGAAACTCTGGGTGCACTGCGGTTCCGGGTACCGTGCCGGGGTCGCCGCCAGCCTCCTGCAGCGGGCAGGCCGGGACGTGGTCCACATCGATGCCAGGTTTGCCCACGCCGCGTCCGCGGGGATCGTGCTGGACACCACCGCGGCCTGAGCGCCTGCGGCCCGGGAGCGCCGGCAGTGACGCCGGCACGGCGGAAACGGGAGGCGGGCGCAACACACGGCACCGGAGGGCATTCTCTGGCAGAGTATGGTCATGCTCACAGTTATTGGCGAGGGGCTGGTTGATGTAGTCCAGCGGTCCTCCGGCGTCCAGGCCCATGTCGGCGGCAGCCCCCTCAACGTGGCCGTGGGGCTGGCGCGGCTGGACCATCCGGTCCAGTTCATCGGCCGCTACGGCCGCGATGCGTATGGTGAGGCCCTCGCCGCGCACCTGAAGTCGAGCTCCGTGCTGCTCCCGCTGGGACCCGACGAGCTGCCCACCAGTGTGGCCGCCGCCCTGATCGACGACGCCGGCGCCGCCACGTACACATTCGACCTCGCCTGGGAGCTTCCCGGCGTCGCGGCGCGCCTGCCGTTCCTGCTTCAGGGAACCACGCTGCTGCACACCGGTTCGATCGCCACCATGCTGGCGCCGGGCGCCGCCGACGTGTTTGCCGCCGTCGAGCGCGCCCACCCGTCCGCCACCATCAGCTTCGACCCCAATTGCCGACCCAGCATCATCCCGGACGTGGACTACGCCCGCGGGCAGGCCGAAAAGTTTGTGCGCCTCGCCGACGTTGTGAAGGCCTCCGACGAGGACCTCGAATGGCTCTACCCGGGCGTGGACCCGCTGGACTCGGCCCGCCGCTGGCAGGCGATGGGCGGTTCCGAAGGGCCGGCGATGGTGGTGGTGACCCGCGGCAGCAAGGGGCCCTGGGGCATCAACGCTGCCGGTGAGGCGCAGTTCCCCGCCCCTGAGATCAACGTCGCGGACACGGTCGGCGCCGGGGATTCGTTCATGGCCGCGCTCCTGTCCGGCGTGGTGGATCTGGGCCTGGACGGGGCACAAAACCGCAAGGGCCTGCGCGAACTCTCCGCCGAAAGCCTCCGCGATGTCCTCGCCCATGCCTCCCGGGCAGCAGCGGTCACCGTGTCCCGCGCCGGCGCGAACCCGCCCACGCGCGCGGAACTGGCACGGATGGAAATGGGGGCCCAGCCCCTGCAGTGAGTGAAAGGCAGCCATGACACGCCACGATGTTCCGGTGTTCCCCGTCCGCAGTGAATCCTACGCGGAGGGCCAGACGCTCCCGGCCGCCCAGCGCAGCGGCAAAATGCGCGCCGGCGGCCAGGACGAATCCCCGCAGCTGAGCTGGAGCGGCGCCCCGGCCGGCACCAAGGGCTACGCGGTGACGATGTTCGACCCCGATGCCCCGGGGCGCGGCGGCTTCTGGCACTGGGCCGTGCTGGACGTCCCCGCCGACGTCACCTCGTTACCGGCAGGTGCGGGCGCCGAGGGCGGCAGGCTCCTTCCCGCGGGCGCCATCCAGTTGAAGAACGACGCCGGGTTCCATGGCTACCTGGGCGCCGCACCGCCTCCCGGACACGGGCCGCACCGGTATGTCATCACCGTCCACGCGCTCGACATCGCACCTTCCGGACTCAACGAGCGCACCGCCCCGGGCAGTCTGGAGGCGAAGCTGTCGCAGCACACCCTGGGCCGGGGCACGCTGACCGGCATCTTCGAACGCCACTGAGCCCGCCTCCGCCGAGCTCGCCGTCGCCCCGCCTGCCCGCCCGCCGCCACCTGCCGCCGTCCCTGTCGCCCCTGACGCCGAGCTCGTCGGAACCTGCCCAATTCGCCGTGATTGTCCGGCGAACCCGACGCGGTCCGGCGAACTCGGCGAATGCGGCCGCGAGGGCCTGCCGCCCCGGCGCACGTAGACTGGCACTATGCGGCTGGTAGCAAGTGACATTGACGGAACGATCCTCGGCCATGACGGCAAAATCAGCGACCGGACCGTCCGCGCGTTCAACGCCTGCCGCGACGCCGGGCTGGAACTGGTGTTCGTCACCGGACGGCCGCCGCGCTGGCTCCACCCCCTGCAGGACCAGCTGGGGCATACCGGAACGGTCATCTGCTCCAACGGCGCCGTCGTGTGGGACCTCGAGGCGGACCGCCTGCTCTCGGCGCGGACACTGGACCTCGACGCCATGTTCGAGGTCCGCCGCATCATCAAGCGGCTGCGTCCCTCCGCGCTGTTTGCCGCCGAAACCCTGACCGGCTTCCATCTGGAACCGGGCTTTATCGAAAACGGCTCGAGCGAACTGCTCGGGGAATTCACCCCGGCCCCGCTTCACACCACCCTCACCGAGGCGGACGCCGTGGCGAAGTTCCTGGCCATTGTCCGCGAAGGCACCGCCGACGAGTTCCTGGCCGAGGTGACGCCCGCCGTCGCCCATCTGGCCGCCGCGACGCACTCGGCGCCGAACATGGCCCTCCTCGAGCTGTCCCTGCCCGGCGTGAACAAGGCCGTGGCCCTGGCTGAATATGCGTCGTCCCTCGGCATCGGCGCCGCGGACGTGGTGGCATTCGGGGACATGCCCAACGACATCGAGATGCTTCGCTGGGCCGGGCACGGCTACGCGATGGCCAGCGGCCACCCGGAAGCGATCCGGGCCGCCGGCCGGCAGGCCCCGCACTTCGACGACGACGGCGTCGCCCAGATCCTCGAGTCAAAGCTCGCCGAGCTCGGCGTCCGGCTGCCCTAAAACCCAGACCCAGGTCCATCCCCACGCCCGCCTCAGGTCCCATGTCCCCACGCCCGCCCCCGGCCCGGGTCCCCGCGCCCGCCCCCGGCCCGGGTCCCCGCGCCCGCCCCCGGCCCGGGTCCCGGCCCCCGGCGCGGCCTCACGTCCCCGCACCCGGCCCGGTCCCCGCACCGATCGCACGGTTCACGGTGGACACCGGATTCCCAGCGGACGGTCAACTGGCGTTCACCTTGGCCTCCTAGGCTGAAAGCTCGCGACGAAACGTTTGACCGAGAGTGGGGACATCATGGCCAGGCACCGCATCAACAACACGGACGAACAACCCCTTCACCCGGTGGAACCGGACCGGCACTGGCGGCAGCTGCGCCAGGGTGACCGCGTCAGCGTCCGGCTCGCCCCGGGCGTTGAGACCGGTGGGCTTGTGGACGCCGTGACGGCGGACCACAGCGTGGTCTGGGTCGACCTCGACGGCGGCCGCGGCCGCACGCTGCTGCACTGCAGCGACGGCGTCGAAATCCGCCAGCAGACTCCTGACACGCCGTCCCGCTGAGGCCCGCTGATCCGGCCCGCCAGTATCGGCCCGCCAGCCCGGGTCGAATCCGGTCCCGGCGGCCCAAAGCTCGGGTACGCTTCAGGAGTGACTGACCTGCACCCCTACTTTGCCCCTCGCGGGGATCGCGACGGCGGCCCGGCGGGCGCCGCCACCCCGGCCCCGGGCGGTTCCCGGGCGCCGCTGGCGCTGGCCCACCGGGGCTTTTCGCTGGACGGGCTGGAGAACTCGATGGCCGCGTTCCGCGCCGCCGTCGACCTCGGGTTCCGGCATCTGGAGACGGACGTGCACACCACGGCCGACGGCGTGTTGGTGCTTTTCCACGACAAGACCCTGGACCGGATCACGGAGGGCCGGGGCCAAATCGCTGACCTTCCGGCCTCAACCGTGGCCCGGGCCAGGATCGGCGGGACCGAACCGATCCCGCGGTTCGATGAGTTGATCGCTGCCTTCCCGGACGTCCGGCTCAATATCGACGTCAAGGACTGGAACTCCGTGGGCACCCTGGCCTCGGCGATTGAACGCCACGGATTGCACGACCGCGTGCTGGTGGCCAGTTTCTCGGACCGGCGGCGCCGGGCAGTGCTGAAGCAGCTGAGCCGTCCCGCCGCGAGCTCGGCCGGCATCGTGTCCAACGCCGTGTTCGTCCTGCTGGGCCCCGTGCTGCCGACGCCGCTGATGTCCGCCGTGGTGCGCCGGGCACTGCGCGGAGTCCACGCCCTGCAGGTCCCCGTCCGCTACGGCGCCGTGCCCGTGGTGACGCCGGGCTTCATCCGGCGGGCACACCGGCACGGACTGCAGGTCCACGTGTGGACAATCAACGAGCCCGCGGAAATGCACCGGCTGCTTGACCTTGGCGTCGACGGGATTGTCACGGACCGCGCGGACCTGCTCAAATCGGTCCTCCAGGAGCGCGGAACCTGGTCCTGAAGGATCGCACCGCTCAGGCGGAAAGTTCCATCATGAGTGGCGGCAATTCGTCGGTTAGCTCCCGGGCGAGATAGCCCAGCCCGCCCAGCCGGCTGGCAAGGCGGTCTCCGGCCGCAGCATGCAGATGCGTTCCCCAGCAGGCGGCCTGCGCATTGCCCGTTCCCCTGGCGCGGAGGCCGGTGATGGCGCCGGAGAGGACATCCCCGCTGCCCGAGGTGCCCAGCCCGCTGTGCCCTGTGGTGATTTCCCAGAGGCCGGCCCCGGACGCGGCAGCCCTGCTGCTGCGGGGTTCTGCGATGGCCCCCTGACACGTGACCACGGCCCGGTATTTGGCGGCCACCTCAGGGAGCTGGCGGTGCAGGTCCTCGACCTCCCGCCCGAGCAGGATGCCCGCCTCCGTGATGTTCGGGGTCAGGATCAGCCGGCCGGCCCACGGCGCCAGTTCGGCTTCGAGTTCCGGGACGCTGGCCAGGGCAAAAGCATCCAGGACAATGCACGGCGGGCTGCCCGGGGTGCCTTGGAGGAGCTCGCGCAGCAGCGCCGTGGTCTGGTCCTTGTCGTCCAGGCCCGGCCCCACCAGGACGGCGTCGGCGGTTTCCAGCTCGGCGGCCAGGGACCCGGCGGCGGAACCGACCACGGTCCCGGCCGTTGTTTCCGGCAGGCCAAGGACACCGGCTTCGGGCAGGGCGATGGCGAGCGGCACCGCCACGGACTCCGCCACGGCCAGGGTCAGCCGGCCCGCGCCCGCGCGGAGGGCGGCGACGCCGGCGAGCAAGGCCGCTCCGGGCGTCTTGCGCGCACCGCCGATCACCAGCACGGAGCCCCGGTCATCCTTTCCGGAGCCGCCGTCAGGGAGCGGCCAGGCGCGCAACAAAGCGGGGGTGACGGCCTCGGCCCGGGGGCGGCGTTTCGCCTGCCGGGAGTTAGCGGGGGTGGACATCGGCGTCTCCCGAGTGCTGGGTTACCGGGACACCTTCGCTCGTGAGGTGGTCGGCCATATTGAACGCCTCCAGCTGCCATTCCCCCCGGCCGCCGGGCCGGACGAAGCGGCTGACGGAGGCGTTGAGGATGGTGGACGCGGCCGCGATGTCCAGCAGCTGCTCCTCCGAGAGCCCCTCCAGGATGTAGCGGATGAGCAAGATCACGGCGTCGTGGCAGACCAGCAGGACGCCCCCGCCCGGATGCCTGTTGTCGAGGTCGGCGAGCAGCGAGCGAAGCCGCAGCACCACGTCCGCCCAGGACTCGCCGCCCGGGGGCCGGTAGTAGAACTTGCCGAGCCACCGCCGCCGGCCGGCCTCCTCCGGGAGGCGGGCTTCCACCCCGGCCGAAGTGAGCATGTCCAGGATGCCGAGCTCACGGTCGCGCAGCCGCTCATCGATCAGGACAGATGTTTGCCAGCCGCCGGTCTGGACGGCGAGTTCCGCAGTCTGGCGTGCGCGCAGGTAGGGCGAGGACCAGACTGGCGTGCGCCGGCCGTCCGGGTAGCCCGCGAGGAGCCTGCCCAGGGCCAGCGCCTGCTCCCGTCCCGTGTCCGACAATCCGACATCCGCATCCCGGGCCGGGACATCAATGACATGCGCGCCGGCCTGCTGAGCCAGCGTGGCGGCAACGTTGCCCTGGCTTTCACCGTGCCGCACCAGCAGTAACTCAGTCACGCCCGGAACGCCGTGTCCGTAGTGGCTCACCGATCCCCCTATCCGTTGCTTTCCAACGTTGTCCTCTGCCGGGGCTGGCCCGGGCTGGAATATGTGTGGCAGACAGGTTACTCCCAGTGGCACGGATTTGTCCCTGCACCGGCGATGGGGCAACATCGGGGGCCGCCGGGCTGGCAGGATAGAGCCATGCGCATCCTCATCGCCCCGGACAAGTTCAAGGGCTCCCTCACCGCCGTCGAAGCCGCCGCGGCCATTGCCGAAGGCGCCCTGCGCGTCTACCCCGAGGCCGACGCCATCCAGTTTCCGGTGGCCGACGGCGGCGAAGGGACGCTCGAGGCGGCCGTCGCGGCCGGCTACGAGGAACGGCTCAACGCGGTTGTCGGCCCGATCCTGGCCCCGATCGGTGCCGCGTGGGCCATCCGGGCGGATGCTTTCGGAGGGGCCACCGCGGTGATTGAAACGGCGCAGGCCTCAGGGCTGGCGCACATGGAGCCCACACCGGGCAACGCGCTGCGCGCCCACAGCTATGGCTGCGGCCAGCTGATCGCCGCCGCGCTAGACGCCGGTGCCACGGAAATCGTGCTGGGCGTGGGCGGTTCGGCCATGAGCGACGGCGGCAGCGGGGCCCTCCGCGCCCTCGGACTCAAGCCGTTGGACGCCGCCGGCAACGTGGTGCCCCTCGGCGGCGGGTCGCTTGCCGACGTCGCGTCCGTGGACGTCAGCGGCCTCGACCCGCGGCTGGCCGGGGTGAAGTTCAGGATCGCCGTCGACGTCCAAAACCCGCTGTTCGGCAGCGACGGCGCGGCACACGTGTTCGGCCCGCAAAAAGGCGCCGACGCCGATGCGGTGGAGCTGCTCGACGCAGGCCTGCGCAACTGGGCCTCGGTCCTGCGCCAGAGGACCGGCCGGGACGTCAACGTGCCCGGCGCCGGAGCGGCCGGCGGGTTTCCGGCGTCGTTCCTGGCCTTCAGCACGGCCGCCCTGGAAGGCGGCTTCGAGCTGGTGGCTGGCCTCACCGGGCTGGACGCGAAACTCGCGGTGGCTGATTTGGTCATCACCGGAGAAGGCTCCATGGACAGCCAATCGCTGACAGGCAAGGCGCCGATCGCCCTCGCCGATGCCGCCCAGGCCCTTGGCATTCCGGTGGTCGTGGTGGCCGGACGGATCCTCGTCACCCCAGAGGACCTTGCCCGTCACGGCGTGGTGGCCGCGGCGCAGCTGCTGGACGTCGCCGGCAGCCCCCAGGACGCAGTAGCAAACGCCGCAAAGTACCTTACCTGGGTCACCAGCCAGGTCCTCGAAGGCGCCTGACGCCCCGGCTGGCCGGCCGTGCCGGCCGGCCTGCCGCCTAGGCGCCGGTCTCGTAGTGCGGTTCGGCCACGGGTTTGGACTCGGGGGAGCCCTTCTCGCGCAGGTAGACCGAGGCGCCCACCAGGACCGCCACGGCGAGGAACTCGCTCTGCCAGTTCTGGAAGGACTCGAACCAGAATCGGCTCGTCGCCAGATAGCCCAGCACCGTCACGGTGGGCTGTCCGTGCGCCTCCTGGTCACTGTTGTAGTCCTCCGCGCCGCCAACCGCGTGCAGGGCGATCGACGCCAGGAACAGCAGGAGGAACATGATCGAAAGCGAGTGTTCGTAGAGCTTGAGGACCCAGCCGCCGTGCCGCACCGGCCACGGCGTGGACTCTTTGAGCTTTGCCTGCCGGGGGTCCTCGTCCTGCGGGGAGGTCCGGCCCATCGGCTTGGACTCGGAGGACCCCTTCTGGAACAGGAAGACGGTGAGGATGACGTACATGCCCATCTGCAGGAATTCCGACTCCCAGTTCTCGAAAGTCGCCTCGAGGAAGTTCCCGGTGCCAAGGTACTGCAGGACGGTCACGGCAGGTTCGCCGTGGGCAAGCTGCTCGTCGCTGTAGGTGCTTGCCCCGCTCAGGACCATGCCGCCGAAAAACACGACGAACAGCCCGATATTGGCTAGAAGCAGTCCATGTTCCTTGACCCACTTGCCCATGGTTCCCGAGCCTGCGGTGTGGCGCTCATGTGAAACGTTTGTCATAGCGACTCCTCTTTGCGGGCCCGTCGACGGATCCAGGCAGGGACAAGTACCAGCAGCAGCACCAGCACGGCGAGCAGCCCGACGCCGGCGATCACGCCCGCCGTCCGGCCTACCGTGACATCGAAGATGAGTGAGGTGGTGCCCACGCTCAGCAGCCCCACCCCGGTCAACGAAAACCTGACGATGATGTCCGCGCTGCTCACGAGGGCCTGCTTCAGCCCTTGCCGGAACAGCCGGCGGTGCACGCTCACAGGCAGCAGGATCGTGGCCGTGGTCAGGGCCGCCAGGACGACGTTGGCGAGATACAGGCGGGTCTGGTAGTCATCGAGCGTCTCGAAGCGCGACTGGAACGGCAGCGTCAGGAGGAAGCCGGCGAGAATCTGGACGCCGGTCTGCAGTACGCGCAGTTCCTGCAGCAGTTCGACCCAGTTGCGGTCCATCCGCTCCGCAACGGACTCGTCCCTGCCGTCGTTCTTCGGCACTACTGGGCCAGTCATCGGTACTCCTCCGCAAAATCCTGAAACCAAGGAAACCGCCACAACATGCGGCCCCACCCTCAACCTAGGCTTGAGAGTTGCCAAAAACAAGTTGGTACTAAGCTTGCTGACGATATTGTGGTTAGGGTAGAAACTGATTACTTCGCCGGGATGGATTCAGCGGACCCCCGCCACACGGGACCGATGAACATCCCTGGAAACCGACACGTTGTTAGGTGGACTATGAGCGACTCAAGCGAACGGCAGGACCAGCCCAAGCAGCCCGAACAGCCCCGCGATCCGCGCGCCGGCTACCATTCCGGCCCGTTCCCGGAACAGGTCCAGAAGCAGCCCGGCCTCACCGCGCCTATGGAGCCCAAGCCGGACCACGGCGAGGAAAGCTACCGCGGCAGCGGTGCCCTGAGCGGCAAGGCCGCCCTGATCACCGGCGGCGACTCCGGGATCGGCAGGGCGGTGGCGATCGCCTTCGCCCGTGAGGGGGCCGACGTCGCCATCTCCTACCTGCCGGAGGAAGAAGACGACGCGCAGGACACCGCCGAGTGGATCCGAAAGGCCGGCCGCAAGGCCCTGCTTCTCCCCGGCGACGGGCGCAGCGAGGACTTCGCGGCTGACATCGTGAAGGCGACGCTGGCCGAATTCGGGCGCCTCGACGTCCTGGTGCTCAATGCGGCCTACCAGAAGAACCGCGAGAGCTTCGAATCACTGCCCACCGAAGAGTTTGATCGAGTTTTCAAAACCAATCTGTACTCCCTGCTCTGGACGGCCCGTGCCGCGGTCCCGCATCTGGAAGCGGGTGCGTCGATCATCACCACTGCGTCAATCCAGGCCTTCAACCCGTCCCCGGGGCTCATTGACTACGCCATGACCAAGGCGGCCCAGGTGGCCTTCACCAAAGCCCTGGCCCAGGAGCTCGGACCCAAGGGCATCAGGGTCAACGCCGTGGCCCCGGGTCCCATCTGGACACCGCTGATTCCGGCCACCGAATGGCCCGACAAGCTCCCGTCCTTCGGCCAGGACACGCCCCTGCAGCGGGCGGGGCAGCCGGCGGAGCTCGCGGCCGCCTATGTCCTTCTCGCCTCCGACCACGGATCCTACATTTCCGGAGCCGTGCTTCCGGTCACCGGAGGCAAAGGCCTCTGAACCCGCTCCGGACCCGTCCACTGCCAGCTAGTCCCATTTCCAGCACCAGTTTCCAGTACCAGGAGGAATGACATGACTGAAAACCAGCAGGATCCCAAGACCGTCACCGAGGAAGCGGGCGGCTACGGCACACCGACCGCCGAGCAGGAGATGGGCGGCGATGGGAAGAAATTCGCCCAGCCCCGCGAGGAGGAGGCCTTCGACGCCGCCGGGCTGAACCAGGACAGCTCCGACGGCGAGACGTATCCGGCCGGCGCGCCGGACCTGAGCCAGTTCGGTGCAGAAGATCAAGACAGTGCAGGAGAACCCGGAGCAGGTCGCTTCGGAGGAGCGGAGGAACAAATGAGTTCAGAAAACGCCAGCGCAACCCCCGGCTTCGACCCGGCCGCCTCGGAGAATTCCGAGGCGGCAGTGCCGTCGTCGGAAGCGGAGATGGACGGGGCCAACACGGAAGAGCCCGACGCCGGTCGGCCCTTCTCCTCTGAGTCCGGACAGGACGCGGCGGGGCTGCCGGACGGCTCCGGGACGGACCTGCCGGAGAACAAGTCGCCGAAGGACCGCGACGATGACAAGGACGCCTTCGACGCCGGCTAGTCCCAGGGCCGTCGCGCCCCGCCACTGCCGGCGCTGCCGGCCGTGACAGCGAAAAGGCCGGACTCCTGCCCGTGGGCGGAGTCCGGCCTTTCTCGTCGGCGGGGTTGCCCGCCCGCCGCGCACTTCCGGGCGGCGTTCTTTAGCGGCGCTTCTTGGGGGAGCGCTTGACCGCTGCCTTGACCGCGGCCGTCGAAGCTGCGGCCGGCGAGGGATCTTCGGTTTCCGGTTCGGCCACCGTGCCGCGCACCTTCGCGATCGCCTTCATGCCGTGGTAGATCACCAGGGCCGCGGCCGAGCCGAGCGCAATCCCGGTGAACTTCAAGTCGCCGATGGTCCAGGTGTAGTCGGCAATCCCGACAATAAGGGCGACGGCGGCCGTGGTCAGGTTGATCGAGTTGGAGAAGTTCACCTTGTTCTGGACCCAGATTTTCACGCCCAGCACGCCGATCATGCCGTACAGCATCGTGGCCGCGCCGCCCAGGACGCCGGCGGGGACCGTGGCGATAAGCTCGCCAAACTTCGGCGAGAAGCTCAGGATCACTGCGAAGCCGCCGGCCACCCAGTACGCCGCCGTCGAATACACCTTGGTGGCGGCCATGACGCCGATGTTCTCGGCGTAGGTGGTCGTCCCGGACCCGCCGCCAAGACCGGCAAGTACGGTGGCGGCGCCGTCGGCCAGCAGCGCGCGGCCGGAGACGCCGTCGAGGTTCTGCCCCGTCATGGCGGACACGGATTTCACGTGGCCGATGTTCTCTGCCACCAGCACCAGAACGACCGGCACGAAGAGGCCCACGACGCCGAGGTGGAATTCGGGGGTCTGGAAATGCGGCAGGCCCACCCACCCAGCACTGTCCACCTTGGAGAAGTCCACCTCGCCCCGGATCATCGCAACAAGGTAGCCCACCAGGACACCCGCCAGGATGCTCAGCCGGCCCAGCATGCCGCGGAACAGCACGCTGACCACGATGATGACGGCCAGGGTGATGAAGGCGGTCACGGGGGCCTGGTCGAAGTTGGCCTTCGCCGCGGGTGCCAGGTTCAGGCCGATCAGCGCCACGATCGCGCCGGTCACGATCGGCGGCATGACCCGGTTGATCCAGCCGGCGCCAAACTTCTGCACCACGGCGCCGACGACGGCGAGGGTCGCGCCTGCCAGGACCACTCCGCCGAGTGCCCCGGGGACGCCGAACTGCTGCTGGGAAGCCATGATCGGCGCGATGAACGCGAAGCTGGAACCGAGGTAGCTGGGCACCCGTCCCTGCGTGATGACCAGGAACAGGAGCGTGCCAATGCCGGAGAAGAACAGGGTGGTGGCTGGCGGCATGCCCGTGATGATCGGGACCAGGAAGGTGGCACCGAACATGGCCACAACATGCTGCATCCCGATCCCCACCGTCAGGGGCCAGGTGAGCCGCTCATCCGGCCTGACGACCTCACCGGGGCGGACGGACTTGCCGTTGCCGTGGAGCTTCCATTTGGTGCCGAGCATGCTCATGCCGGGAGCCTTTCAGAGAATGTGGGGCGGGCGGGAAGGAATCTTCCCGAGCAACTTTACCGCGCAGCATTTCCCGGCCGTCCCGTCGGGCCGGCGTGCTGCGTGCGGGGCCGATGTGCCCGAGGTCACAGGGCGCAGTGGGAAGCAGGCGTCGTCCGTTGAAGTTGCAACTATTGATAGCAGGAGACGCCGGCCGCCCAAGAGTGCGCCGGCCCAGCGAAAGGGATGCCCATGACACTCGCCCACGATGAAGCAGTAATCGAGGCAGCCGCCGTCGACGCCATCTTTGCCGAAGCCCGCACGGCGAACGCCTTCACCGGCGACGTCACCGACGAGCAGGCCCGCGCGATTTACGAACTGACGAAGTTCGGCCCCACGGCGTTCAACTCCCAGCCGCTGCGCGTTACGTACGTGCGCTCCGACGAAGCCCGCGCCACGCTTGTAGATGCGCTGGCCGCCGGAAACCGCGTCAAGACGGCATCAGCGCCGCTCGTCGCGGTCCTGAGCTACGACACCGCCTGGCAGGACCAGTGGGACGCGTTCCTTCCCGGCTACAACGCCCCCAAGGCCATGTATGACGCCGCGCCGGAACTCGCAGCGGCCACGGGCAACAACAACGCCCACCTGCAGGCCGGCTACTTCATCCTCGCGGTCCGCACCCTGGGCCTCGCGGCAGGTCCCATGACCGGTGCCGACTTCGCCAAGATCGACGCCGCGTTCTTCCCCGACGGGAACCAGAAGAGCTTCCTGGTGGTCAACATCGGCCAGCCCGGGGCAGACGCCTGGGGCGAAGCCAAGCCGAAATTCGCCTACGAGGACGTCGTCCGCACCGTCTAACAGCCCCCGGCGCCGTTCTCCGGCACTGTCCTTCCGCGGAGGTGCCTCCGGCACTGTCCTCCCGCGGAGGTGCCTCCGGCACCATGGGGGACAGGCCGGAGGCACTCGGGATGCGATTCTGCGGTTCAGCGCAAGGCCCACATCCAGGGCCACTTCCCATTTTAGTCCGCGCCGTCGCCGCCGGCACTGTGAGTTTGCGGCGCCCGCCCGGCCCCGGAGGCGCCGCGGCGTGGCACACTTTTCCCATGCGGAACCTGATCGCGGTGGCCTTCGTGGAACCGGTAGCCGAGGGGCTCGAGTTTCCCCGGGATGACTGGCCGCTGCACCTCACCCTGGTCAAATTCGACGTGGTCAAGGCCGGCGTCGTGCAGTCCGACGTCGTCGAACCCGGCCAGGAAACCCGCGCGGAACCCGCGCCGGGCACGCCGCCGGCCGCGGGCGATCCGCTCGCCGGCCACATCGCCGCCCTCATGGCGGACCCGGTGGCCGCTGCCCTGGGCTGCCGGATCAGCGTGGGCGGCGAAGCCGGGTTCGGGCGCGCAGGGTCAATCCCGGTCAACCTGATTGAACCCAACGACGAGCTGCAGGTCCTCCACAACGAGCTGGTCCGGATCGTGGATCAGCTGCCCGGCCGGATCTCCACGCCTGCCTTCACCCTGGAGGGGTACCGGCCGCACGTCTCGCACCACGGCGACAAACGGCTCCGGCAGGGCGACACGTTCGCGCTTGACCGAATAGCGCTCGTGGACATGGCGCCTGACGGCGGGCACGCCACGCGCCGGATCCTGAAGTTGTGGACTGTCGGCCAGGCGTAGGCGCCAGAACGGCGTCTGGGGAGGGCACAACGTCATATCCGCGACGCCGGCGCTGGATTCCTGTGGACCGGGTGCCATACTTGGGTCAACTTCGGCAGCTATTCGACGGTAATTCGAAGACGAAGTGAGTATTTCGGGCAAGTCACAGCGGACCGGGGGGACCACTAAATGATGCTTGACGCCGCGACACTGCGGGTTGCCTTGGCGCTTGTCGACCTCACACTGCTCATGCTTTTCTACTTCATTACGTTCCGGCGCACCCGGTCGCACTACAGCGGCTGGTGGTGCATGGCGCTCCTGCTGTTCCTGGTCGGCAACGCCGCGTACCTGCTGGAGGGTACAACGCAGCAGGGGTGGGCCATCCCTGCCGGCAACGTCCTGCTGGTCGCCGGTGCCGCCAGCATCTGGGCCGGCGGTCGATCCCTCCGCGCCCCCTCCCTCCGGCCTTGGCAGCTCGCGGCCGGTCCTGCCGCGACCGCCGTCGCTTCCTTCCTCGGCCACCCGGCCACCAACGTCTGGGCGGGAGGCCCGGTGTACCTGGGATTCATGGCCGTGTTGATCGGCCTGGCATCCCGGGAGCTGTTCCTGCTCGAGCGCGACTACTCGCGCGTCCACCGTCCCCTCGCCGTGGGCGCCGGCATCCTGGCCGTGTTCTACCTGGGCCGCCTCGTCGCTTTCCTGGCGAACGGACCGGACGGTGCCGTCTTCACGTCGGTGTTCGGCTCCGTCCCGATGACGGTCTTCTCGACGATCACGCTCGTGGTTGCTTCCTTCACCATGGCCGAGCTGAGCTACGAACAGCAGACCCAGGACCTCCGGGCACGGGCCACCGTGGACGGCCTCACGGGCCTGCTCAACCGTTCTGCGTTCCTGGACCTCGCCGAAAACGAACTGCGCCGTTTGCGCCGGACCGGCACCACGGCATCGATCATCCTCGCGGACCTGGACCACTTCAAGGCCATCAACGATCAGTTCGGCCACTCGGCCGGGGACTCCGCGCTGCAGGCCTTTGCCAGGGCCTGCTCCGGCACCGTCCGCTCCACCGACCTCGTGGGCCGTTACGGCGGCGAGGAATTCATCCTCCTGCTGCCTGGCGTCACGCCGGACAGGGCACGGGAAATCGCTGCCGACATCAGCGTCCGGCTCCATCAATCCGGGTCCGCAGTCATTCCCCGGCTGCCCACCGTGAGCTACGGCATCGCGTCCACCGGCGCCGGAGCGGGCAGCCTCGACGCCGCAGTGATCTCGGCCGACGCGGCCCTCTACCAGGCAAAGACGCTTGGCAGGGACCGCGCCGAGTTGGCCACCGGCGGCTGAACTACGAGATAACCCCGTCCACCAGCGCCTTCGCCTCGGCCTGGACCTGCTTGAGGTGCTCGGCACCCTTGAAGGACTCGGCGTAGATCTTGTAGACATCTTCCGTGCCGGAGGGCCGGGCTGCGAACCAGGCGTTTTCGGTAACGACCTTGAGGCCGCCAATCGCGGCCCCATTGCCCGGCGCCTCGGTCAGTTTGGCCGTGATCGTTTCGCCGGCCAGTTCGGTCGCGGTAACGTCCGACGGCGAGAGCTTGCCCAGCGCCGCCTTCTGCTCCCGGGTGGCGGCCGCGTCGATCCGGGCGTAGACGGGGTCGCCGAACTGGTCGGTGAGGCCCTTGTACAGCTGCGACGGTGATTTGCCCGTCACCGCCGTGATCTCCGAGGCCAGCAGGGCCAGCAGGATGCCATCCTTGTCGGTGGTCCAGACGCTCCCGTCCATCTTGTTAAAGGAGGCGCCGGCGGATTCCTCGCCGCCGAAGGCGCCCTCTCCGGACAGCAGCCCGGGGACGAACCACTTGAAGCCCACGGGCACTTCGACAAGTTTGCGGCCCAGGCTCTCGGCCACGCGGTCGATGATGGATGAGGAAACCAGGGTCTTGCCGATCACGGACTGCGGGTTCCAGCCGGTCCGGTGCCGGTACAGATAATCGATGGCGACGGCGAGGTAGTGGTTCGGGTTCATCAGCCCGCCGTCGGGGGTGACGATTCCGTGGCGGTCGGCGTCGGCGTCGTTGCCGGTGGCGACGTCGAAGGCTGCGGACCCGTCCGCACCAACAGACATGCGGTTAATCAGGGACGCCATCGCCGACGGCGAGGAGCAATCCATCCGGATCTTCTCGTCCCAGTCCAGCGTCATGAAAGCCCACTGCGGGTCGACGGTGGGGTTGACCACGGTGAGGTTCAGGTGGTGGCGCTCACCGATCTCGCCCCAGTAGTCCACCGACGCTCCGCCCATCGGGTCGGCGCCGATCCGGACGCCCGCCTCGCGGATCGCGTTGAGATCCAGTACCGAGGGGAGGTCGTCGACGTAGCTGCTCAGGAAGTCGAACTTGCCGGTGGTCCCGGCGGCCAGGGCCTCGGCCACCGGAATCCGCTTGACGCCGCGCAGGCCGTTTTCCAGCAGCTCGTTGGCGCGGTTGGCGATCCAGCCGGTGGCGTCGGTGTCCGCGGGGCCGCCGTGCGGAGGGTTGTACTTGAATCCGCCGTCGCCCGGGGGGTTGTGGCTGGGGGTCACCACGATGCCGTCGGCCTGCGGCGCGCCAAGGGCGGCATTGCGGTTGTGCGTCAGGATGGCGTGGCTCAGGGCAGGGGTGGGCGTGTAGCCGTGGCGGGCGTCGATGAGGACGTGCACGCCGTTGGCGGCCAGCACCTCAAGGGCGGAGTTTTGTGCGGGCTCGCTCAGGCCATGGGTGTCCTTGGCCATATAGAGGGGGCCGGTGATGCCCTGGCCTGCCCGGTATTCCACGATCGCCTGCGTGATGGCGAGGATGTGGGGTTCGTTAAAGGACGCCTTCAGGCTCGATCCACGATGCCCGGAGGTGCCGAAGGCCACCCGCTGGCCCGGGTCCGAGAGGTCCGGCGAAACGTCGTAGTACGCATCCAAAAGCGCAGTGAGGTCAACAAGGTCTTGGGGTTGGGCAACTGTGCCCGCGCGGCTAGCCATGGCACCAGCATGCCAGACGAGGGCGGGCTGCAACACGGTTTCGCGCCAAACCCGCTCCTGTGACGAAAGAAAACCCGCCAATAGGCCCGGTCCCAAGCCAACCGTGCGGCGGTACTCTGGATCCAGGGACTTCTTGAGGGGACAAGCCATGACTGAACAGCCAAAACAAGGCAAAGACGAGACCCCGGAGGGCTACCAGCCGACCCTGCGCCTCCCGGACCAGCAACCCGACGTTCCGCCGGGGCAGACACCACCCGCCGGCCAGGACCAGGGACCGTCGGCGACGCAGCAGTTCGCGCAACCCGAATCCCCGCAGCAGCCCTACCCGGGCCAGCAGCCTCACACAGGCCGGCAGCCCGACACGGGCGAGCAGCCTCACGTCGGACAGCAGCCCTACACCGGACAACAGCCCTACACCGGCCAGGCGGCACCTGACCGCGGCCAGTACTCAAGCCCGTACCCCCCGATCTACAGCCAGCCGTCCGCCCCGTATGGCCAGCCGTCGCCGTATGCCCAGCCGGGCAGCCCCAACGCCTACGGCCAGCCCGCGTACTACGGCGCGCCGCCGTCGCCCAAGAGTCTGAGCATCGCCAGCATGTGCTGCGGCATCGCCGCGCTGGTGGGATTCGGATTCTTCCTGCTCCCGCAGCTGGCCGCCGTGATTCTGGGGCACCTGGCCCTGCGGCGCGAACCGGCCGGCCGGGGCATGGCGATCGCCGGCCTGGTGATGGGTTACGTGGGCATCGCCGTGACCATCCTGGTCCTGGTCATTTTCGGACTGGTCATCGGCACCGCGCGCAACAGCGGGTACGGAGCCTAGGTCTGCCCTGTGGCGCCGGAGCCGCGCCTGGTCAGGCTGTCAGAGCAGCCACCAGGGGCTGCGCGTTGGCCTCAAGCCAAGCGCGCCGGCGGTTGATCTGGCCGCCCACGCCGTCCTGCCACATCCGCGCCCAGCCGCCGCCCAGGGCCGCGGCGTTGTGCCGCATCCGCTCGTAGCTGAGCGCCGCGGCGTCGATCCCGGCGCCGGGAACCCGGCGTCGTTCATCCTCGCTCCAGCCGTAGGCGTCGGCGAAGATGCGCAGCCGGCGGAACGGATTCTGGTCTTCCCAGCCCGGCCACGCATCTGACGGGTCGCGGAGCGGCACCCAGCGCATGGCGGTGTTGAGCGAATCGTGAAGTGCCGTGGCGGGTCCGGCGAGGTCAAAATCCACCAGTCCCGCGGCCAGGCCGTCCCGGACCACCACGTTCTGGGGTGTCACGTCCAGGTGGCAGATGAGTCCGGCGGCGTCGGTGGGGTTAGGCCGGACCGGCCGGGGCGGGAACGCGTGGGCCCGCGGCACGAAGCCGGCGGACGCGGTGTGCAGGCGCCGCACCAGGCGGGCCACGGAGGCCAGCAGGTCCTCGGACTGCACCCAGGATTCCGGCGGCGACCCGGCGCAGTCTCCCGGCACGAAGGTCAGGACGTCCCGGCCCTGCGGGTCGCGGCCGAGGAAGCGGGGGGAGCCCTCAAAACCGGCGTCGTCCAGCCAGTCGAGGTACTCGGCGACGGCGAGGGATTGCGCCTGGTGCGGGCGGCGGATGGTTCCGCCAACCCGCACCACGCCGTCGGTGACATCGCCTGCCGGCATGAGTTCGACGTCGGACGCCTCGCCGGGGGCGGGGGTGTAGACGCGCGAAGCAACCGGAACGCGATGTGCGGTGCTCATCGGGTCAGCGTACGCCGCCCATGAGCTTCTTGATCGCCGGGGAGGCGACCGCCAGGCCCACGGCCAGCAGCATTGCGGTTCCGCCGATGCCGATGAAGTAGGGCAGCTCGTCCTGCGGGTTGTACAGACCGGACAGGATACCGGCCAGGGTGGTGCCCAGGGACACGGACAGGAAGAACAGTGCCACCATCTGGGTGTGGAAGGCCTTCGGCGCCAGCTTGGTGGTCACAGACAGGCCGATGGGGGAGAGGAACAGCTCTGCAAGCGTGAACAGAAGCAGGATTCCGACCAGGGCCAGCAGAGGGGTCTTGCCACCGCCGGCCAGCGGAATGAAGGCCAGGAACGCAAGGCCCATCACGAACAGGCCGATCGAGAACTTCAGGGCCGAACCGGGCTGCTTGCGGCCGAGCCGGGTCCAGAGGGCGGCCATGATGCCGGCGAAAATGATGATGAACACCGGGTTGATGGACTGGACCCAGGCGGCAGGCATTTCCCAGCCGAACAGGTTCCGGTCCAGCTTCTCCTCCGAGTACACGGCGATGAAGGTGAACTGCTGCTGGAACAGGGCCCAGAACGCGGCGGAGGCGATGTACAGCGGGATGAATGCTGCGACCCGTCCGCGCTCGGTGGGGGTGACCTTCTTGCTGCTGAAGATCAGCGCGAAGTACAGCACCGACGCACCGATTGCGGCGTAGGCCATGGACATGGCCAGGTTTTCGGCGTTCACCGTGCCGGTCACGAGCAGCACGGCGATGATCAGGGCGATGCCGGCGAAGACGAGGCCGTAGCGGGTGCGCTGGGCGGCCGGGAGCGGGTTCGGTACCCGGTGTGCTTCTTCGGGCAGCTTCTTGCGGCCCAGCGAGTAGATGACAAGGCCAATGGCCATGCCGACGGCGGCAGCGCCGAAGCCCCAGTGGAAGCCCTGGCTTTCCTGCAGCCAGCCGGTGACCAGCGGGCCGATCAGCGCACCGGCGTTGATGCCCATGTAGAAGATGGAGAACCCGGCGTCGCGGCGTTCGTCCTTCTCCCCATACAGGCTGCCGACGAGGGCGGTGGCATTGGCCTTCAGGCCGCCGGAGCCGACGCCCACCAGCACCAGTCCGGCGATCAGGCCGGGTATGCCGGGCACGAGTGCCAGCCCGATGTGGCCGGCCATGATCAGGACGGCCGCGCCGAACAGCACCCGCTCGGACCCGAAGAGCCGGTCCGCGAGCCAGGCGCCGAGGATTGTGGAGAGGTAGACGCCGCCACCGTAGGCGCCGACGAGGCCGGCCGCCAAAGCTTGTGGGATCTCAAGGCCGCCCTGGGCAGCCGTGAAGTACATGTAGTAAAGGAGGATCCCCTGCATTCCGTAGAAGGAGAAGCGCTCCCACATCTCTACGGAGAAAAGGCTGGCCAGCATCTTTGGGTGGCCAAAAAACGAGGTGTCGCCCGGTGTTTTGGTGGGGGGACGTAACGAGGGATCGCCCGGCGTTATAGCGGGGGGATTGGATAAATGAGTTGTGCTCATTTACTTAATGGTGACATTGTGACGCGCGATTGTCACATTCGAGCAGGCCCGAGGCAAGCAGCCCGGATGGTGTTTTGCCTCTCTTTCGCCTCTCTTTCCGCCGGTTTCGCGGGCGTTCCGGGCTGGGCGGTCGTGTCCTAGACGGGCTTGCCGGCGGGCTCGCCGGCGTCGAACATAATGATCTGCCGGATGGCGTGGCCGTCTGCCAGCTGGTCCATGGCCCGGTTGATATCGGCCAGGGCGATGCGGTCCGAGATCAGCTCCTCGACGGGCAGTTTCCCGTCCCGCCACAACTGGGCGTATTTCGGGATGTCCCGCGACGGGACGGCGGAGCCAAGGTAGCTGCCCACGATCGTCCGGGCTTCGGCGGTGACGGTCAGCGGTGCCAGCTGGGCGCGGGCCTCGGGGGAGGGCAGTCCGGCCGTGACGGTGGTGCCGCCGGGGGAGGTGGCGGCAAAAGCGGTCTCGAACGCGCGGGGATTTCCCGCGCACTCGATCACGAACCTGGCTTTGACCCCGGCGTCGAGGACCTGCTGCGGGGTGTATGTCTCGTGGGCGCCGAGGCGGCGGGCGTGATCGAGTTTCTGCTCCAGCGTGTCCACGGCGATGATCCGCGAGATTCCTTGCGAGACGGCGGTGATGAGCGCCGCCATGCCCACCCCGCCGAGGCCGACGATCATGATGCTGTCCTGCGGGCGGGGCCGGGCCGCGTTGAGCACCGCGCCGCCGCCGGTCAGCACGGCGCAGCCCAGCACTGCCGCGATGTCCGCGGGGATGTCGTCGTCCACCGGCACGGCGGAAGCGCGGTCCACGACGGCGTGGGTGGCGAAGCCTGAGACGCCCAGGTGGTGGTGGACGGGCTCGCCGTCGCGGCTCAGGAGCCGGGATCCGTGCAGCAGGGTCCCGTCGTTGTTGCTCTTGGACCCTGCCGTGCAGGGCAGCCGGCCGTCCTCGGCGCAGTTCGCGCAGTGCTCGCAGCGGGGCAGGAAGGACATGACCACCCGCTGGCCGGGCTGCAGGTCCGTGACGCCGGAACCGACCGTCACGATGCGGCCCGCGGCCTCGTGGCCCAGCAGCATGGGTACCGGCCGGACCCTGTTGCCGTCGACGACGCTCAGGTCCGAGTGGCAGATTCCGGCGGCCTCCATCCGGACAAGGATCTCGGTGGGCCCGGGAGCCGCCAGTTCCAGCTCGGAGATGCTGATCGGCCTGGACTCCGCGAAAGGGCGGGGGCGGCCGATTTCCTCAAGTACTGCACCGGTGATCTTCATCGATCCTCTTTCGCGGCCTGGTCGGGTTTGAGTGAACGATAGCCGCCTGCCGCCGTCAGCGTCCATTTGGGGGAGGGGGAGGTCCGACGGCGGCCGCGGGCTTGGGGTGGCTGGGGGCTTGGGGTGGCTGGTTTCCAGTGCCTCGCCGGGGGACATGCCCGTTCTTGGTGCCCGGGGGTGTGTGTCGGCTGAGTTCCTGGATGCCAGTTAGGGACATGCCCACTCTTGGCCCGGGCGTGCGTGTGTTGGTTGAGTTCCGGGGCCTCACCGGGGGACATGTCCATTTGTGGCGCCCGGGCGTGGACAAGATGGCATTATGTCCATCCGCCCCGGCCGCAGGCGGACATGTCCGTGATGAGCACTGGGCATGTCCATTGCGCGGCGTGAGGGGCGGGCGGGTCCGATGCGGGGCCTGAGGAACGGGCACGTCCCGGCTGGTGGAGGACGGACATGTCCGGTGCCCGATGTGAGTTCCGGACATGTCCCCTGCGCGGCGTCAGGAGTGGGCATGTCCCCAGGTGAGTGCCGGGTCCGCGGCTAGAAGCCCAATTGGGCGGCCACCTGCAGCAGGAGCCCCTCGCAGCCCATCGGCCCGATCAGCTGGATGCCCATCGGCAGGCCGGAACCAGGGGCGCCGCCGGTCCAGTGCACCGGGATGCTGATGGCCGGCAGCCCGCAGACGTTGACCATGGATGACCACGGCGCGTACTCGCACTGTTTGCGGTAGTCGCCGTCGGCGTCGCCTGCCCATTCCGCGGCCGGCCAGTAGCCTCCGCCGTGGGTCGCGCCAGTGAACCAGCCCACCGGACGGGGTGTCTGCGCCAGGGCCGGCGTCACTATGAGGTCCCATTGGGCGTACTGGACAATGGTGTCCTGCTGGAACTGCCGGAGGAACCCGAGGGATTCGTTGAGTTTGGCTGCACTGCGCTGCTGTGCCCGCCGGCGGAAAGTCCTCGTGAGCGGCGTCAGGAGCGCCTCGCGCTGCGGCGAGATGCGCGCGCTGCCAATGCCGGCCGTCCACGCTGTGGTGAAAGCATCCGGGTAGCGGTTGTCGTAGCGAATCGCCGCTTCCATGGCCTCGTGCCCCGCCGCCGCCAGCCGCGAGATGCCGTCCGCGAGTGCGTCGAGCGCCTCACTGTCCGGGATGAAGGGAAACTTCGCTTGCCACGGGCTGTCGAGACTTATGCCGATCCTCAGCGGGCGGGGCTCCCTGGCGGTCAGCTCGAGGTAGCTGGCGTGCGCCCGGCCGCCCATGCCCGGACCGCCCGCCCCCTGTCCGCCCGCACCCTGATTGTCCGGGCCCGGCACCAGGGCATCCAGCAGCAGCGCGGCGTCGGCGGCGGAGCGGGCGAGCGGTCCGGCAACCACGAGCTGCGCGGGATCGCCCGAGCTTTCCCCGGCCGGCACCAGCCCACGTCCGGGCTTCAACCCGACCAGCCCGCATGCCGCGGCAGGGATCCGCACGGAGCCCCCGCCGTCGGACCCTGGGGCGAACGGCAACAGCCCCGCGGCCACCGCGGCAGCGCTGCCGCCCGAGGAGCCGCCCGAACTGCGGCTGAGTGCATACGGATTGCGCGACGGCGGGGCGATCCGGTTCTCGCTGTAGGCGGTCAGGCCGAACTCCGGGACCTGTGTCTTGCCCAGCGAGAGGACCCCGGCGGCCTTGAGCGCGGCGGGAACTGCGCCGTCGGCCAGGGCCGGCTTGCGTTCCAGGGCCGCGCTTCCATGCGTGGTGACGACCCCTGCCACATCCGTCAGGTCCTTGAAGGCGACCGGCATTCCATGCAGCAGGGGCAAGTCGCCGCCGTTCCGGCTCCGGAGGGCGTAGCGCCGGTCGGCTGCCGTGGCGTCTTTCCGCGCCTGTTCCGCGGTGACCGTGATGAAGGCACCGAGGTGCGGGTTCTGGGCTTCGACCCGGTCCAGGAAATGATCGGCGGCGGCCCTGGCGGACAGCTCCCCGGAACGGAGCGCATCGCGGAGCTCGACGGCGGAGAGTTCGTGGATTTCAGCCAAGGAGGCGGGACTCCGGCCGTACCTGGGGCCGCGCGGGCCGGCTACCCGGGGGACATGCCCATTCCTGGGACCGGCGGAAGGACACATTTGCATCATGCCCAGCGCTCGCGGCCAGGGCAGGGCATGTCCCGTGGCGGGGGCCGCGGACCGGCCGCTCCGCGGGCTGTTCGGCAGCCATGAGGTCTCCTTTGCGGTCCCCAGAAGCGTAACGTGCCGCCAGCGGGGGTGCGGTGCCAGCGGCGGGGGATACGCTGGGATCGGAGCTTGAATTCTGCGGAAAGGGTCAACATGAGCGACTTCCAGAGCGTAAGCGTGTCTGGCATCCCCGATGGCGCCAAGATCGTGGACGTCCGCGAGGACTATGAGTGGGCTGCGGGCCACGCCGAGGGTGCCCTGCACATTCCCATGGACCAGTTGCCCTCCCGGATTGAGGAGCTGGACCCGGACGAGGACGTCTACGTCATCTGCCGCACCGGCGGCCGCTCCTTCCGGGCCACCCAGTGGCTGGTCGGAATGGGATATTCCGCCGTGAATGTGGCCGGCGGCATGGACCAGTGGGTTGAGACCGGCATGCCGCTGGTGTCCGACAACGGCCTCAAACCGGTTGTCCTGTAACTGAAGAAGGAAGAACTGATGCCCGCACCGACGCTCACCTACACATTCCTCGGACCCGAGGGCACCTTCACCGAAGCGGCCCTGATGCAGGTCCCGGACGCGGCGGAGGCCATCCGCATCCCGTCCTCGAATGTGAACACGGCGCTGGACAAGGTGCGGGACGGCTCCGCCGATGCGGCCATGGTACCGATCGAAAATTCGGTCGAGGGCGGGGTCACCGCCACCCTCGACGCCATCGCCACCGGCCAGGAACTCAGGATCCTCCGGGAGGCCCTGGTGCCCATCAGCTTCGTCTTGGTGGCCAGGCCCGGCGTGGCGCTCGGGGACATCCGGCGCGTCTCCACCCACGGGCATGCCTGGGCCCAGTGCAGGCTCTGGGTGGACGCCAATATTCCCAATGCGGAATACATCCCCGGTTCTTCCACCGCCGCTGCCGCCATGGGCTTGCTGGATGGTGACGGCGCCCACTACGACGCCGCGATCTGCGCCCCGATCGTGGCCACCGAACAGCCGGGCCTGATGGTGCTGGCGGAAAACATCGGCGACAACCCCGGAGCCGTCACCCGGTTCGTGCTGGTGGGCCGCCCGGGTGAACTGCCGGCCCCCACCGGAGCCGACAAGACCACTGTCGTGGTGCCGCTGCCCGAAGACCGGCCGGGTGCGCTGATGGAGATCCTGGACCAGTTCGCCACCCGCGGCGTGAACCTGAGCCGGATCGAATCCCGGCCCACCGGGCAGTACCTGGGCCACTATTTCTTCAGCATTGACGCCGACGGCCATGTCGCCGACGCCCGGGTGGCCGACGCGCTCGCGGGTCTTCACCGGATCAGCCCGGCCACCCGCTTCCTCGGGTCCTACCAGCGTGCCGACGGCCACCGAACCAGCGTCGCGCCGCATACCTCCGACCAGGCATTCCGCGCCGCGCATGCGTGGGTGAAAGACATACTGGGGGGCGCATCTGCTGTGCCGGAATATACCCCGGGGGCTTCGCCCAGAGCGTAGGCAAATGCCATATGGCGGACTTCCACCCCCTCCCAACTGTGCGTATGCTTGCCTGATCCATATTGGGGAATTCCCCTACGGGAGGGAGCGGGTCATGTCAGGCACCAGCACAGAAAATGACGGCCAGGGAATGATTGTCAATCCCAAGCCGACAGCTGAAAATCAGGACTGGGACGGCGACGACGCCGACCGCGCGGACCGCCTGCGCTTCGAAGAGGAGCAGGCAATGATCCGTGAGCAGTCCGAAGCCCGGGCCGCCAAGGCTGCGGCCGAGGCGAAGAAGGCGGCAGAGGCCAAGAAGGCCGCTAGCGCCTAGTCCCTCGCTCCTGGCGCGCTGCAGTGGCGCGCTCCAGCCGCCGTCGGCCTAGCGGCCTTCGGTGCCGTCCTTGACCCTCACCAACAGGGATCCCGGGTCCACCTCGACGGTGACCATCGTGGCCTCGCCGGAAGGATCGCCGTCGACCTGGGTGGGCATAGGTTCCGGGCACCGGATAGTGATCTTGCCGCACCGGTAATACGTCATGACCGGCAGGTCCTTCGTGTGCTTCAGGACGATCTTTGTGTACATGGCCAGCCAGCCGATCGCACTGCGCGGGCTCATCACCACCACGTCCAGCATCCCGTCATCGATCATGGCCTGCGGGATGAAGTCGATTCCCCCGGGGATCAGGCCGCAGTTCGCGAACAGGACGCTGCGGATCTTCCGGGCCTGCTCAGGCTGGCCATCCAGCGCGATGGAGACCTTCTTGCGGCGCCCCAGAAGGTGCCTGGCCCCGGCTTCCGTGTACGCCAGCCAGCCCACCGCCCTCTTCAGGCCGTCAAGGGTGTCGCTGACTACTTCGGCGTCCATGCCGATGCCTGCAATCACCAGGAACGTGTGTTGCGCTGACTCCCCGGTGAGCGAATTTTCCAGGGTGAGCCGCGCCGTATCGATGAACCGCTGGTCCCCGAACAGGGCGGCCTGCACGTTGCCGGGCAGGTCGTTGACCTCCAGATGCACATTGCGGGCCAGGAGGTTTGCGGTGCCCAGCGGGATCACGCCCATGGCGGTGTCCGTCCCGGCGAGGACCTCCGCCACCACACGCACGGTACCGTCGCCGCCGCCGGCCAGGACGACGTCGGCCCCGTAGGCCACCGCAGCCCGCGCCTGCGAGAATCCGGGGTCCTCTGCGGTGGTTTCAAAGACGCGGGGCGCCGGCCAGCCGGCCGCCGCGCACGCTGCTTCAATCAGGCCACGGGCCTCGGCAGACTTGGCCTTGATGGGGTTCAGGACCACGGCCACCTTCTGGCGGCCCGGGCCCGGGCTGTGGGTTTCCTCCCACACGGCACTGCGGGTGTGCTTGGCCTTCAGCCGGCGCACCCCCCACCAGCTGGAGACGGCAAAGACCAGGGCCCCAGCGATGACGAGGTAGAGCAGCCAGTCGCGCATTGTGATCCAACAGTATCCCGCCAGCGCATGCAGGCCGGCTTGCCGGGCAACCGTGACCGGATTGGATACTCTTGTCTGGTGATCGACGTAAAAGACCTCAGCGAAAATCCGGACAAGTTCCGTGCCAGCCAGCGCGCCCGAGGCGCCGACGAATCCGCGGTGGACGCGATCATCGCTGGGGACTCGGCCCGGCGGGCAGCCCTGATCCGGTTCGAGAACCTGCGGGCCGAGCAGAATGCGTACGGGAAGAAGGTCGCGCAGGCCAAGGGCGAGGAAAAGCAGGCCCTCCTCGCCGAGGTCAAGGCTCTGGCGGCCTCCGTCAAAGCGGCATCGGCCGAGGCCGATCTCGTCCAGGCCGCCCAGGACGAACTCCTCCGGACCATCCCCAACCTGATCGAGGACGGCGTCCCGGCCGGCGGTGAGGACGACTACATTGTGGTCAAGACGGTGGGCGCGCCGCGCGAATTCCCCGACTTCGAGCCGAAGGACCACCTCGAGATCGGCGAGCTGATCGGGGCCATCGACATGGAACGCGGGGCGAAGGTTTCCGGTTCACGCTTCTACTTCCTGCGCGGCGTCGGCGCCCGGCTTGAAATGGCGCTGCTCCAGATGGCCATGGAACAGGCGATCGACGCCGGGTTCGTCCCCATGATCACGCCCACCCTGGTCCGCCCGGAAACCATGCAGGGCACCGGCTTTGACGTCAAGCACGACGCCGAGATCTACCGTCTCGCCGAAGACGACCTGTACCTCGTGGGCACCTCGGAGGTGGCCCTCGCCGGCTACCACGCCGACGAGATCCTGGACCTTTCGGCCGGCCCCATCCGCTATGCCGGCCAGAGCTCGTGCTACCGGCGCGAGGCGGGCTCGCACGGCAAGGACACCCGCGGCATCATCCGGGTCCACCAGTTCAACAAGGTGGAGATGTTCATCTACACCACGGTTGAGGACGCTGCCGCCGAGCACGCCCGCCTGCTGGCATGGGAAGAGGAGATGCTGGCCAAGTGCGAGCTCCCGTACCGCGTCATTGACACCGCCGCCGGCGATCTGGGCAATTCCGCGGCCCGGAAGTTTGACTGTGAGGCCTGGGTCCCCACCCAGGGCGCATATCGGGAGCTGACCTCGACGTCGAACTGCACCACGTTCCAGGCGCGCCGGCTGAACATCCGGGAACGGGTTCTGAACGAGGACGGCGCGCCCAAGGGCACGCGGGCGGTCGCCACGCTCAACGGCACCCTGGCCACCACCCGCTGGATCGTCGCCATCCTGGAGCACCACCAGAACCCCGACGGCTCCGTCAACGTCCCCGCCGCCCTGCAGAAGTACCTCGGCGGCATGACGGTTTTCCCCGTCCTCTAACCCCGGTCCCGACCCCAGCCAGGCCTCCGATGGCCGCCGGGTAAACGCCCACAACAAGGACATTATGTGGGTGTTTACCGCAAGTTCACGCCTTGCTGTGGCGTGTGTCCTAGCGGCAGTCGGGGGTCTCTGCTCTACTTGTGAGATGACAACAATGACTGAATCCTCAGTCGCCGGCAACGATGACCGGCGCACCACACACCAGAACATGACAAACCAGAACACGACAGACCAGAACACGGCGGCCCCGGCCAGCGCGGCCCGGGTGGGAAACTCCCGGAACCGAGCCGGCGACAAGATGCTGATCGCCCTGGACGTCGATGGCACCCTTGTGGACCACGACGGGCATATGTCGGTTCCTGTCCGAGAGGCCGCCCAGGCCGTGGTGGCCGCAGGCCACCACGTCATGATCGCGACCGGCCGCTCCCTCAACGCCACATTGCCCGTCATCGAACATATCGGGATCGAGAACGGTTACGCCGTGTGCTCCAACGGCGGTGTGATCCTGCGCGTCGACTCCGGACTGCCCGAGGGCTACGAAATCCTCCACAAGGCAACGTTTGACCCCGGGCCGGTCCTTCGCGCGCTGCGCAAGCGGTTGCCCTCGGCCAAGTACGCGCTCGAGGACGGGGACGGCAACTTCCTGTCCACAGAACGCTTCCAGGACGCCAGCTTCGGCGTCGAAGCGGTCGGCGTCGACTTCCAGACCATGCTGGAGGCTACCGCCGTGCGCGTGGTGGTCTTCAGCTCGGAGAATACGCCCGAAGAATTCAACACCGCGATCCGCCACATCGGGCTCGCCGGCGTCACGTATTCGGTGGGCTGGACGGCGTGGCTGGACATCGCCGCTGCCGGTGTCACGAAGGCCAGCGCACTGGAACAGCTCCGCGACCGGCTCAGCATCGAAACGCACCGTACTGTCGCCGTCGGCGACGGCCGCAATGACATCGAGATGCTGACCTGGGCGCGCCGCGGCGTGGCCATGGGCCAGGCCCCCGTTGAGGTGATTGCCGCTGCTGACGAAGTGACGAAATCGGTCTACGACGACGGCGCCGCGCACGTGCTTCGCAGCCTCCTCTAAGGCCTCAAGGGCGCGGCAAACGGTCGGGCGGTTCCGAGGAGGGGCCGGGACGGGCTAGCGGACGTCGAGGATGAGGCTCAGGAGCCGCGCCGCAGCGGGCCGGGCCGCGTGCTCTTCGTTCCACTGGGACCGGGCCACGGCCTTGCTCACGGCCTGGGTGGTGATCCCGAGTTCCTCTGCGACCGTCTTCTGCTGACCCCGAACCCCCGGGGTGAGCAGGTCCAGTACCCGCCATTCCGCCTGGCTGCGGTCGTGCACGATGTGGCCCAGGAGGCGCAGCACGGCTTCCGCCTCTGCGGCAAGATCGGCCAGCGGGCCCTCCACGGCCACCCGGACGCGGTCCTTGTGGTTCCGGAGACGATCCACCGCGCGCCGGGCGTAGATCAGCCCGTGCCCGGAGGCGTCCTTGATCTGGTTCGGCAGGGGTTCATTGACCGGGCCCACGCCAATGCCCACGTACCAGCTGCCGCTGCGCAGGGCGATCATGGCCGCTTCCACCGTCTGATGCGGACAGTCCAGGATCCCTTGGACCTCATCCTCAACGGAACGATCGAAATCAAGGCGCGCCGGAATGTGCCGCAGGTCCTTGAGGAGCTGCGGCACGCGGTCGCCGTCGCGCCGGCTGTCGGTTTGATTGATGGTCAGCGTGAACATTCTGGATGACACACTACCTGCTGGCACTTGCGGGGCAAGTTGCCGGCGGCCGGTGACGGACCGGGGTTGTGCCCCGTCCGCCGAACGTGTTGCGATGGACCAAATGTGCCGACGCAGGAACCACGAGGCGAGGATCCCAGTGAGTAGTGACGTGAATGGAACCACCCGCGCACAGATGCCGGCCGAGGGCTCGTCCCTGGACAATGCGGTCCTGGACACAGGGATCCTGGACACCGCGGCCCTGGACCTGGTGGACCGCTGGTGGCGGGCGGCGAACTACGTCTCGGTGGGGCAAATCTACCTCCGGTCCAATCCGCTGCTGCGCGAACCCCTCCGCGCGGAACACACGAAGTCCAGGCTCCTTGGTCACTGGGGGACCACACCCGGACTGAATTTTGTCTATGCCCACCTGAACCGGGCTATCCGCCGGGACAGCCAGCAGATGCTCTTCATCGCCGGTCCCGGCCATGGCGGCCCCGCGGTGGTCGCCAACGCCTGGCTGGAGGGGACCTATTCGGAAATTTACGGCCACGTTGGTAACGACGAAGCCGGCCTGTCCGAGCTGTTCAGGCAGTTCTCCTACCCCGGCGGCATTCCAAGCCACGCCGCCCCGGAGACCCCCGGTTCGATCAGCGAAGGCGGCGAGCTCGGCTACTCGCTGGCACACGCGTATGGGTCTGTCTTCGACAACCCGGACCTGATCACGGCCGTCGTCATCGGTGACGGCGAAGCCGAGACCGGGCCGCTGGCTGCCAGCTGGCATTCGCACAACTTCCTTAACCCGGCGGCCGACGGCGCTGTGCTGCCCATCCTGCACCTCAACGGTTACAAGATCGCCAACCCCACGATTTTGGCCCGTATGCCCGAGGCCCAGCTGGAACAGCTGCTGCGCGGCTACGGGCACGTCCCCCATTTCGTCACCGTGGCCGATCCGGCCGACACAGCCGCGGCGCACCGGGATTTCGCGGCCGCACTGGACGCCTGCCTGGCCGGGATCCGGACCATCCAGCAGCGCCACCGCAGCGGCACTGCGCAGGACGGCACTGCGCAGGACGGCACTGCGCAGGACGGTGCTGCGCAGTGGCCCATGATCGTGCTCCGTTCGCCCAAGGGCTGGACCGGGCCCAAGACGGTGGACGGGGAGCAGGTGGAGGGCACCTGGCGCAGCCACCAGGTTCCGCTGAACGAGGTTCGCACCAATCCTGGGCACCTGAGCCAGCTGCAGCAGTGGCTCGAGTCCTACCGGCCGGCGGAACTCTTCGACGATCGCGGACGCCTGAGGCCGGAGACGGCCAGGAACGCCCCGGCCGGTGCGCTGCGGATGAGCGCAACCCCCCATGCCAACGGCGGGATCCTGCTGCGCCCGCTCAACCTGCCGGACTACCGCCGGCACGCCGTCGACGTCGCCGAGCCCGGCATCGAAAGGATCAGCCCCATGGTGACGCTCGGCCCCTGGCTGCGCGACGTCATTGCGCTGAACCCCGAGACCTTCCGGCTCTTCGGCCCCGACGAGACGGCATCGAACCGGCTGCAGGGCGTCTACGAGGCCACCGACAAGGTCTGGCAGTACAGGATTGATGCGCTGGATGAGCATATTGCCCGCGCCGGGCGGGTAATGGAAGTCCTCAGCGAACACCTCTGCCAGGGCTGGCTAGAGGGATATCTGCTGACGGGACGGCACGGGGTGTTCAACTGCTACGAGGCGTTCATTCACATCATCGATTCGATGTTCAACCAGCACGCCAAATGGCTCAAAGTCCACCGGCAGCTGCCGTGGCGCCAGCCCGTGGCCTCACTGAACTACCTCTTGTCCTCCCACGTGTGGCAGCAGGATCACAACGGCTTTTCGCACCAGGATCCCGGCTTCATCGACCACGCCGTGAACAAGAAGGCCGAAATCATCCGGGTCTACCTGCCCCCGGACGCCAACACGCTTCTGGCCGTGATGGAGCATTGCCTGGCCTCCCGCGACTACGTCAACATCGTGGTCAGCGGCAAGCAGCCCTCGCCAACCTGGCTCGGGCCTGACGCGGCCTCGCACCATTGCCGCCGGGGCCTGGGCATCTGGGAGTTCGCCGGCTCCGAAGTCGCCGGTGAGGAGCCCGACGTCGTCCTTGCCTGCGCCGGCGACGTCCCCACGGTCGAAACCGTCGCCGCGGCCGAGCTCCTGAAGCAGGGGGCGCCCGGGCTGAAAGTGCGGGTGGTCAACGTCGTGGACCTCATGCGGCTCCAGGACGCCAGCGAGCACCCGCACGGGCTGACGGCCCGGGACTTCGACGGCATCTTCACGGCGGACAAACCGGTGATCTTCGCCTATCACGGCTACCCCGCGCTGATCCACCGGCTCACCTACCGGCGCACCAACCGGGAGGGCCTGCATGTTCGCGGCTACAAGGAGGAAGGCACCACCACGACCCCCTTCGACATGGCCATGCTGAACGGAATCGACCGCTTCCAGCTGGCAATTGACGCGATCGACCGGGTCCCCGGACTGGCCGGGAGGCACTCGCTGCTGCGCCAGTCCCTGCAGGACAGCCGCATGCGGGCCCGCGACCACACCCGGCAGTACGGTGAGGACCCGGCGGAGATCAGCAGCTGGTCGCTGCGGATTTGAGCAGTGCCCGCCGGGCTAGCCCGGGAGCTCCTGCAGCCCGCCCCGGGGCAGATGGATCCAGCCTTCGGTCAAGGCAGCCGCGGCGTGCCCGGGCCCGGGCCGCAGCGTCGCGCCGACGGCGACGGCCCGCGCGGACAGGGCGGCGATGAGGGCATCGAACATGTCATCGGACGCCGCAAGATCGGCCCGGTACTCCGCCAGGTCCAGCCACGGCGCCTTCACGGCCAGATCCGCCACCGCTGAGGACAGCTTTTCCGCCTCCGGCGCCCCGCGCCCCTTGTAGCCGCGGGCATGGATCCCCCAGAGTTTCAGCGACGCCGCCGGGTACACCTCGGCAAGCCGGCCGCTGCCGTCCCTGGC
Organism: Arthrobacter sp. P1_D4; assembly: GCF_056406115.1. Classification (NCBI taxonomy): domain Bacteria; kingdom Bacillati; phylum Actinomycetota; class Actinomycetes; order Micrococcales; family Micrococcaceae; genus Arthrobacter; species Arthrobacter sp. P1_D4. The sequence continues at coordinate 161,931 of NZ_JBFUAU010000006.1, read as the reverse complement.
CTGCGGCCCGTACTCCTTTGCGATCTTCGCCTGGATCACCGCGCAACGCATCGCCGGGTGGGCCAGCCGGTCCGCGGAGATGCTGAGCGGGATCAGGCCGGTGCTGCCGGTGACGAAACGGTCGGTGTCGCGGTAGGCGAGCAGCCGGCGGCCCTCGATCCCGTCATGGTCCAGCACTGGATGTGGTTCAAAGCTCAGGTGCCCGGCGATGAAGGGAAGAAACGCGTCCGGCCAGCCCAGCGGGGAATCGATCCCCGTCATGGCGCTGGTGCCGAAGAGGCGGAGGATCTCCTCGTCGCCCACGTCCAACGACAGATGCGCCAGGCGCGCCGCGCCGTGATCCCATTCGATGACGGCCGCTGCCGTCTTCTTCGCGGCGGCAGCGAGGTCGACGCCGAGAGTCCGCATCACCGCGCCCCAGCCACTTGACTGAACGCCGATCGAAAAACGCCCAACAAAAACGCGGGGTCACGTACCGCCCGTTCCGGAACCCCGGATGGGCGGTATGTGACCCCGCGCTGGAGTACAGGAACGGTCAGTGGCCGGCTGCCGGAACGTAACGCTTGATGGAGGCTGCCAGTTCGGCTTCGGCGGCGGCACGGTCGCCCCAGCCCTCGGCCTTGACCCACTTGCCCGGCTCCAGGTCCTTGTAACGGGTAAAGAAGTGCTCGATTTCCTTGATCAGGAACTCGCTGACATCGCTGATCTCTTTGATGTGGTCGAACCGGGCATCGGTCGGGACGCACAGGACCTTGGCGTCGCCGCCGCCGTCGTCGGTCATGTTGAACACGCCGATCGGGCGGGACTCGACGATCACGCCGGGGTAGAGGTCGAAGTCCTGCAGGAGCACCAGCGCGTCCAGCGGATCTCCATCCTCACCCAGGGTGTTCTCGAAGAAACCGTAGTGGGTGGGGTACTGCATCGACGTGAACAGGACGCGGTCCAGGCGGACGCGGCCGGTCTCGTGGTCGACTTCGTACTTGACGCGCGATCCTTTGGGGATCTCGATGGTCACGTCATGCTTCATGGAATGCTCCTCGACGAATTCAGGGGGTGCGCGGCACGTGCATAAGGGCTGTCGGTGCCGCCGACTACTATTGAGGATATAGCGAGAGGCGCTGGTTTCAGGAACTAGTGGGGACATTTCAGGACTAAGGACCAGCAGCAGCATGAAACCGAGAACCAGCCGCGAGGGTACCCAGCCGGTGCCCGGCAGGGGTCGCAGGATGCCCGCGCTGCTGCTCCAGACCCTCCTCGTGGTGGCAGTGGCTGTGCCGGCCGGCATCGCCATCTCCCCGGCGTTCCTCAGCCATGACGGGTCATCCGACGCCTCGCAGACAGCACCGCCCTGGCAGCAGATCCCCGCCACATTGAGCCCTCCCGGCAACAGTTTGGGGGCAGTCGGGCCCCTCAGCACTTCCGCGCCGGTTCCGGCCGGGGCCGCCCTCGCCGCGCAGTTGAACAAGACCCTTAGGCCCGACGGCGCCGGCACCTTCACCGGCATCGTCCAGGACGCCGCGACGGGGCAGGTCCTCTTCGACCGGGCTGCCGACGAGGCCCGCGTTCCGGCGTCGAACATGAAGCTCCTCACAGCCGGTGCGGCCCTGCGTGTCCTGGGCCCCGACCGCCGCTTCAGCACCCGCGTGCTGGCAGGGCCGACCCCCGGCTCGGTGGTCCTGACCGGCGGAGGTGATGTCCTCCTGGGCGCCGGAGAATCGGCCCCGGGCGCCGTTCTGGGCCGCGCCGGGCTGACCACGCTCGCGAAGGCCACTATCGATGCCCTCAAAGCCGGCGGCGTCACCGCCACGGTGAACGTCCTGCTGGATGACTCCCTCTTCAGCGGCACCTCGCTCAGCCAGGCGTGGAGCCCAGAGGACGTAGCCGCCGGGGAGATGGCCCCGCTGTACCCGCTGGCGCTGAACTCCGCCAGGTTCGATCCCGCCAAGACCACCGGACCCCGCCCGCGGGACGCCGCCATGACCGCCGCCGAGGTGTTCGCCGCCCGGCTCACGGCGGCCGCGGCGGCCGGGGGGCTGTCCGTGGCCCCCGGCGTCGCCCGGGGCCGGCCCGGTGACGCGCCGGAGGGCGGGCACGCCAAAGTCCTGGCCGAGGTCCAGTCCGCCACGGTGGGGCAGCAGGTGGACTTGATGCTGCAGACCTCGGACAACTACCTCGCCGAGGTGATGGGACGGATGACCGCCCTCGGCGTCGGCCGGCCCGGCAGCAGCGACGACGCCATTGCCGCCGTGCTGCAGCAGGTCAAGGACATGGGCGTTCCCACTGACTCGCTCCGGGCCGCGGACGTCTCCGGCCTGGCCCTGGCCAACAGGGTCTCGGCCCGGCAGCTCACGGACGTGGTCCGGGCCATGACCTCGGGCACAGACCCCCGGCTGCGCGCCGCCCTGAGCGGGTTCCCGGTCGCCGGGCTCACCGGCACCCTGGGGGACCGCTACACGGATGCGGCCTCGGCCGCGGGCGCCGGGCTGGTCCGCGCCAAGACGGGCACACTGAACACAGTCATTGCGCTTAGCGGTTCCGTGGTCGACGCCGACGGCCGGCTCCTGGTCTTTTCCTTCGTCGGCAACGGGCTGACCCCCGGCGCCGCGAACAAAGCCGCGCTGGACCGCTCCGCCGCCGTCCTCGCCGGCTGCGGCTGCCGCTGACGGCGCGGGCCGGCCGGGACCCCGCGCAGGTCTGGCTCTTCGCGCCGGTCTGGCCCTTCGGCCGGAGGTCCCGGAGCCCGGCCGGTTCGCCGGTCAGCGAAAATTAAGGCGCATTGTCGGGGCCCTGTGATCTGATGGACCCCATGGAGTCCTCTGCAAGCGAGACATCAAGCGAGACATCACCCAAGACGCCGAGTGCGGCATCGGTCCAGGTCCCGGATCTCATCAACTGGGAGCTCGCCGCGTCCACGGCAGCCCGGCTGACGCCGGCGGGCCCCGTCCTGGGCAGCGCCGAGATCGGCGCCGCCGTCGAAAATCTGCGGCTCATGGCGGACATTTCCGTGCCGCACGTCCACCACATCACCGGCCTGGACGCCGCCCGGGACCTGCGTGACTCCGAGGTCCTCGTCGTGGACCGGGCCTCATGGGCCAAGGCCAACACGCAGAGCTTCGCCGTCATGCTCAAGCCCGCCATGGGAAAGCTGCTGGAGGGCCGCGGTTCCATCAGCCCCGGCGCTGCCGGGGTCAGCGCGGCCATCACCGGCAGCCAGCTCGGCGCCATCCTGGCCTTCCTTTCGAGCAAAGTCCTGGGCCAGTACGATCCCTTCTCAGCGCTGGCCGAAAACTCCACGGCCCCCGCTTCCGGACGGCTGCTGCTCGTAGCGCCGAACATCATCTCCGTGGAACGCGAACTGAAAGTCGAACCCGCGGACTTCCGGCTCTGGGTCTGCCTCCACGAACAAACCCACCGGGTGCAGTTCGCCGCCGCACCGTGGCTGCGGCACCACATGCTCCAGGAGATCGAAAACCTCAGCGGACTGTTGCTGGGCAATGTCGATTCCCTGATGGAACGGGCCTCGGCGGCCGCGAAATCGCTGAAGGACCGCGCGGCACCCGGCGCCGCGCCCGGACGCGGCGCCATCCTGGACCTGCTCCAGAACCCGGAGGAAAAGGCGGCCCTGTCCCGCCTGACTGCCCTCATGAGCCTGCTCGAGGGTCACGCCAATGTGGTCATGGACGCCGTGGACGCCAGCATCGTTCCCTCGGTGAAGACCATCCGGCAACGTTTCAACGACCGCGGCCAGGACCGCGGCATGATCGAGAAATTCATCCGCAACCTGCTCGGCCTCGACGCCAAGATGCGCCAGTACAGTGACGGCGCCAAGTTCGTCCGGGAAGTGGTGGCCGCCGCCGGCATGGGAGGCTTCAACAGAGTCTGGGAGTCCGCGGACCACCTCCCCAGCGAACCCGAGATCCACGACTCCCGGCTCTGGCTCGACCGGATGGGCCTCTAGCCGCCATGACTGCCCCCGACGGCGCCGGTTCGACCTCGATTTCCAGCGGACGACGCCGGCCCGGCCGCCTCGCGCCGGTGGTCGGCACGGCACGAAAAATGCTGCAGGACGCCCTCGCCGCGGCCGGCTACCCGGACCGCGTCCTGGTTGCCTGCAGCGGCGGCCCGGACTCGCTGGCTCTCGCCGCCGTCGCCGCCTATTTCGGGCGCCGGGGCCACGTGGACGGCCATCCTGTCTCTGTCGGCGCCGTCGTCGTGGACCACCAGCTGCAGCCGGGCTCGGCCGCGGKCGCGGCCACCACGGCCCGGACCCTCGAGGAGCTCGGGATCTCTCCCGTGACGATCAGGACTGTCGACGTCGCCTCCAGCGGCGCGGGCCCCGAGGCCGCCGCCCGGGACGCCCGCCATGCGGCCCTTGAGGCCGCCGCGGACGAGGCAGGTGCAGCCGCGATCCTGCTCGGCCACACCCTCGATGACCAGGCCGAACAAGTGCTCCTGGGCCTGGCGCGCGGGTCGGGCACCCGGTCCCTCGCCGGGATGCGGCCGGCCCGCGGCCGGCTGCTGCGCCCGTTCCTGGGCCTGCGGCGCGCGGACACCCTGGAGATCTGCCGGGTGGAGGACCTGGAGCCCTGGCACGACCCGTCCAACACCGATCCCGTGTACGCGCGTTCCCGGACCCGGGTTGAGGTGCTGCCCCTGCTGGAGGACAAGCTTGGCCCCGGCGTTGCCGAATCGCTCGCCCGCACGGCCGCGATCCTGCAGCTCGACGCCGATTATCTGGAGGACGTGGCGAACGACACGTTCGAGCGGCTGCGCCAGCAGACAGGGGAGGAGATCAGCCTTCCGGAGGCCGGGCTGAGGGATCTTGCCCCGGCCGTGAGGTTCCGGCTGATCGCCAAGGCCGCCGCCGCCGTCGGCGGTCAGCAGCCCAGCTACCAGCGGCTGCTCGCGGCGGAAGCGCTCCTGCGCCGGCAGGGATCGGCCGGCCCGGTGGAGCTTCCCGGCGGGGTCAGCGTCTTCCGGCTCTCGCTCGCGCAGCTCCTTGCGGCGGAGCCGTCCGCCGCCGGTGTTCCCCGCGAAGCCGCCCGCTGTGGGAAGCTTGTATTCCGGCCTCAACAGCCGCCCCGAAATTAGTCGCACCCCGCATCTACACAGGAGCCATTGGTGGATTCAAACGACGTCCAGGCAGACCTCAAACACGTTCTCTACACCAAGGAACAGATCCAGCAACGGATCACCGAACTCGCGGCGCAGATCGACAAGGACTACGAGGGCCGCGACCTCCTGATCGTCGGCGTGCTCAAGGGCGCCGTCATGGTCATGGCAGACCTGGCCCGTGCGCTGCACACCCACGTCTCCATGGACTGGATGGCCGTGTCCTCGTACGGCTCGGGCACGCAGTCCTCAGGCGTGGTCCGCATCCTGAAGGACCTCGACACCGACCTCATGGGCAAAGACGTCCTGATCGTCGAGGACATCATCGATTCCGGCCTCACGCTGTCCTGGCTCAAGACGAACCTGGAATCGCGCGGCACGGCGTCAGTGGAAATCTGCACCGCCTTCCGTAAGCCGACTGCCGCCAAGGTCAAGATCGACGTCAAGTACGTCGGCTATGACATCCCCAACGAGTTCGTGGTGGGCTATGGCCTGGACTACGCCGAGAAGTACCGCAACCTGGACTTCGTCGGCACCCTGGCCCCGCACGTCTACGAGTAAATCGTTCACGCGAAGGCAACCCCGCCCGGGCCCCGGGCGGCCGGAGGCCCGGCCCCGCTACGCCCACAGGGAACTTTTGCCCTTTGCCGTGCGTGAGGTAGTGCGACGGTGTATAGCTAGAAGCTGACGCAGCACCACACGCGCGCAGACCGGTCGCCGTGCAGCACTACCAGGAGGGACGGGGCCAGCCCCGAACAGATGAAAGCTAAGAGTTTCTTCAAGGGCCCCGGCATCTGGATTGTCGTCGTGGTGGCCATGCTGCTGCTGGCATTTGCCACGCTTGCGCCGGGCGGCGCCAGCCGGATCGACACCGACAAGGGCCTTGAGCTGCTGACAGCCGGCGGCAAGGTTGAACAGGCCAAGATTTTTGACGCCGAGAACCGGGTGGACCTGGTCCTGAAGGACAACCTTCAGGTCGACGGGCAGGACAAGGGCAAGAACGTCCAGTTCTACTTCGTCAACGCCCGCGCCCAGGACGTCGTCAAGGCCGTCACGGACTCCAAACCGTCCGGCGGCTTCACCGACCAGCCGATCGAAAACAACTGGTTCTCCGGGCTCTTCTCCCTGCTGGTGCCCGTGCTGTTGCTCGGCGTCCTGTTCTGGTTCCTGCTCTCCCGGATGCAGGGCGGCGGCTCCAAGGTGATGCAGTTCGGCAAGTCCAAGGCCAAGCTCGTCAACAAGGACATGCCCCAGGTGACCTTCAGCGATGTCGCCGGCGCCGATGAGGCCGTCGAGGAACTCGAGGAGATCAAGGAATTCCTGCAGGAACCGGCCAAGTTCCAGGCCGTTGGCGCCAAAATCCCCAAGGGCGTGCTGCTCTACGGCCCCCCGGGCACCGGCAAAACCCTCCTGGCCCGCGCGGTTGCCGGCGAGGCCGGCGTACCCTTCTTCTCCATCTCAGGCTCCGACTTCGTGGAAATGTTCGTCGGCGTGGGTGCCTCCCGTGTCCGCGACCTCTTCGAGCAGGCCAAGTCCAACGCGCCGGCGATCATCTTCGTCGATGAGATCGACGCCGTCGGCCGGCACCGCGGCGCCGGAATCGGCGGCGGCAACGACGAGCGCGAGCAGACCCTGAACCAGCTGCTGGTGGAAATGGACGGCTTCGACGTCAAGACCAACGTCATCCTGATTGCCGCCACGAACCGCCCCGACGTCCTGGACCCCGCCCTGCTGCGTCCGGGCCGCTTTGACCGGCAGATCGGGGTTGAGGCCCCCGATTTGATCGGCCGCGACCAGATCCTGCAGGTGCACGCCAAGGGCAAGCCGATGGCTGCCGGCGTCGACCTCAAGGCTGTTGCCAAGAAGACACCCGGCTACACGGGCGCGGACCTGGCCAACGTTCTGAACGAGGCCGCCCTGCTGACGGCCCGGTCCAACGCCAACCTGATCGATGACCGCGCCCTGGACGAGGCGATTGACCGCGTCATGGCCGGCCCGCAGAAGCGCAGCCGGGTCATGAAGGAACACGAACGCAAAGTCACCGCGTACCACGAAGGCGGCCACGCCCTCGTCGCGGCTGCCCTGCGGAACTCCGCCCCGGTCACCAAGATCACCATCCTGCCCCGCGGCCGTGCCCTCGGCTACACCATGGTGGTCCCGGAAAACGACAAGTACTCCATCACCCGCAACGAGCTGCTCGACCAGATGGCCTACGCCATGGGCGGCCGCGTCGCCGAGGAACTCGTCTTCCACGATCCGTCCACGGGTGCATCCAATGACATCGAGAAGGCCACCGGGATCGCCCGGAAGATGGTCACCGAGTTCGGCATGAGCGAACGGGTCGGATCGGTGCGCCTCGGCCAGGGCGGCGGCGAGCCGTTCCTGGGCCGCGACGCCGGCCACGAGCGCAACTACTCGGACCAGATCGCCTACATCGTCGACGAGGAAGTGCGCCGCCTGATCGACGGCGCCCATGATGAGGCCTACGCCATCCTGACCGAGAACCGGGATGTCCTGGACGAGCTGGCGCTGGAACTGCTCGAACGCGAAACACTGAACCAGGCCGAAATCGCGCAAATATTCACCCACATCCGCAAGCGCGACTTCCGCGACGTCTGGCTCTCCAAGGAGACCCGCACGCTCCAGACCGCCGGCCCGGTGGAGTCACGCCGCGAAAAGGCGGAGCGTGAAGCCCAGGAGGAAGCCACCCACGCCCGGCTCGAAGAGCCCTTGGATGCCCAGCCCCCGCATGCCCAGGGCGTCGGCGGGCAGGAGTCCTTCCAGGGCGGTGCAACAGATATCGGGACTGATGGTCATCCCGGCTAGGCTTCTTCTGTGACTTCTAACTTCGACGACGACGTTCCCGCCCCCGCCGCTGCTTCGGCGGGGGACGGGGGAGCCCCGCATTCAAAGTCCAAAGTGGACCGCCCCAGGATCGAAGCGGCAGTACGGGAAATCCTGCTGGCGATCGGTGAGGACCCGGACCGCGGCGGCCTCATTGACACCCCGAAGCGGGTGGCCAAGGCCTACGTGGAAATGTTCGCAGGCCTGCACCACGACCCCGCCGAGATCCTGGCCACCACCTTCGACCTCGAGCACGAGGAACTCGTGCTGGTCAAGGACATTCCGTTCTATTCCACCTGCGAGCACCACCTGGTGCCGTTCCACGGGGTGGCGCATGTGGGCTATATCCCGTCCCACGACGGCAAGGTCACGGGCCTGAGCAAGCTGGCGCGCGTGGTGGACATGTTCGCCAAGCGCCCGCAGGTCCAGGAACGCCTGACCACCCAGATAGTCGAGGCCCTCGTTACGCACCTCAATCCGCGTGGCGCGATCGTCGTCGTCGAATGTGAACACCTGTGCATGTCCATGCGGGGAATCCGCAAGCCCGGCGCCAAGACCGTCACCAGCGCAGTGCGCGGGCAACTCCATGACCCGGCCACCCGTGCCGAAGCCATGAGCCTCATACTCGGAAGGTAAGAACACAGACCATGGACTCCCTAGCTGCAGCCCCGGGCACCGGCCCCGCCACTTCGCCCCTGCCCATCCTGCGCAAACCGCGCCCGGCGGCGAAGTTCCAGGACCTGCCCACGGACCGGACACTGGTGATGGGAATCCTCAACGTCACCCCTGATTCCTTCAGCGACGGCGGAGCCCACGCGACGGCGGACACGGCGATCGCGGCCGGGCTGCGGATGTTCTACGCCGGGGCGGACATCATTGACGTCGGTGGCGAATCCACCCGCCCGGGTGCCACGGCAGTCGGCGCTGACGAGGAACAGCGCCGCGTCCTGCCGGTCATCGAGGCCCTGGTCAAGGCCGGCGCCCTGGTCAGCATCGACACCACCCACGCCGCGACGGCTGCCGCGGCCCTGAAGGCCGGCGCCGCGATCATCAACGACGTCTCAGGCCTGACCATGGAACCGGAAATGGCCGAACTCGCCGCCCGCACCAAGGTCCCCTACATCCTCACGCACCGCCGCGGCGACGCCAGCACCATGAACTCCCTGACGGACTACCGTGACGTCGCCGGGGAAGTCGTGACGGAGCTCTCCGGCGTCCGCGACAAGCTGTACGCCGCCGGGGTCGCGCCGGAACAGATCATTGTGGACCCGGGACTGGGCTTCGCCAAGAACGAGGGCCAGAACTGGGAGCTCCTGCAGCACCTGGATGTCCTGCAGGCCATGGGCCACAAGGTCCTCGTCGCCGGCTCACGCAAACGCTTCCTCGGCAGCCTCCTGACCGTGGCCGGCAAGGCCGCCCAGCCGGTTGAACGCGACGCCGCCACCGCCGCCATGACCGCCATCAGCGCCTTCCGCGGCGCCTGGGCTGTGCGCGTGCACGACGTCGGCGCGAGCCTGGACGCCGTCAAGGTCGCCGCCCGCATGGTTCCCCCGGCGCCGGCCGGTTCCGCCAACGCCGGCACCAACTGACCGGCCGGCACCATGGATCAGATCACGCTGAGCGGCGTCACCGCCGTCGGCCATCACGGTGTGTTCGATTTCGAGCGCCGCGACGGGCAGCCCTTCGTTGTCGACGCGGTGCTGCACCTGGACTTCAGCAAAGCGGCCGCTTCCGACGACGTCCTGGACACCGCGCATTACGGCGAGGTGGCCAACTGCATCCGGGACTGGATCACCGGTGAGCCGCTGAACCTGATCGAGGCCCTCGCGGTGCGGATTGCCGAGGACGTCCTGCAGAAATTCGCCGTCGCCGCTGTGGACATCACCGTGCACAAGCCCAAGGCCCCGATCGAAGTCGACTTTGGCGACGTCGCCGTCAGCGTGCACCGGAGGCGGACGTGAGCCCGCTCTACACCCGTGCCGTGATCGCGCTCGGCAGCAACCTGGGGGAGCGCAGCGACACCCTGTCCGCCGCCGTTGCAGACCTCGTCGACCCGCCGGAGGTGCGCCTGCTGGCCATCTCGCCGATCGTCCAGACCAAGGCCGTGGGAGGTCCGCCGGACCAGCCCGACTTCCTGAACATGGTGATTGCCGTCGAGACGTCGCTGCCGCCGCTCGGACTGCTCGAGCACTGCCACGACGTGGAGCAGAAGCATTTGCGGGTGCGCGAGGTCCGGTGGGGGCCTCGGACCCTGGACGTGGACATCATCACGTACGGGGATGTGGTGAGCTCCGATCCCGAGCTCACCCTGCCCCACCCCCGGGCCGCGGAACGGGCGTTCGTGCTCTATCCGTGGTCGCTGATCGATCCCGCGGCGGAGCTCAACGGCGAACGCGTGGGCGATCTCGCGGCGAAAGCCGCCGATTTCGCCGACCTTGCCACCTTTGACGGCTTCCAGAACCCCGCCGCAGCGGATGTCACTGCCACGGAGATCACCGGCGTGCCCGGTGCGGCGGAGCGGCCGTGAAGCTGACCAGCCCCCTGCTCCTGCTGGCCATTTGCGTGGTCCTGGCCGTGGCCGGCTGGTTCGCCACCATGCTCTCCGGCCGCTACGGCCTGGCCACCCCGGTGCTGCCGCTGACGGGCCTGGTGACCATGGGCGTGATCGTGGCCCTCACGCTGGTGCTGGGCATCCGCGTGCTCCGGTGGCGCAACGGCAAGAAGAAGAAAATCCTCAACCCCATCCTGGCTGCCTGGACCCTGGTCCTCGCGCAGGCCTGCGCCTACACCGGCTCGGTCCTGCTGGGCTGGCACGCGGGAATCGTGGTGGAGCAACTGAGGCTGTGGAACCTGCGCAGCAACCAGGAGATCACCTGGCAGGCCCTGGCCATGGCTGGCGGCGGCCTGATCATGGTGATCGTCGGGCTCGTCGTCGAGCGGTTCTGCCGGATTCCCCCCGAGGACGGCGACGCCGATTCCCGGCCAGGCGTGCAGGGAAAACGCAGCAAGCCGTCGGCGGAAGGCGAATATGCCTACCGAAGCGATTGATCCTCCGGGCATCGACTGGCTCCGGGTCTCCCCGAAGTACGTCACGGTGCGCCTCGCGGGGTGGGCGCTGGGAACCCTGGTCGCGGTGGCCCTGCTGTCGCTTCCCCTCATCCTGGTGCTGACCGGCGTGTGGACCTGGCTGCCGGTCTGGCTGGCCGTCGCCCTCCCCGCGGTCGCGCTGCTGCTGGCCCTGTGGCGGCTCGCGCTGATTCCCCGGCAGGTGCGCTCGATCGGCTACGCCGAGCGTGAGGATGACCTCCTGATCCGGCGCGGCATTTTCTTCCAGCGCACCCTCGTGGTTCCTTACGGGCGGATGCAGTACGTCGACATCGCGGTGGGCCCGGTCGAACGCCAGCTGGGCCTGTGCACACTGAAGCTGCACACCGCGGCCGCCGCGACCAGCGCCGAGATTCCCGGGCTGCCCGCGAGCGAAGGCGCCCGGCTCCGCGAACAACTGTCCGCCCGCGGCGAAGCCCGGCTGGCCGGGCTGTGACGGGAAGGCCGTGACGGGATGGCGCTGACACCGGAGGATGCCGGACCCGCCGCCGACGCAACCGCCGTCGGATCCGGTATCGAAGGAACTGCCGACGCCGGCTGGCTGCGCGTGCACCCCGCCTCGCCCTTTGTCCGCGGCTGGGTGGCGCTGGCTGCGCTGCTGTTCTTTTTTGGACGCGACAGTTTCGAACGGTTCCTGCAGGGCGGCCCGCTCTTTGACGAGCGGCTGGCCGGACGGGCGCCCTGGCTGCTGCTCGGCGGCGGCGCCCTGATTCTGCTGACCGTTCTCGGCTACGTCCTGAGCTGGTACTTCACCCGCTACCAGGTGGCCGGCGGCTACGTGCGCGTCAACACCGGGTTCCTGTTCAAGCAGCAGCGGCAGGCCAGGCTGGACCGGGTGCAGGCGATCGACGTCGTGCAACCCCTGCTTGCACGGATCTTCGGACTGGCTGAATTGCGGTTCGAAGTCGCCGACGCCGGCCAGTCCGCGGTGCGCCTGGCGTACCTGCGCGCGGACGAGGCCCGGCAGCTCCGCGCGACAATCCTGGCCCGCGCCTCCGGTGCCGCGGGCGGGACGCCGGCGCGGGAACCGGGAGACCCGGAGTCCGGAGAGCTGGAGGCCGCCGCCGTGGAAGCCCCGGAACAGGCCGTGCTCACCGTGCCGCCGCCGCGCCTGGTGGGCTCGCTGCTCCTGAGCGAACAAAGTGTCGTGATCCTGGCTGGCGGCATTGCCTCGGTGATGCTCTCCGCCGTCACGGAAAACCGGAACTTCACGGTCTTCCTGATCCCTGCCGCGATCGGGCTCATCGCCTCCTACTGGTCCTCGTTCAACAAGGGCTACAACTTCACGGCCGCCATTTCCCCGGACGGCGTCCGGCTGCGCTACGGCCTGCTGGACACGCAGGCGCAGACCGTTCCGCCGGGCCGGATCCAGGCGCTGAAGGTCAGCCAGCCGCCGCTGTGGCGGATATTCGGCTGGTACCGGATCCAGGTCAACGTGGCCGGCTACGGCCTGGCCGGCAGCGCCGGCGAAGGATCGGCCCGGACCACGCTGCTTCCGGTGGGATACCTCGGCGACGTCATGGAAATCCTCTCCCTGGTGCTCCCGGATCCCGGGACCCCGGACCCGGTGGGGCTGTTCACCGCGGGGATCACCGGCCTCGCGGACCCTGCCGGGACCCCGGACAGCGCAGCGGGGAAGGACCCCGACGGCGGCTTCGTCACCAGCCCGCGCCGGGCCCGGTTCCTGGCGCCGCTGGGCTGGCGGCGCAACGGCTTCGCGGCAACGGAGACCGCCCTGCTCCTGAGATCGGGCCGCTGGTGGCGGAACTTCGTGGTGGTGCCGCACCAGCGCACCCAGTCCATGGCGCTCCAGCAGGGCCCGCTCGCCCGGCGGTTCCGGGTGGCGGACCTGGTCCTGCACACCACGGCCGGTCCGGTGGCCCCGCGGCTCATCCAGGCCGGGCTCGACGAGGCCCGGGCCCTGTTCGATGCCCAGTCGGCCCGTGCCCGCGCCGCGCGCAAGCACCAGAAGAGCGAACACTGGCTGGAGCCGGCGGCCCAGCCGGCCGCACCACCCGCCGAAGACCCCCAGGAAGGCCCGCATCATGGCTAAACCAGGACGCCTCGGCGTTGGAATCATTGGCGCAGGGAAGGTCGGCGCCGTCCTGGGGGCGGCGCTGCGCGGAGCCGAGCACGCCGTCATCGGGGCGTCCGCCGTTTCGGACGCCAGCAAAGAACGCGTCGAAACGCTCCTGCCCGGCGTCCCGATCCTGGACGTGCAGGACATCGTGGAGCGGGCCGAACTGGTCCTGCTTGCCGTCCCGGACGATGCCCTGGGCCCGCTGGTGAACGGACTGGCCAAACTCGGCGCCTGGCAGCCCGGCCAGCTCGTGGCGCACACCTCCGGGCGCTTCGGCGTCGGGATCCTGCATCCGGTCCGCGCCGCCGGTGCCGTGCCGCTCGCGCTGCACCCGGCCATGACGTTCACGGGCATGAGCCTGGACCTCACCAGGCTCCTGGACTGCACCTTCGGCGTCACGGCCGACGCAGCGATGCTGCCGATCGCCCAGGCACTCGTCGTCGAAATGGGCGCCGAGCCCGTCGCGATCGCCGAGGCCGACCGCGTCCTGTACCACGCTGCCCTCGCGCACGGCTCCAACCACCTGGTCACGCTCGTGGCGCAGGCCTCGCAGCTGCTCCGCGACGTCGGCGTCGACGCCCCGGACCGGATGCTGGGCCCGCTGCTGCGCGCCACCCTCGAGAACGCCCTCGCCTCCGGTGAAACGGCCCTGACCGGGCCCGTGGCCCGCGGCGACACCGGCACGGTGGCCGCGCACGCCGGCGCCCTCCGCGAGTACGACGGCGGCGCGGCCGGCGATATTCTTGAGGCGTACCTGGCCATGGCCCGGGCGACAGCCCGCCGGGCAGGAAGCCGCGGGCTCCTGAAGCCGGAACAACTCGAAGGCATCGAACAGGCGCTCGGCGGCCCCGGCCAGAACGGGACGCCCGCCCCGGAAGGACCCTGACATGGCAATCCAACTCGTCACCACTGCTGCCCAGCTCCGCGCCGCAAGCGCCCGGCTGCTGGCACAGAAGGGCGGCACGTCCCAGGGCCTCGTGCCCACCATGGGCGCCCTGCACGAGGGACATGCCCAGCTGGCCCGGACGGCCGTCGCCCAGAACGACGTCGTGGCGGCCACCATCTTCGTCAACCCGCTGCAGTTTGGCGAGGCGGCGGACCTCGAACGCTACCCCAGGACCCTCGACGCCGACCTCGCGCTGCTCGACGCCGAAGGGGTAGACCTGGCGTTCGCGCCGGGTGTTGAGGAGGTCTACCCCGGCGGGGCACCCCTTGTGCGGATCACTGCCGGACCCCTGGGCGAAAAGTGGGAAGGCGCGTCCCGGCCGGGGCACTTCGACGGCGCGCTGACCGTCGTCGCGAAACTGCTCCACTACGGCATTCCTGGGGCAGGCCTGCCCGGGGGCGGCCAGCCCGCGTACCGCGCCTATTTCGGCCAGAAGGACGCGCAGCAGCTGGCCCTGGTCCAGCGCATGGTGGCTGACCTGAATTTTCCCGTGGAGATCGTGCCGGTGCCCATTGTGCGCTCGGCCGACGGCCTGGCGCTGTCCAGCCGCAACCGATTCCTCTCCGAAGACCAGCGCGAGGCGGCCCTGGTGCTCTCCCGCGCGCTGCGGCTCATCGAGGAGCGCGCCAACGCCCATGAGCCGCTGGACATCGAATCCGCGCAGGCCCTCGTCCGGTCCCAGCCGCTCGTGGAGCTGGACTATTTCGAGGTGGTGGATCCGCGCACCCTCGAGCCCCTCGCGGAGAACTGCCGGGACACCCCGTTCCGCGGCGAGGGGCTGGCGATCATCGCTGCCAAGGTCGGCCCTGTCCGCCTCATCGACAACGCGCCCCTGAACTCCTAGCCCCAACCCCACCACCAATAAGCAACGCGGGGTCAGATACGGCCCATGCCGCCGCCCGTCATCGGCTTATCCGAACCCGCGTTGTTTTCGCGGTGACGGGAATGCCCCCGGGCCCTAGACTGTTGGAACCTGCAGCAGCGCCGACGCTCGCCGGACCCACACTAAACTCCCTGAGGGAATTCCCATGTCAACAGACGTCACTTCCAACGCCTCTGGCGATCCCGCACCGGGCGCTGCGCCCGCCATCCCCGGATCGGCCACGCCGGCCGCGCCCGCGGCATCCACCGCGCCCACCGCGCCGGCAAAGATGCCCCGGGAGTCCGTGGCCATCATCGCCACGCTGCTGGTGGCCACCTTCGTCGTGATCCTCAACGAGACCATCATGAACGTGGCCCTGCAGCGGCTGATGGTGGACCTGAACATCGATGCGCCCACCGTGCAGTGGCTATCCACGGGTTTCATGCTCACCATGGCCGTCGTGATCCCCACCACCGGGTTCATCCTGCAGCGGCTGACCACCCGTGCCGTGTTCATGCTGGCCATGGGACTCTTTTCCGGCGGCACCCTGCTGGCCGCCCTCGCGCCGGGCTTCGAAGTCCTGCTGCTGGCCCGCATCGTCCAGGCCGGCGGCACCGCCATCATGCTCCCGCTCCTGATGACCACCATCCTCACTCTCGTGCCGCTGGAGCGCCGCGGCGCAGTCATGGGCAACGTCAGCATCGCCATTTCGGTTGCGCCGGCACTGGGCCCGACAGTTTCCGGCCTGATCCTCCAGCATTTTTCCTGGCGGTTCATGTTCGTCTTCGTGCTGCCGATCGCCCTCGCCGCGCTCGCCATCGGGGCCAGGTATCTGACCAACATCGGTGAGACCGAGAAAACCCGGCTCGATGCCCTCTCCGTGGTGCTCACGGTCCCCGCCTTCGGCGGCCTGGTGTACGGCCTGAGCCAGATCGGCGGCGGCCAGGCAGGCTCCCGCACCCCCGCCGTGGTGGCACTGGCCGTTGGTGTGCTGGCCATGGCAGCTTTCGTCCTGCGCCAGTTGAAGCTCCAGAAGACCGGCGGCCCCCTGCTGGACCTGCGCGCCTTCACGTTCCGGATGTTCACCGTTTCCGTGCTGCTGCTGGTCGTGGCCATGATCGCGCTGTTCGGCGCGGTGATCCTGCTGCCGTTGTACCTGCAGGAAATCCGCGGCCTGACCTCCCTCGAGACCGGCCTGGTCCTGCTGCCCGGCGGCCTCGCCATGGGCCTGCTGGGGCCCTTCATCGGCCGCGTATTCGACAGGGTCGGGCCCCTGCCGCTGACAGTGACAGGCTCGATCATGATGGTGCTGTCCCTCTGGCAGTTCTCCATGCTGGACGCCACGTCGCCGCTGGGGTGGATCATCGCCCTGCACGTGGCACTCAGCCTGGGCCTGGCGCTGCTGTTCACCCCCGCCTTCACGACGGGGCTGAACCCGCTGCCGCCGCACCTGTACTCCCACGGCTCGGCCATCATGAGCACGCTGCAGCAGGTGGCCGGCGCCGCCGGCACGGCGCTCCTGGTCTCGATCTACGCCTTCGTGGCCGTTGCCTCGGGCATGGTCGCCGGCATGCATGCTGCCTTCCTGACGGCGGCCGTCATAGCCGTCGCCGCCGTCGTACTGTCCACCATGATGCGCAAAACCGAAGGTGCGGGACACCCGGCCGCCCACTAGCTGCAATTAAAAAAACAACGCGGGGTGACTTAGCGCCGGTCCGGACCTCCGGAATGGGCGCCATTTGACCCAGCGTTGCTTGATAGGGCGTTGCGTGGTGCGGGTTAGCCTGCGTAAAACGCGCTCAGCTCGGCGATCAGCTTGTCCGGCGCCTTGTTGACACCGTCGTGGCCCATGCCCGGCAGGATCGTATAGCTGGAGCCGGAGAGGACATCGTGGATCTGGGCGCAGGCCACCCCGAAATAGGCCGGACTCTTCTCGCCCACGATGATCAGCGTTTCCAGCGGCAGTTCCAGGAAGGGTTCGGCCGGCATGTCCGCGGCGATGATCGCCTTGATCTCGCGGACGCCGGTCTGCATGAGGTCGCGCAGCTGCTTGCCGATCGGGGTGCCCGCCGAGAGCTTGTTCGCCAGCGTCAGCATGGACAGCGGCATCCGGGAGAGGGCGCTGCCGGTCTCCAGGCCCTTGAGCAGGACGGCGAGGGCGCGGTCGTCGTCGCCGGCTGCGGTCGCCCGCTCGTATTCGGGCGTCCAGTCCGCCGTGACGCTGTGGTTGACGGACACGGCGGGGTCGTACACGGCCAGCCGTTCCACCGGCAGGGTGCGGGCCGCGTGCAGGGCCACTGCCCCGCCGAAGCTGTGGCCGAAGACGTCCGTGCTGGCGGTGTGCTTCATGACGGCGTCGAGGTCGTGGATGTCCACGTCGAGGGTGTAATCCTCAGGCTGCGGGGAGGACGAGCCGCGGCCGCGACGGTTGAAGGTGTGCACCGGCCGTCCCAGTGATGCGCTGAGTTTCTGCGCGAAACGGGTGTAGTCGGCGGCCGTCACCATCGAGGCCGGCACGACGACGATGCCCGAACCCGCCGAGGCGAGCTCGGCGCCCGTGCTCAAAAGCTCGATCGTTCCGCCGTTGGGGGTTCTGATGTTCTCGCGGGTCATGCTCCGAGCCTAGCCGAGGCCACGCCCCAGTGCAGTAAGCCGCGGTGCACTACGGCACCGGTCCAGCACGGCGCAGTCCACTATGACCGCAATCCACTGTGACCGCAGTTCAGTTGTGGTCCCGTCGCAGCGGCGCTGCATGATCGCCCCGCGCTAGTTGCCCAGCCGGCCGCCGGAGACCTCGAGGTAGCAGGCGCCGCAGAGCGACTCGTACCAGACGTCCTGGCCGTCGATCGCAACCTGGTTCCCGTCGAACACCACATGGTCCCCGATCCGGCGCGTGTTGAAGATGGCCTTCCGTCCGCAGCGGCAGATGGTCTTGAGCTCTTCGAGGGTGTGCGCGATCTCCAGCAGGCGCAGGGAACCGGGGAACGCGCGGGTCCGGAAATCGGTGCGGATACCGTAGGCGAGGACGGGGACGTTGTCCAGGACCGCGATGCGGAAGAGGTCGTCCACCTGCTCCGGTTCCAGGAACTGGGCCTCGTCCACCAGCAGGCAGGCCACCGGCGGGGTGTCCACGTGCTGCAGGAGGGCGTCGGGATCGTCGCCGTGGGCCTGGGCGGTGAACAGGTCGCGGGCCGACGCGCCGGCGGGGATCAGGAAGTCCACCGAACGGGTCATGCCCAGGCGGGACACGACGTCGGAGTCGCCCTTGGTGTCCACGTCCGGCTTGGCCAGCAGGACCCGCTGGCCGCGTTCCTCATAGTTGAAGGCGGCCTGCAGAAGCCCCGTAGATTTGCCGGAGTTCATGGCGCCGTAGCGGAAGTAGAGCTTGGCCAAGGGGGTCCTTTCGAAAGGGTCGCCCCCGATTCTAGCGGTCGGTCGCGTCGCAGCCCTCAGCGGCCGGGCCCACTGCGCCGCCACCGGGCCGGCACGCCCGCGGCTGCAAGGCTGCCGGCCAGGCTGACGGGCGGCGGAGTCGCAGCCCCGGGTCCGCCGTGGAGGAACCGGGCCGTGCGGAGGGCCAGCCGGCTTCCCGGCCGGATGGGGCCTTCGTGGAGCTGCCCGGGGACCACGGCGAAGCTGACCGCGGGGACGGCGTCGGCAAGCTGGTGGCTCGTGTCGGCGAAGTAGCCGGGGCTCCAGCCGCCGCTGAGCATGAGGGTGGGGGTGGTGATGGCGGCAAAATCCTCGAGTTCGGCGTCGGCATCCAGTACGGCGCGCATCTCGGCGACGGCCGTGGGCAGCAGTTGCCGCATTTCGGCGCCGAGCCTGGTCCGGGCCGAGAGGATGCTGAGCATGCGCAGTGCGCCCAGGGGCAGCATGGACACCGGGCCGGCCGTCTCCAGGCCTTGCACCAAATGCGCCCAGGCGTGGTCGAGTTCGCCGGCAGCCACGGACCTTTCCAGTTCGGGCCGCCAGCGCTGGGTGAGGTTCCCGGAGAGGCTCACGGCGGCGTCGTAAGTCACCATCCTGCGGATCGGCAGGCGCCGGGCGGCCTCGAGGGCCACGAACCCGCCATAGCTGTGGGCCACGACGTCGCTGGCGCCGGTCTCGCGGAGCACGGTTGCCAGGTCGGCCACCTCGGTGGCGGCGGAATAGTCGGCAGGCTGGTGCGAGGAACCGGCGCGTCCGCGGCGGTTGTAGCAGTGCACCGGCTGGTCCAGCAGCCGGCAAAGTTTTCGGGCAAAGGACCGGTAGAGCGCATCGGTGATCAGGGTCCCGTGCACGACGACGACGCCGGATCCTTCGCCGCGGGACGCCACGGCGGCGTCGGACGCGGCTGTTCTGCCCGGTGCGTGCCCCGCCGGGCGGATGGTGTGCAGCTCAAGGTGTCCCTTGCCGTCGTCGGTCCTCACTGTCCATGTCTCCACAACTTCGAGTCTATTCCCGCACCCCGTCCCCCTGGCCGCCGCCCGGGCAGAACCGGGCCGGGACCTTCCCGGACGCAAATCGACGGTAAACTTGGGGATTGTGACTTCCCAAAACACCCCCACCCCGAACACCGCCGCCGAGCCGCATGATGCCAGCGAACAGACCCGCATCCGCATGGAGAAGCGCGCCAAGCTGATCGAACGCGGCGTCGAGGCATATCCGGTGGGTGTCGAACGCACGCACTCGCTCACGGAAATCCGGGAGAAATACGCCTACCTGCAGGCCGATGAAACCACCGGCGATGCCGTTGGCGTGACCGGCCGCATCGTCTTCATCCGCAACACGGGCAAACTCTGCTTCGCCACCCTCCAGGAGGGCGGCCTGGACGGCAAAGCCGTGCGGCTGCAGGTCATGCTGAGCCTGGCCAACATCGGTGAGGAGGCGCTCGCGGAGTGGAAGTCCCTCGTGGACCTCGGCGATCACGTCTTCATCAAGGGCGAGGTCATTTCCTCACGCCGCGGCGAACTCTCCGTCATGGCGGATTCCTGGACCATGGCCTCGAAGGCGCTGCGCCCGCTGCCCGTGCTGCACGCCGGGCTGAACGAAGAAACGCGTGTCCGCCAGCGCTACGTGGACCTCATTGTCCGCGACGAAGCCCGCGAGATGGTGTACACCCGCGCCGCGATCACCCGCTCCATCCGCGAAACCCTGCACCGCCAGGGCTACGTTGAGGTGGAAACCCCCATGCTGCAGCTGGTTCACGGCGGCGCCACGGCCCGTCCCTTCGAGACGCACATGAACGCCTTCGACCAGAAGATGACGCTGCGCATCGCTACCGAGCTCTACCTCAAGCGCACGGTGGTCGGCGGGATCGACCGCGTCTACGACATGGGCCGGGTCTTCCGCAACGAGGGCGTGGACTCCACGCACAGCCCCGAGTTCACCACTTTGGAGTCCTACGAGGCGTGGGCGGACCAGTTCGTCATGGCGGACCGGATCAAGGAGATCATCCTGGACGCCGCCGACGCCGCCGGTGTGGGCCGCGTGCTGCAGACCGAAGCCGGGGAGATCAACCTCGACGGCGAATGGACCTGGCTGGCTGTCTACCCCGGACTGTCCGACTTCGTGGGCCAGGAAGTAACCCCCGATACCCCGGTTGCCGAGCTGCTTGAGCTGGCTGCCAAGCACGAGGTCAAGGTCGACGCCGCCTGGGAAGCCGAGAAGCTCGTCGTCGAACTCTTCGGCGAACTGGTGGAGCCGACGTTGCTCAACCCCACGTTCGTCTACGACTATCCGCCGTCCGCGCAGCCGCTGGCCCGCCAGCACCGCGAAGACGGCCGCCTGATTGAGGCCTGGGACCTCATCATCGGCGGCATGGAGCGGGGCACGGCCTTCTCCGAACTGATCGACCCGGTCATCCAGCGCGAACGCCTCACCGAACAGTCCCGCCGTTCCGCCGCGGGTGACGTGGAGGCAATGCAGCTGGACGAAGACTTCCTCCGTGCGCTCGAGTACGGCGCGCCGCCCATGGGCGGGATCGGCCTCGGCATCGACCGGCTCGTGATGCTGTTCACCGGATCCGGCATCCGCGAAACGATCCTCTTCCCCCTGTTGAAGCCCGAAGGACACTGAGCATGGACTACATCGCCGTATTGCTGCCCCCCATCGTGGTGGGCCTGCTTTTCTGGTTTGCCATGAAATCCATATTCAATGCCGACAAATCAGAGCGGCAGGCAGAAGCCCGCGCCCATGCCGAAGCCGAAACTAGGGCCAAAGGACCGGAATCCGGGACCCTGGGAAGCTAATTACCCGAAAGAAGTAATAGTTCCCTATTGCCGCCTTCGGTTTTCCTTTGGACAGAGTTTTGCGCTTTGACTCCCTGCTGTAACGCGGAGGATACTTATTCCAGATACATCCTGCTTTTCTTAACGCTCGATCTTTGGAAAGAGAGTCCTTTATGGCACAGAAAGTAAAAATCATCCTCGTTGATGATCTGGATGGGGGATCCGCGGACGAAACTGTCCGGTTTGGCCTTGACGGCGTCAGCTACGAAATAGACCTGTCGTCAAGCAATGCATCAGAACTGCGCTCCGCGGTGGACCGATTTGTGACGCACGCGCGCAAAACGTCAAGCGGACGCGCCACGCGCACGAAAATTTCCAGCGGACGGAATCAGGACTCTGCCCAGATCCGCCAGTGGGCACGGGACAACGGCTATGCGGTAAACAGCCGCGGGCGCATCCAGGCTGAAATTCAGGAAGCTTACCAAAAGGCTAATTCCTAGCAGGGACCCGCGTCAGGGTGCAGTGCGGGGCCCGGCATGAGGGCGCAGTATCCAGCCGCAATCACGTTTCATGGCGTCGTAATCGACCGTCTGTCAAATGCCAATGCCCCCGTTATCTGACGGGGGCATTGCCATGCCGGCGTCGGGGCGCCCGTCCAGCAGATCGGCCCGCCCGTCCGGCGATGAACAGACTCCGCCGCCCGTGTTCCTCCCCGGCAGCATTTCCAGGCAGATGTCCCGCACGAGGTGAACCATTTGCCGAAGATGGCCGCAATGGGTCCAGGCTTAGCGGCCATCTTCGGCAATTCGGGAACCTTTGCCATGCCGTCGGCGCCCGTCCGGCATTGCAACGTCCACCCTTCCGGCGGTGCGCCCGTCCGCCCGTCCGCGCGGCCGGAACGGCCCGCTTAGCGGCCGGTTTCGCCCTTCCGGATGGGCAGAATGCGCCGGTCCGGAGGGGTTCCGGGCGGTTCTTGCCCCTGGCCGGGGGACCCGGTCCGGGCGCGGTTGCGCAACCCTCCGGTTTCCCCTGTGGCGAACAAGCCCCAAATCTGGAACCCGGCCACGTAGCATCAAAGTACGTCGTAGCTAGGAGTGTGGCGAAATGTTTGAGCGATTTACGGACCGTGCCCGTCGCGTAGTTGTGCTTGCCCAAGAAGAGGCACGCATGCTGAACCACAATTACATTGGTACCGAACACATCCTCTTGGGTCTGATCCATGAGGGTGAAGGTGTTGCCGCCAAAGCCCTTGAATCCTTGAGCATTTCGCTCGACGGTGTCCGCGAGCAGGTCCAGGAGATCATCGGCCAGGGCCAGCAGGCGCCCTCCGGCCACATCCCCTTTACCCCCCGCGCCAAGAAGGTCCTGGAGCTCTCGCTGCGCGAGGCGCTGCAGCTGGGCCATAACTACATTGGTACCGAGCACATCCTCCTCGGCCTTATCCGGGAGGGCGAAGGCGTTGCCGCCCAGGTGCTCGTTAAGCTCGGCGCAGACCTGAACCGGGTCCGGTCGCAGGTTATCCAGCTGCTCTCGGGTTACCAGGGCAAGGAAGCCACGGGCGCCGGTGTAGGCCCCGGACAGGCTGAGGGGACCCCGGCCGGGTCCGTTGTCCTTGACCAGTTCGGCCGCAACCTGACCCAGGCGGCCCGCGAGAACAAACTGGACCCTGTGATCGGCCGCGAGCAGGAAATGGAACGCGTCATGCAGGTCCTTTCCCGCCGCACCAAGAACAACCCTGTGCTGATTGGTGAGCCCGGCGTCGGCAAGACCGCCGTCGTCGAGGGCCTGGCCCAGGCGATCGTCCGCGGCGATGTCCCGGAGACCATCAAGGACAAGCAGCTGTACACCTTGGACCTCGGGTCCCTCGTGGCCGGTTCCCGCTACCGCGGCGACTTCGAAGAGCGCCTGAAGAAGGTCCTCAAGGAGATCCGCACGCGCGGCGACATCATCCTGTTCATCGATGAGATCCACACCCTGGTGGGCGCCGGTGCCGCCGAAGGTGCCATCGATGCGGCCTCGATCCTGAAGCCCATGCTGGCCCGCGGCGAGCTCCAGACCATCGGTGCCACCACGCTGGACGAGTACCGCAAGCACATCGAGAAGGATGCCGCGCTGGAGCGCCGCTTCCAGCCGATCCAGGTCAAGGAACCCTCCGTCGCGCACGCGATCGAGATCCTCAAGGGCCTCCGCGACCGGTATGAGGCGCACCACCGGGTCACCATCACCGACGGCGCCCTCGCCTCGGCGGCGGCCCTTTCCGAGCGCTACATCTCGGACCGCTTCCTGCCGGACAAGGCGATCGACCTGATCGACGAGGCCGGTGCGCGGCTCCGCATCCGCCGCATGACTGCCCCGCCGGAGCTCAAGATCATGGACGAGAAGATCGCCGCCATGAAGCTGGAGAAGGAATCCGCGATCGACGCGCAGGACTTCGAAGGCGCCGCGTCGCTGCGCGACAAGGAGCAGAAGCTCATTGCCGAGCGCGCCGAAAAGGAACGCCAGTGGAAGACCGGCGGCATGGACGACATCTCCGAAGTTGATGAAGACCTCATCGCCGAGGTGCTGGCGAACTCCACCGGCATCCCGGTCTTCAAGCTGACCGAGGAAGAGTCCTCGCGCCTGCTGAAGATGGAAGACGAGCTCCACAAGCGCGTGGTCGGCCAGAACGAGGCCATCAAGGCCCTGTCCCAGGCGATCCGGCGCACCCGTGCAGGCCTCAAGGACCCCAAGCGTCCGGGCGGCTCGTTCATCTTTGCCGGCCCCACCGGTGTCGGCAAGACCGAACTGGCCAAGGCCCTCGCCGAGTTCCTGTTCGGCGAGGAAGACGCCCTGATCACCCTGGACATGTCCGAGTACTCGGAGAAGCACACGGTGTCGCGGCTCTTCGGCGCCCCTCCGGGCTACGTCGGCTATGAGGAAGGCGGCCAGCTGACCGAGAAGGTCCGCCGTCGTCCGTTCTCCGTGGTCCTGTTCGATGAAGTGGAGAAGGCGCACGCCGATCTCTTCAACTCGCTCCTGCAGATCCTGGAAGACGGCCGCCTGACCGACTCCCAGGGCCGCGTGGTGGACTTCAAGAACACCGTGATCATCATGACCACGAACCTCGGCACCCGGGACATCTCCAAGAGCGTTGCCACCGGCTTCCAGTCCGGCACGGACACGCAGACCGGCTACAACCGGATGCGGGCCCGGGTCACGGAAGAGCTCAAGCAGCACTTCCGCCCCGAGTTCCTGAACCGTGTTGACGATGTTGTGGTCTTCCCGCAGCTGACCCAGGACGAGATCATCGAGATCGTGGACATGTTCGTCGCCCGCCTGGAGAAGCGCCTCAAGGACAAGGACATGGGCATCGAGCTCACGTCCGCGGCCAAGGTTCTCCTGGCGACCCGCGGCTACGACCCCGCCATGGGTGCCCGGCCGCTGCGCCGCACCATCCAGCGCGAGATCGAGGACCAGCTCTCCGAGAAGATCCTCTTCGGCGAACTGCACTCCGGCGACATCGTGGTGGTGGACGTGGAAGGCGAAGGCGACGACGCGAAGTTCACCTTCGCCGGCAACGCCAAGCCGCGCATCCCGGAGATCGCTCCGAGCGTCTAAGCACCATCAACAACGGCCCCGCTGCCCCGAAAGGGACGGCGGGGCCTTTGCGTTGCCCGCCGTCGTGAAGCATTTGCCGGAGAGGGCCGTTATGGGAGCTGGCTTGGCGGCCATCTTCGGCGAACGGTGGCCGTGCTGAAGTGCCAGGGCCCGTCCCGCATGATTCGGGAGCTGTGTCTGAAAGCAATGTTTCACTCTTAGTGAACGTTTTGTGATCGATACCACATACGGTGTTGAATCGGTGCATGGCTGCTAAGGACTCAGAGACCCTGAGCGAACAACCCGAGACCCCCTTCCACGATCTGGACCACTACCTCGCGATCCCCAGAGTGAGCGGTTTGACGCTGAGCCCGGACGGCGCCCGGCTGGTGACCACCGTGGCGACCCTCGGCGCGAAGGGCACCGAATACTGCACCGCGCTGTGGGAGGTGGATCCGGGCGGGGCCAAACAGGCCCGCCGGATCACACGCAGCGCCAAAGGGGAGGCCGGTGCGGTGTTTGCCGCCAACGGCGACCTGTACTTCACCTCGGCCCGTCCCGATCCGGAGAGCCCCGAGGCAGACCCGGTGAACGCCCTCTGGATCCTGCCGTCCGACGGCGGCGAAGCCCGGGTGGCCTTGTCCCGGGCCGGCGGAATCGGCGGGGTCCACGCCGCCAAGGACGCCGACACCGTGGTGGTCGCGGCCTCGGTCCTGGCCGGCTCCACGGACGAGGACAATGACGAGGAACGCCGGAAAGCGCGCAAGGACAACAAGGTCGCGGCCATCCTGCACAGCGGCTACCCTGTCCGCTACTGGGATGCGGACCTGGGCCCGGCGCAGCCGCGGTTGTTCGCCGTCGAACCCGGAGACCCGTTGGAGGCCGGAAAGCCGGCCACCGTCGACGCCGCGCCGCCGCTGAAGCTGCGCAACCTGACGCCCGACGCCGGCACGCGGCTCAGGGACGCCGAATCGGTGCTCAGCCCGGACGGCACGACGATTTACAGCAGCTTCGCCAAGCCCCTCGCCAATGCCGATTCACGTTCCGTGCTGGTCGCCATCGACGTCGCCACCGGCACCCGCACGGTCCTTCTGGACACGGAAGGCCAGAGCTACTTCCCGGGCCCGGTCAGTCCGGACGGCCGGAGCGTGGTGGTGGTCAGCGAAAGCGACACCACGCCGCTGGCGGCCCCGCGGGTCTTGCTGCACCTCCTCGACGTCGCCGGCCCGGCGGCCGGGGACGGCGCCCTGACGCCGCTCGCCCATGACTGGGACCGCTGGGCCCGCCCTGCCGCATGGCTGCCGGACGGATCGGCCCTGCTGGTCACCGCCGACGAGGACGGCGCATCGCCGGTATTCCGGATCGGTGTGGCCGGAGACCCGGGTGGGGCGGCCCAAGTGCTACGCCTGACGGCCGACGCCGCGGCGTACACCGACGTCGTCGTCGCACCGGACGGACGCAGCGCCTACGCCCTGCGCAGCTCCTACGAATTCCCCGCCGAACCTGTACGGATCGACCTCGCCTCCGGTGACGTCGTCCGCCTGCCCGCGCCCGCGGAACGCCCCCGCTTCACGGGCACGCTGGAGCGCGTGGAGACGACGGCGGCCGACGGGGCCCGTGTGCCCGCGTACCTGGCCCTGCCCGAGGGCGCGTCCGCCGCGGCCCCGGCCCCGCTGCTGCTCTGGATCCATGGCGGCCCGCTGGGATCCTGGAACGCCTGGACCTGGCGCTGGAACCCGTGGCTGCTGGTGGCGCGCGGCTACGCGGTGCTGCTCCCGGACCCCGCCCTCTCCACCGGCTACGGCCAGGACCACATCCAGCGTGGCTGGGGGGAATGGGGCAAGGCTCCGTTCACCGACCTGATGGCCATCACCGACGCCGTCGTGCAGCGCCCCGACATCGACCAGACGCGCACGGCCGCCATGGGCGGCTCGTTCGGCGGGTACATGGCCAACTGGGTGGCCGGGCAGACGGACCGCTTCAAGGCAATCGTCACGCACGCCAGCCTCTGGGCCCTGGACCAGTTCGGCCCCACCACCGACGCCGCGCAGTACTGGCTCAAGGAGATGACGGCCGAGATGGCGCTGGAGAACTCCCCGCACCTGCACGTGGAGAACATCCGCACTCCCATGCTGGTCATCCATGGCGACAAGGACTACCGCGTGCCGATCGGCGAGGGACTCCGGCTCTGGTACGAACTGCTCGCCAAGTCGCAGCTGGCGGCAGACGGAAACGGCGAAACGGACCACCGTTTCCTGTATTTCCCGGACGAGAACCACTGGATCCTGCAGCCGCAGCACGCCAAGGTCTGGTACGGCGTCGTGGAGCACTTCCTGGCTAGGAACCTGCTGGACAAGGACGTTCCCGTCCCCGACGAACTCGGTCTCTGACGGACCGGGCCCGTGCCGGCAGAGAGCCGGCCGGGCCCGGGGCACCCGTAAGATTGGGCTGTGACTGAGACCGTGACTGAGACCGCGACTGAGACGATCCGCATCCGCCCCGCCCGCACCGACGACGTTGGCGCCATCAAGACCCTCGTGGCGCCGCTGGCCGACCAGCGGATCCTCATGGCCAAGGAAACCGTGGCCTACTACGAAAGCCTGCAGGAGTTCCGGATCGCCGAATCCGAAGACGGCGGGGTGATCGGCTGCGGGGCGCTGCACGTCATGTGGGAGGACCTCGCGGAGGTCCGCACCCTCGCGGCCTCGGACGCCTGGCGCGGCAAAGGCGTGGGCCACGCGCTGGTGGAGCGCCTGCTGGAGGATGCCCGCGCACTGGGAGTCTCCCGGGTCTTCTGCCTGACGTTCGAAGTGGAGTTCTTCAAAAAGCACGGCTTTGAAGTCATGGCTGACCAGACCGCCGTCGACCCCGTGGTGTATTCCGAGCTCCTGCGCTCGCACGACGAAGGCGTGGCCGAGTTCCTGGACCTGGCGCGGGTCAAACCGAACACGCTGGGCAACACCAGGATGATCAAGGAGCTGTAGCCGCCGCCGGGTTGCGGCTGCGCGCGGCTGTTCGCCGGCCAGCGAAGGCGGCGCCCCGGCCAGCGAAAGTGGCTCCAGGCCGGCGCCGGCAGCCGCCAGGAACTCGACGTCCACGCAGGGCTTCCCTTCAGTAAATTTGGTGGATAAACTGATGCCGGCCCAGGGGGTGGGCCGCCATACTTCCGGAGGCAAAAAATTGCACAAAGCCGTGATTTTTCCCGATCTCTCCGCAATCCACAGCTCAATCGCCAGCGCTCCGGCAGGGCCGCCGGACCAGCCGCTGGAAGCGCTGCCGCCCGAACCCGCTAACCACTCCTCGCCCGGCACCGGCGCGCCCGTGACGGGGCAAACCGCCGAGACAGTATCTGCCGCGTCGGGACCGCCGGCCACGTCCCGCGCCCGCAAGGGCCGGCTCGCCGCGCCGCCGTTCTCATGGCTGGGCGTCGATGCCTGGCCGCATTCTCCGGCGTGGGCTGACCAACAGGCCTGAAGCGCGGGGGTTCGGAACGCGCGGCCACAACCCCGCCGCCCCGGGATTCGCAGCCCGCCAGGGAGCCCGGGCCGGGGGAACGGGGAGCCTACCGCCGGCCGTGCCCCGGTAGTAGGGTCTAAGCAAGCAGCCAGGACACCATCCAGGGAGCACCGCCATGAAGAAACTCATCAATGATCCCAAAGCCGTGGTCGACGAGTCAGTGGAGGGGTTCGGGCTTGCTCACGCCGACCTCGTGACCGTCTTCCCGGACCCGAAATACATCGTGCGCAAGGACGCTCCCGTCGCAGGGAAAGTCGGGCTCGTCTCCGGCGGCGGCAGCGGACACGAACCGCTGCACGGCGGGTACGTGGGCCTGGGCATGCTCGACGCCGCCGTCCCGGGCGCCGTGTTCACCTCTCCCACTCCGGACCAGATCCTGCCGGCCACGCTGGCCGTAAGCTCCGGCGCCGGCGTCGTGCACATCGTGAAGAACTACACCGGTGACGTCCTGAACTTCGAAACCGCCGCCGAACTCGCGCAGGCCGAAGGCGTCGAGATCCGCACCGTGCTCGTCAACGACGACGTCGCAGTGCAGGATTCGCTGTACACGGCCGGGCGCCGGGGCGTCGGCGGCACCGTCCTGGTCGAGAAAATCGCCGGTGCGGCCGCCGAGCGCGGTGACAACCTGGACGCCGTCGCCGCGATCGGTGACCGCGTCAACCAGAACGTGCGGAGCATGGGCGTGGCGTTGTCCGCCTGCACCGTTCCGCATGCCGGGGTGCCCAGTTTTGAGCTCGAGGAAAACGAGATCGAGATCGGCATCGGCATCCACGGCGAACCGGGACGGCACCGCATCCCGATGGAAAACGCCGACGGCATCACCGACCGGCTCCTGGATCCGGTGGTCAGCGACCTCGGCCTTGCTTCCGGGGACCAGGTGCTCCTGTTCGTCAACGGCATGGGCGGCACCCCGCAAAGCGAGCTGTACATCGTCTACCGCAGGGCCGCGCAGAAACTGGCCGAGCAGGGCGTCACCGTGGCCCGCTCCCTGGTGGGCAACTACATCACGTCCCTCGAAATGCAGGGCTGCTCCATCACTGTCCTGCGCCTCGATGACGAGATGACAACACTCTGGGACGCTCCGGTGCACACTCCGGCCCTTCGCTGGGGCGTCTGACCGTGGGCTTGGACGTCGGCTGGGCGGTGCGGTGGCTGACGCTTTCGGCGCAGGCCATGGCGGAGCACCGGGTGGAACTGATCGAGCTGGACCGGCCCATCGGGGACTCGGACCACGGCGAGAACATGGACCGCGGCT
The DNA here is from genome assembly GCF_056406115.1 of Arthrobacter sp. P1_D4. Lineage (NCBI taxonomy): Bacteria > Bacillati > Actinomycetota > Actinomycetes > Micrococcales > Micrococcaceae > Arthrobacter > Arthrobacter sp. P1_D4. The sequence goes on along the minus strand of NZ_JBFUAU010000006.1, from coordinate 132,423 downwards.
TCAAGGCCGTGATGGACAAACTTGCCGAGACGCCGCCCGAAACCCCGGCCGCGGCCCTGAAACTGACGGCCATGACGCTGATGTCCAAGGTCGGCGGGGCGGCCGGCCCGCTGTACGGCACGGCGTTCCTGCGGGCCGCCACGGCCCTGGGTGAGGCCTCCGACGTCGACGCCGCCACCCTCGCTGCCGCGCTGCAGGCCGCCCGCGACGGGATCGTCGCCCGCGGCAAGGCCGAATCCGGCGACAAGACCATGGTGGACGCCTGGACGCCCGCGATCGAGGCGGCCGCCGCAGCGGCTGGCGACGGCGACGGCGATGTCAGGAAGGTGCTGCTAGCCGCGGCGGAGGCCGCCGAAGCCGGCGCCGTGTCCACGGATCCGATGCTCGCCCGCAAGGGCCGGGCCAGCTACCTGGGGGAGCGCAGCATCGGCCACCGCGACCCCGGAGCGGTCTCCAGTGCGCTGATTCTGCGCGCCGCGGCCGGAGCGGCCGAATGACAGTCCGGCTGGTGGTCGTCTCGCACAGCTCCAAGATCGCGGACGGCGCCGTCGAACTCGCCGCGCAGATGGCTCCCGACGTCCTGATCCTGCCCGCCGGCGGCACCGACGACGGCCGCATCGGCACGAGCCTGGACAAGGTCATGGCGGCCCTGGAGCAGGCTGCCGGTGACGGTGTGGTGGTGCTCGCCGACCTCGGCTCCGCGGTGATGACGGCCGAGTCCGCTGCGGAGTTTGCAGCCGACCCGGGCTCGGTGCTGATTGCTGACGCGCCCATCGTCGAAGGACTCGTCGCGGCCGCGGTGGCTGCCCAGGCAGGGGCCGAAGCGGCGGCGGTGAAGGACGCGGCCGAGGCCGTCTACCGGCCCCCGGCCCATCCCGCGGAGGCGGGGCATGTGCACCAGCAGCCGCCGGACGCCACCGGGGACTTTGAACTCGTCAACCAGACCGGCATGCATGCCCGGCCGGCAGCGAAGATCGCCGGAGGCCTGTCCGCCATGGACGCCGAGGTGACCGTGAACGGCGCCGATGGCGCCTCCATGACCGAACTCATGATGCTCGCCGCCGGCAAGGGAACCGTCCTGCACGTGGAGGCCAGCGGCCCGGACGCCGCCAAGGCGGTCGACTACCTGGAACGCCTGGTCGGCTCGGGGTTCGGTGAGCCGTAAGCGCTAGGGTGCCTGGCGGAGGCCGGCCGCGTCGAGCACGACGCTGGCGGTGATGAAGGTTCCGCACTGCTCACCAAACGGGTGCGCCGACCTGGGCGTGAACGCCGCGGCCCGGGCCGGCAGAGGGTTCCCGGCGGTGTCCGTGCGTGCCCGTGGCCGTCACCTCGATCCGGCTGGCGCTCAGCGTCTCCATCATCAGCATTCCGGTCAGGGTCCCGTCGGGTGAGGAAGTGGCCGAGCAGGCGCCGTCGCCGCCGTAGGGGCCCGGCTCGCAGCCTTGGTCCACGGCCGTGCTCCCGGGAACCAGTTCGAGGTCCGCCTCCTTGCAGCGGCCGTCCTGGCAGGCGGCCAGGTGGATGGTCCGCACTGACGGGGCGTACTCCCGGTCCACCGTGAGCGACACAACGGGCGCCTGGGCGATCGCCGGGCAGGCGGCCTCCGGCCGGCACGAGACAGCCAGGACTGCGGTGAGGACCAGCACGGCCGCGGCCGCCAGCTTGCGCATGCTCCAGCGTAGATCCTCAGCCCGGGAGCCGGAAGCCGCCCTGGTGCAGTTCGGCGAGGCCGTCGCCCAGCAGCCCTGCCAGCGCCCGTTCCAGCTGCTCGGGGGCCGCGTTGAGCCGGTGCAGGGCCGCGAGCGGTATGCCGATGCCCTGCGGTTCGAAGCCCAGGTCCGCTGGAGCCTGGTGGAACAGGACCGGCGCCACGGGCTCCTCGGCTGCCCGCAGGATGGCCATCACGGCGCCGCGCACCTGCCGGTCCGTGCCGTGCCAGGCCTGTCCCTTGGGCGTGTACGTCGGCGCCGGCTCCCCGGCCGCCAGCCAGGCGCAGGACTCCCGGACAGGGCACTGGCCGCACTTGGGGGTCCGAGCAGTGCAGACCAGGGCGCCGAGTTCCATGACGGCGGCGTTCCAGCGCACCGAGGCGTCGGGGCCGTCCGGGAGCAGCGATGCCGCCAGCCGCATTTCGGCGGCGGTCAGGGCCTGCGCCGGCAGGGCAGAGCCGGTGACCAGCCGCGCGTGGACCCGGCGGATGTTCGTGTCCACCACCGTTTCGCGGCGTCCGTAGGCGAACGCGGCGACGGCCGCGGCCGTGTAGCTGCCCACGCCCGGCAGGTCCAGGAGTTCGGTGTAGGTGTCGGGGACGGCCCCGCCGTGGCTGTCCCTGATGGCGACGGCGGCGGCACGCAGGCGCAGGGCGCGCCGGGGATATCCCAGCCGGCCCCAGGACCGGACGGCCTCCCCGGCGGGTTCGCCGGCCAGATCTGCAGGTTCCGGCCAGCGGCGCAGCCACTCTTCCCAGACCGGCAGGACCCGGACCACCGGCGTCTGCTGGAGCATCACTTCGCTGACCAGCACACCCCAGGGCGTGCAGTCCGCGGCCCGCCACGGCAGGTCCCTGGCATTGGACGCGAACCAGTCATCCAGGGCCGCATGGAGGGCTGGGAGATTGCCGGCGCGGCCGGGCGCCCCGGCGGGCAGGGGTTCCCGCGGTGCCGCGGCGGATACGGGGGGCGTGGGGGTTAGAGTTTCGATCCATTCAGCGTAATAGATCGGGGTAACGGATCGGGACGGCGTCCGGTCCCGCGGCGTGGTCGGGCGCCATAGCCCGCGCGGTTCTCTAGGCTAGAAGAATGGTCAGGCAAGGCACTTCAGGTACGGGCGGTTCGCGGCCGAAAGGTTCGGCCACGGGGCAATCCGGGCGCAAATCCGGACGGCCCCCGCTGCGCCGGGTCTACCGCCGCCGCCGGCTGTTTGCAGGGGTGGTCCTGCTGCTCGTCATCGCGGTGGCCTTCGGCGGCTTTGTGGCGGTCTCGAATGCCATGGGCGGGGGCCAGTCTGCCGGCGCCCAGCCGTCCGGGGCAGGAGCGTCGCCGGCGGCCAGCCCGGCTGGCTCCGCGTCGGGGAGCCCCACGGCGTCCGGGGAGGCTTCGGCCTCACCCACGGCCACATCGGGGGAGGGCTGCGAGCAGAATCTGATCACCGTTACGGCCGCCACCGACAAACAGGCTTACGCCGCCGGTGAGAAGCCGCTGCTGAGCCTCACGGTGACCAACAACAACAAGGTCCCGTGCGAGGTCAACATCGGGACGTCGCAGATGGAGTACATGATCACCAGCGGCTCGGACCGGATCTTCTCCTCCAAGGACTGCCAGGCGGAGAGCGCGGACCTGATGAAGACCATTGCTCCGGGCAAGAGTGAGACGGCGAACTTCCCGTGGCAGCGCAACCGCACGGTGCAGGGCTGCGAGCCCGTCGAGGCCACGCCCGGTGCCGGCGGCGCCTACTACGTCTTCACCGCCCGGCTGGCGAACAAGAACAGCCCCAAGGCCGTGTTCCAGCTCAGCTGACCCGTATAACTCCAGCTACCCCCGACGGGTTTGTGGAGGGGGTTAGAGGAAGCGGTCCAGCAGGCTGGCCTCGGCCATGCGGCTCAGGCCCTCCCTGACGGTCCTGGCACGCTGGTCACCGATCCCGTCGACGGTCATGAGGTCATCGATTGTTGCCGCCATCAGGAACTGCAGGCCACCGAAGTGGTCGACGAGCCGGTCGGCGACGGCCTTCGGCACGGCCTTGAGCCCGGAGAGCAGGCGGTAGCCGCGCGGCTGCACGACGGCGTCGAGGTTGGCCTCGCCGCCGGCGAAGCCGACGATCCCGGCGATCTTGCCCAAGTCGATCAGCTCGGTCGGGCCCAGGCTGACGAGGGCCTTGACCGCTTTGTCGATGTCCTCCGCTGTTGCGGCCGGACCGGAGTAGTCCCGGATGATGACGTCGCTGCCCGGGCCGCGGCCGACGGTGAGCTCGTCCAGCTGCAGCGAGAGCAGGCGGCCGTCCTCGCCCAGTTCCAGGACGTACTGGGAGATTTCCTCGGAGATCCTGCGCACCATTTCCTGGCGCTGCAGGGTGACCGCTACGTCACGGACCGTCACCATGGCCTCGATTTCCAGGGCGGAGAGTGAGCTGGTGACCTGGTCCAGGCGCGAGCGGTAGCGTTCCAGGGTTGCCAGGGCCTGGTTGGCGCGGGCCAGGACCTTCTCGGAGCCCTCCAGGACGTGGCGCAGCCCGTGCACGTACAGCGCGATGATCTGCATTGACTGGCTGACCGAAATGACCGGGACGCCCGTCTGGATGGCCACGCGTTCCGCGGTCCGGTGCCTGGTGCCCGATTCCTGCGTTTCGATGCTCGAGTCCGGGACGAGCTGGACGGCCGCGCGCAGGATGTTGCTGGCATCCTTGTCGCAGACGATGGCGCCGTCCATCTTCGCCAGTTCCCGCAGCCGGGTGGGGGAGAAGTCGATGCCGATCTCGAAGCCGCCCGAACAGATGGACTCGATGGTCCTGTCGATGCCCAGCACGATCAGCGCGCCGGTCCGGCCGCGGAGGATGCGTTCCAGGCCGTCGCGGAGGGCTGTGCCCGGTGCCACCCTGGCCAGGGTCGCCTTGAGCGCATCTTCAGGGCTCCGAGCCATAGATTTCCCTTCAAAGGTGCAGGGACGAGCCTGCAAGTGCGCCGGATTCCAGGGTCTCCCGGCAGGATCAAAGTACTCAGTTCCCCGCTCTCCCCATGATAGGGGTAAAGCACGGCCACTTCCGCACAGGCAAGCCTTAAAGTGGTCCATTGCGGCGTGCCGCCGCGGGCCTCCTGAAGGGCTAGCGCGGGCGCCGTCCGTGAGGGCATTTTGGCGCCGCAAGGCCGCAGCTTCGTGCCCGGGCCCCGCGCAGCTTCATGCGCGGTCCGGCCGCAGCTTCGTCCGCGGTCCGCGGCCTGCGATAAACTTGGATCCTTGGGTGTACCGCGGGCTCTCCGCGCCGTGACCCGTCCACTGCCGCAGCGAAAGTAGCATCGTGTCTCAAGAAGTCCTCAGCCCCGCCCGAGTCCAGGAGATTCACAAGCAGGCGGCCCGGCGCCGGACTTTCGCGGTCATTTCGCACCCCGACGCCGGCAAATCCACCCTGACGGAGGCCCTGGCGCTGCACGCAAAGGTGATCGGCACGGCCGGCGCCTCCAGCGGAAAGGCCAACCGCAAGGAGACGGTCTCGGACTGGATGCAGATGGAAAAGGACCGCGGCATCTCCATCAGCTCTGCCGCTTTGCAGTTCGCCTACCGGGACACCGTCATTAACCTCTTGGACACCCCGGGCCACGCCGACTTTTCCGAGGACACCTACCGCGTGCTCGCGGCCGTGGACTGTGCCGTCATGCTGGTCGACGCCGCGAAGGGCCTGGAAACCCAGACCATGAAGCTCTTCGAGGTCTGCAAGCAGCGCAACCTGCCCATCATCACTGTCATCAACAAGTGGGACCGGCCCGGCCTGGACGCCCTGGCGCTGATGGACGAGATCACCGAACGCACCGGCCTGCAGCCGATGCCGCTGACCTGGGCCGTTGGCATCTCCGGCGACTTCCGCGGCGTCTGGGACCTGCGCAACGACCGCTTCGCGCAGTTCAAGCGCAACAACGCCGGCGCCAACATCGCCCTCACCGAATACTTCACCCCCGACGAGGCCGCCGCCAGCCAGGGCGACGACTGGTCCAACGCCGTGGACGAGGCCGGACTGGTCATCGAATCCAACCTGGCGTTCGACGTCGCGGCCTTCCACGCCGGCAAGGCGACGCCGATCCTCTTCAGCTCGGCCGCGCTGAACTTCGGCGTCAAGGAAATCCTCGACGCCCTCGTCGACTTCGCCCCGCCAGCTGCCCCGCGGCCCGACGTCGACGGCGACCCCCGCCCCGTGGATGCCCCGTTCGCCGGGTTCGTCTTCAAGGTCCAGGCCGGCATGAACAAGGCCCACCGCGACCACGTTGCCTTCATCCGTGTTTGCTCCGGCATGTTCGAGCGCGGCATGGTGGTCACCCAGACCCGGACGGGGAAATCCTTCGCCACCAAGTACGCCCAGCAGGTCTTCGGCCGCGAACGCGAGGTGATCGACGAGGCTTTCCCGGGCGACGTGGTGGGCCTCGTGAACGCCTCCTCCCTCCGGGTGGGGGACAGCCTGTTCCTGGACCAGCCCGTGGAGTTCCCGGCGATCCCGCTGTTCGCCCCGGAGCACTTCCAGGTGGCGCGCTCCAAGGACCCGAGCCGGTTCAAGCAGTTCCGCCGCGGCATCGAACAACTCGAGCACGAGGGCGTCATCCAGGTGCTCCGCTCCGACATCCGCGGCGACCAGGCGCCCGTTCTTGCCGCCGTCGGCCCCATGCAGTTCGAAGTGGTCGAGGACCGCATGGCGCACGACTTCAGCGCCCCGATGCGGCTGGAGCGGCTCCCGTATTCCATGGCCCGGATCTCGACCGCCGACGCCATGCCGGCGCTGGCCAACGTCCCCGGCGCCGAAGTCCTGTTGCGCTCCGACGGGGAATACCTGGCCCTGTTCAACGACGTCTGGGCCCTGCGCCGGATTGAAAAGAACCACCCTGACCTCACCCTGGTGCCGATCGGGACCCACAACCCCGCAAAATAGCCTAGGCGGCGGACCGAAAGACTCCCCGGAAGTCTTCCGGAATCCGGTTTCCGCGTTATGATAAGTAAGCTTGCTTATGATGCGGGTGCCGGGATTTGTCCCGGCTTTGGACTGATCCGCCCGCTTCCAGCGGCGGCCCCATTAGAGGGACCACGTAGACCTTTGACAACCATGGACCCCGGTTTCCTGCTCAGCGGGCGCTACCGGATCGAAGAACTCATTGGCCGGGGCAGCCAATCGAGCGTGTACCGTGCCACGGACGAGGTCCTGGGGCGTGAAGTGGCAGTCAAACTCTTCCGCGACGGGACAGTGGACGAAGAACGGACCCGCAGGCAAGCCGATGAAGTGCGGATCCTGGCGGGGATGGCCCACCACGCCCTCGTGACATTGTTCGACGCCGGCACGGACCTCAGTGACCCGACCCGCCGGCTCAGTTATCTGGTGATGGAACTCGTCCGCGGCCCCGACCTGCGCCGCCGCTCGGCCGAGGGCCCGCTGTCGGCGGCCCACATGGCGCTGATCGGACACGATCTCGCCGACGGTCTTGCGCACATCCACCACCACGGCATCATCCACCGGGACGTCAAGCCGGCCAACATCCTGCTCGTGGACTACAGCGTCGAGGACCGGCGCGCCCGCGCCAAACTCAGTGACTTCGGCGTGGCCATCACCATCCGCGAAGGCCACCACGGCGACCCCGATGACAGCTCCGGCACCCCGGCCTACCTCAGCCCCGAACAGGCTGCCGGCGAACCGGCGGGCCCCGCCAGCGACGTCTATTCGCTGGGGCTGGTCCTGCTGGAAGGCCTGACCGGGAAAATGGCCTATCCCGGCGCGCCGGTGCAGTCCGCCCTGGCCCGGCTGCTCCACGACCCGGACGTCCCTGAAGACATCGCGCCCATGTGGGCGGCCCTGCTGACCTCCATGCTGGACAGGGATCCGGCCGCCCGCCCGCCGGCCCGGGAAGTGTCCCTGGCCCTGCGCCAGGAAGTCATCAACGGCACAGGACGCCGCCGCCGGGACCGGGCCGCGCTGTTGACCGACGAAGAAGGGCGCATGCAGGCGGTCGAGCGGTACCGGATCCTGGACACTCCCGCGGACGGCGTCTTTGACCGGATCGCGGCGCTGGCCGCACGCATGTTCTCGGTGCCCGTGGCGATTGTCAGTGTTGTGGACCATGACCGGATCTGGTTCAAGTCCCACCACGGCACGGATGTCACGGAAATCGGCCGGGACCCCGGATTGTGCGCCTCCGCCGTCCTGCAGGGCGATGCCTGGATTGTCCAGGACGCCGTCAACGATCCCCGGACGCTGGCCAACCCCCTCGTGGCAGGCGAGTTCGGCCTGCAGTTCTATGCCGGGGTGCCGCTGCGCACTCCGGACGGCTACAACCTGGGCACCTTCTGCATCCTGGACCGTGAGCCCCGCGAGTTCAGCGATGAGGACACGGCTGCGCTGGAGGACCTGGCGGCGCTCGTGATGCACGACCTGGAGTTGCGGCTCCACAGCCGGCGGGCGCTCGCCGGGTAACCCGCGGTCCGCCTGACGGGCTGGCCTACCGCCGGCCGGCGTGAAGGGCCAGTTCGAGTTCGAAGCGCGCCGTTGGGTCCTCGAGGGCGTCGCCAAAGAGCTCGCGCAGCTGCGCTGCCCGGTAGCCCACGGTCTGCGGGTGAATCCCGAGCTCGGCGGCCACGGGCGCCCGCTGGCCCCAGTGGCGCAACCAGGAGAGCAGGGTTTCGGCGAGCCGGTCGCGCTGTGCGGGCCGGAGCCCTTCCAGCGGCGCGAGCCGGCGGTTGGCGAGTTCCGTGATCGCTGAGGGTTCTGCACCGAGAATCACCTGCGCCAGGTGCTCGTCGGCCCAGATCGGGGGATCATCCGGTCCCTCCCGCGGAGGCAGTGCCGCGGCCGCCAGCACGGCCAGCCGCAGCGAATCCGGAACCCTCTCCCAGCCCCCGGCCGGTCCCACGGAAGCGCCGCGCCCCTTCAGGGCACGGTCCAGGTCGTCCCGGGCGGAGCGCGACATCCGCGCCGGCACCAGGGCGACAACATCGGTCTCGCGCTCAATCACAAGGGTGCCCGGGCCCAGGCGCAGCCGCAGCCCGGCCGCCCGGTCCAGCGGCAGCGTCACCACCGCCATGCGCTGGGGCAGGGACCAGTCCGCCATCGCCGCCGTCTGGCGCAGGGCCGCCTCGTCGGCCTGGCCTAGCAGGAGCAGGTCCAGCAGTTCGGTGCGCCGCCGGTCCACTGCTCCGGCCCGTTCGGACTGCTCAAAGGCGTAGGCCTCGGCGCTGACCGCCGACAGCTCATCGATGTACGCGAGGATCGATTCGCCCAGGTCCACCACGACGCCCTGGCCCAGATGGTGTTCCACTGAGACTTTGGACATCTCCCGGAACGTCACACGGGCGCCCATCCGGTAGGCGCTCAGGAGCGCGTCCATGCTCCGCCCCTGCCGGAACTCGCCGCTGCCCAGCCCGGCCACCAGCTCCCGGCTTTCCTCGGACAGCGCCGGCAGCCGGGTCCCGGGCAGTTGCAGGAAGCGGTCCAGCGCCGCGGCCACGCCCCTGCGCAGCCCCCTGCCAAAGCGCCCCTCGATCGGCCTGGCGTACGCCGGGACGAGCTGCGGGACGGCCTCGATGATGGCCTCGACAATGCCGGGCATCCGCGGCCGCAGCATGTCGCTGACCTCCCGCGGCAGGGCCAGCCAGGGAGGATCGTAGGCGGGGGTGGGGTCGGCAGGCTCCCGGGCAGGGGATGTGTTCATGGAAAGTCCGATGAGTTGTTGCGGCGGGATAGTTTTCTCAAGTCGATCGTATGCCTTGGGTGAAGAAGTATGGCGCAATCTGACATAAGCTTGATGAATGATCCGGCTCCGTAAGCTGGCGCGCGCCGCATCTCTACTGACCACCCCACTAGCTCCAGAAGACATTCTGTCGCTGTTCAATCCCGTGTTTTCCGCCCGCCAATTGCGCGGCGTGGTCACCAGGGTGGTTCCAGAAACGGCCGATTCCGCCACCATTTTCTTCCGTCCCGGCCGCGGCTGGCAAGCACATCTTGCCGGCCAGTGGGCCCGTATTGGCGTCGAGCTCGACGGTGTCCGCCACTGGCGGTCCTACTCGCTCAGCGCCCCCGCCGGACAGGACCCGGCAATCACCGTGACCGACATGGGCGCCGTGTCCGGGGCCCTCGTGCGAGGCACCAAGCCCGGCGACGTCCTGTTCCTGGCGCCCCCGCAGGGCGATTTCGTCCTTCCCGAGCATCCGCGGCCGCTGCTCATGCTCACGGCCGGCAGCGGGATCACCCCGGTGATGTCGATGATCCGCACGCTCGTTCCGCACCGCCCGGATTCGGACGTCGTCCTGATCCACACCGCCCGCACCGCCGCGGACACCATCTTCCGTGAAGAACTCGCCGAGCTCGCCGACCAGTTCCCCAACCTGCGCGTCACGCACTGGTTCACTGGTGAGAGCGGACGGCTGGACTTCACCTCGGCCGCCGACCTGGACCGGCTCTGCCCGGACTGGCGCCAGCGCGCCGCCTACGCATGCGGTCCGGAAGGGTACCTCAACGACGCCGAGGCGTTGTGGGAGGCCGAAGCGGAGGACGCCCAGCAGGCCGCGGCCAGCTCGGGCACCCTGACCATCGAACGCTTCAGCACCAGCCTCGCCGGCGGCGCAGGGCACGACGGCGGCCTGGTCACCTTCGAGGCCTCCGACCGTGAAGTCGAGGCCGATGGCGACACCCCGCTGCTCGATGTCGGCGAGGACGCCGGCATCCTCATGCCCAGCGGCTGCCGGATGGGTATCTGCCACAGCTGCCTCATCCCGCTGCGGGCCGGCCACGTCCGTGACCTGCGCACCAACGAAGTGCACGGCGAGCCCGGCCAACTAATCCAGACGTGCGTGTCGGCAGCCGCCGGCCCCGTTAACCTCGACCTCTGAGGAGTATCACCGCATGACGATTGTTTCCAACAAACCGGACCTTTCCGACGCCGACACCCCCGCCACCAGCGGTTCAGCCGACACAGCAAAGGTCGTCACGGTCGCGAAGACGCGGCCCGGAGCCCTCGCCGAAACCGGCAGCCCGCTGCTGCGCCCTCCCGCGGCCGCCCACCTCTCCGACGAGCAGGTGGCGGAGCTGGGGCGCGAACTCGACGCCATCAAGGATGACATCCTCGCCAAGCGCGGGTCCGCCGATGCCGCCTACATCCGCCGCATGATCAAGATCCAGCGCGGCCTGGAGCTCTCCGGCCGTGCCCTGCTCCTTGTCAGCAAGAAGAAGCCCGCCTGGTTCGCCGGCACCGCGCTGCTGAGCTTCGCCAAGATCCTGGAAAACATGGAACTTGGGCACAACATCCTGCACGGGCAGTGGGACTGGATGCGGGACCCGGACATCCACTCCACCACCTGGGAATGGGACTTCGTCACCCCCGCGCGCTCCTGGCAGCACACCCACAACGATCTCCACCACCGCTGGACAAATGTGGTCGGCAAGGACAACGACATCGGATACAACCTGCTGCGGATGGATCCGGACCAGAAATGGACTCCCTTCAACCTGGGCAACCCGCTGTACAACGCGCTGCTGGCACCGGTCTTCGAGTGGGGCATCGCGATCTACGACCTCGAACTGGTGGACTACAAAGAGGGCCGGAAGTCCAAGGAAGCCCTGACCAAGGACCTGAAGGCCCTCGGCCGCAAGGCACTGACGCAGTTCACCAAGGACTACGCCGCCACTCCCGCCGTCGCCATGCTGACCGGTTCCGGCAAGCAGGCCCTCTACGGCACGCTGACCGCCAACGCCGTCCGCAACGTGTGGGCGCACGCAGTGATCTTCTGCGGCCACTTCCCCGAAGGCACTGACACCTTCACCGAGGAAATGGTGGAGGGCGAGACCCGCGGTGACTGGTATGTGCGGCAGATGATCGGCTCGGCCAACATCTCCGGCTCCAAGTTCATGCACCTCATGACCGGCAACCTCTCGCACCAGATTGAGCACCACCTGTTCCCGGACCTTCCCTCGAACCGCTATGCGGAAGTGCAGCCGAAGGTGCAGGAGATCTGCAAGCGCTACGGACTGCCGTACACCACGGGCCCGCTGCTGAAGCAGGTCGGCTCCACGTGGGCGAAGATCTTCAAGCTGGCCCTGCCGCCCAAGAAGGCCTAGCAAACCCAGGCCGGCTCAGCCGGAGTGAAATCAGGAGAGGGGCGTCTGCCATCGCGGCAGGCGCCCCCTTTTCGTTGTGCCGGAACGTGCTCAGGATTTGCCCGCCACACCGAGGACGTGGGCCAGCCGCGGATTGCCGGGAAGCACCGAAAAGCCGAAGCGCTCGATGCCCTGCACGCTCAGGCCTGCCGCGGCGATCATGGCGGCGGTGTCACGGTTCGGGTGGCATCCGCCTGCCAGCCGGCCCCACAGCGGTGTGAGCAGGTCTTCGGCGGCCCCCAGCAGGCGGTGCGCTGAGCGGACGTGTTCGTAGAACAGCAGCAGACCGCCGGGGCGCAGGACCCGGACCACCTCCGCCAGGGCGAGGGACGGGTCCGGCACGCTGCACAGCACCAAGCTGGAAACAACGACGTCGGCCGAGGCATCCGCCGCCGGCAGCGCTTCCGCCACGCCGTCCCTCACCGTGACGGGCACAGGCGCCCTGCCGGCGGCGGCGAGGGCCAGCGCACGGAGCGTGGGGTCCGGTTCGAGGGCCAGCACACCGGACACCGCGGAAGGGTAGAACGGGAAGGTGGCCCCGTAGCCCGCCCCGATTTCGATGACGAAGCCGTGCGCCGGCGCCACGAGCCGGCGGCGGTGCTCTGCTGCGCCGCGGGCGTCCATCCGCGGACCCACCCGGGCATACGATCTCCCGAATGATGACTCACGGCGGGTGGTTTCCGGCATCGGGGCCTCCAACAGGTCAGCTGACCGCGGCCGGGTTGAGCTTAAGCCTGCGCAGCAACTGGGCGTTCAGGGCAACCACAATGGTCGACGCCGACATCATCACGGCGCCCGCGGCGGGGGACAGGACAATTCCGGCGAAGGCGAGGACACCGGCAGCCAGCGGCACCGAGATGACGTTGTATCCGGTGGCCCACACGAGGTTTTGCCACATCTTCCGGTAGCTCGCCCTGGAAAGATCGAGCATTGACAGCACAGCCCGCGGATCGTTGCCGGCCAGGACCGCACCGGCGGATTCCACGGCCACATCCGTGCCGCCGCCAATCGCGATCCCCACCTCCGCCCGTGCCAGCGCGGGGGAGTCGTTGACGCCGTCGCCCACCATGGCCACCTTCAGCCCGCGGCCCTGGAGCTCCGCCACTTTCTTGTCCTTGTCGGCCGGGAGTACCTCGGCGAACACTTCGTCGATGCCGAGCTCGGCGGCGACGGCGTGCGCCACCTGCCGGGCGTCGCCGGTGACCATGGCCACCTTGATGCCGCGTGCCTGCAGGGCCCGGACGGCCTGGCGGGACTCGGGCCGCACGGCATCCTCGAGGCTGACAGCACCCAGAACCCTGCCGCCGTCCACGACATGAAGCACCGCCGCGCCGCGCTCCAGCCAGGCGCCGGTCGTGGCGGCCAAATCCGACGGCTCCGGCAGACCCAGCTCCCGGAGCAGGGCCGGACCGCCCACCTGGACCGTGCGGCCGTCGACCGTGGCGCGGACTCCGCGGCCAGTCAGCGACGTGAACCCGTCCGCCGTCGGAAGCTTCAGTCCCCGTTCACGGGCCGCGGCAACGATTGAGCGGGCCAGGGGATGCTCGCTGTCAGCCTCCACGGCGGCCGCGAGTGCCAGCACCGTATCCTGCGCAGCGTCTTGGCCGGTTGTTCCCGCGTCTGCGGCGGCGACTTCCTTGAGTTCCGGTTCGCCCCTGGTCAGGGTTCCGGTCTTGTCGAACAGCACGACATCGACTGTCCGCATGCGCTCCAGCGCCATCCGGTTCTTGATCAGGACGCCCGCCCGGGCGGCGCGCTCGGTGGAAATGGCGATGACGAGCGGGATGGCAAGGCCGAGGGCGTGGGGGCAGGCGATGACCAGGACAGTGACGGTGCGGGTGACCGCGTCTCCTAGGCTGCCCATCAGGGTCCAGAAGATGAACGTCAGGACGCCGGTGCCGGCCGCGAAGTAGAAGAGGAAGGCCGCAGCCCGGTCGGCCAGGGCCTGGGCCCGGGAGGAGGAGGCCTGTGCCTCGGCCACGAGGCGCCGGATCCCGGCGAGGGCCGTGTCCTCGCCGATGGCCGACACCCGGACCCTCACGGAGTTGTCAGTGGCGATGGTGCCGGCCACCACGGGATCCCCCGGGGCCCGCAGGACGGTTTTTGATTCGCCCGTGATCATGGATTCGTCGAATTCGGCCTGCCCGCCGCTGACGGTGCCGTCGGCCGGCATCCGGCCGCCGGGGCGGACCAGGATGGTGTCCCCGGCACGGAGTTCGGCGAGGCTGACGGTCTCCGTGCCGGCGGTCGTGACGCGTTCCGCTTCGTCGGGCAGCAGCGCCGCCAGGGCATCCAGCGCACCCTGCGCCGAGCCGAGGGCGCGCATCTCGATCCAGTGGCCCAGCAGCATGATGGGGACCAGCAGCGCCAGCTCCCACCAGAAGTCGAGATCGAAACCGCCGATGCCGAGGCTGGTCACCCAGGAGGCGATAAAGGCGACGCTGATGGCCATGGCAATCAGCAGCATCATCCCCGGTTTTCGCGTCTTCAGTTCATTGAGTCCGCCCTGGAGGAACGGACGGCCGCCGTAGAGGTAGATCGCCGTGCCGAAGACCGGCGGGATCCATGCTGAGCCGGGGAAGGCGGGAGGAGCGTAGCCCAGGAGTTCCGCGAACATGGGGCTGAAGAAGACCACCGGCACGGCCAGGGCCAGTGACAGCCAGAACCTGTCCCTGAACATCGCGACGCTGTGCCCGGCATGCTGGCCGTGAGTGTGTACCGTGTGCTCGTCCGCGGCGGAGCTCACAGCATGGTTGCCGTGCGGCGTCCCGCCCGGGCTGTGGTTTCGGAGGCCCTGGTCCGCGCCGGGGCTGCTGTGCCGGTGTTCCATGGTGTGTGCTCCTGACGGATGCTCAGTCATCTGCGGCTACGCCCAACATACCCCCGGGGGGTATCTTTGGCAAGAGGGCATTTCCAGCCTCAGCGGACCTCTGGCAACTCGCATCGTCCCCAGGTCCCAGACCACCGGGGCGCCCGGCTTCCGCGGCGTCAGCTGATCAGCAGTCCCAGGGCCTCGGCCAGGTGGCCGACCTCGCGGACCGAGAAGCCCGCCGGAACCGGTCCGTGCCCGTTGGGGCTGGCCGGTACCACGGCATGGGTGAAGCCGAGCCGGTGCGCCTCCTGGATGCGCTGGTTGATGCCGGGCACCGGGCGGACTTCGCCCGCCAGGCCCACCTCGCCGAAGGCTATGAGCCGCTGGGGGAGCGGCTTCCTGGCCTTGGCCGAAGCCACCGCCAGGGCCACGGCGAGGTCCGTGGCGGGTTCGCTGAGCTTGACCCCGCCGACCGTTGCCACGTACGAGTCGTCCTTATTCAGCAGGCAGCCGGCGCGCTGCTGCAGGACGGCCAGCAGCATCGCGACGCGCGAGCTGTCGAGCCCGCTGGTGGCGCGGCGGGGCTGGGAGCTGGCACTCTCGGCGAGCAGCGCCTGCACCTCGGCCAGCAGCGGCCGGCGGCCCTCCAGCGTGACCGTGATGCAGGTTCCCGAAACGGGCTCCTTGGTCCGGGAGACGAACAGCCCACTGGGATCGGCGAGGCCCTCGATGCCGTCCTCGTTCAGATCGAAGCAGCCGACGTCATCGGTGGGTCCGTAGCGGTTCTTGACCGCGCGCAGCAGCCGCAGCCGCGAGTGCCGTTCGCCTTCGAACTGGCAGACGACGTCCACGAGGTGTTCCAGCAGCCGGGGCCCGGCGATGGAGCCGTCCTTGGTCACGTGCCCGACCAGCAGCGTGGTCATGTTGCGGCGCTTGGCCGCGGCGATCAGGGACGCCGCCACCTCGCGCACCTGGGACACGCCGCCGGCGCTGCCCTCGACGTCGGCGCTGCTGAGGGTCTGCACGGAGTCCACCACCAGCAGGCGTGGCTCCAGCTTCTCCACCTGCCCCAGGGCCTGCCCCAGGTCAGTTTCGGCAGACAGGTACAGGGATTCGGCGACGGCGTCGATCCGGTCCGCGCGGAGCTTGACCTGGGCCGCGGATTCCTCGCCGGTGATGTAGAGGACGTCCTGCGCCGTGCGGGCGAACTTGGCCGCAACGTCCAGCAGCAGCGTCGACTTGCCCACCCCGGGCTCGCCCGCCAGCAGGATCACGGCGCCTGGCACCAGCCCGCCGCCGAGCACACGGTCGAGTTCATCCACGCCGGTGGGCAGGAACGCGGCGGTAGTGGCGTCGACGTCGGCGATCCGGCGGGCCGGTTCCAGGACCGTCGTGGCCGCCGTCGTCCGGGCGACGGCGGTGCCGGTCTCCTCCACGCTGCCCCACGCCTGGCACTCGCCGCAGCGGCCCACCCACTTGGCCGTCGTCCAGCCGCATTCGGCGCATTTATAGCCGGGCGCCTTCGGCCCCCGGGAAGTCTTCGTAGCCATTGGTCCACACTATCGGGGGCCAGCGACAACAAGTGCGCCGGCGGCGGGGTCAGCAGGCCCGTGCCCCCAGCTGCAGCAGCTACAGCGGGGGCAGGATGTCCCGGGCTTCCTTGGAATCCAGCCCGGCGGCCTCGAGCAGGTCCACCATGAGCGGGCGGAACAACATGACCACCGTTTCGCCCTCCAGCCGCTGGACGTCCAGTATCCGCGGATGCAGCCGGCCTGCGATCTCCCGCAGCTCCGAGCGTGCTGTCCGCAGGTGGGCGCGGCGGGCGCCGTCGTGGACTTCCGCCAGGCCGAGCGAGAGCTCGTCGACGGCGGCGGCCGTCTCCTGCAGGACCTCGGCGATGTTCTGGGTGGCCTCGTCGGAGAGCGCCGCATGGTTGATGGCGCTGGTCAGTCGGCGCGCAAAGACCCGGCTGTTGCGCAGCGCGAGATCGATGTAGTCCAGCGACTGCTCCATCTGGTCCAGTTCGTCCCGGTGCCGCCGGTAGGCTGGGGCCAAGGTTGCCACTTCGCCGGAGGCACGCAGCGACTGGCGCATGGCGTCGACGAGCGGCTGGCAGTTCCGGCCCCGGATGAGGGCGTGCCAGGCCTGGGTGGAATCGCTGTAGCTCAGCGCCGAGGCGCATTCCCGCAGCACCTCGGCGAGCTCGTGCAGGAGCTTCTTGACGTCGCTGCGGGGTTCACGCCGCGGATCCTTGGGAACGAGGACGGTCATCAGCAGCGCGAACACTCCGCCCACCACGGCGTCGATGCTGCGGGTGAACGGGCCCCCGATCGGTGCGGGCAGGAGCACCACGAGCACCGACTGCAGGCCCAGTTGCGTCGTGAAAATCGTCCCGCTGTCCAGGAACCTGGCCAGCAGGATGGAGAAAAGGAGCACGACGGCGGCCTGCCAGATTCCGGAGCCCAGCCAGTGCAGCAGCAGGTCTCCGACCACGATTCCGAGCGTGCAGCCCAAGCCCACCTCGATGACGCGGCGCAGCCGGGGGTCGCGGGAAAAACCGAGCGCAATAAGGGATGACGTGGCCGCAAACAACGGCCCGCTGTGACCCAGGACGTATTCTGCGAAAGCGTAAGCGCCCACGGCGCAAGTGGTCATCTGGATGGCCGGGCCCAGGGAGTTCCGGCTCCGGACAAAGCCGGTGCGGACCCGGCCGCGCAGGAATCGTGCGCTTGCGGAGAGTCCAGTCGCGGAGGCCATGCCCTCCAGTCTATTTGCTGCGCCGGGACGGCCGGCACGGCAGGACACGGCACGGGCCGCGGGCACTGTGCGGCTGATACGACTGTGACGCACAGAACACAATGGCGGCCCGGCATATGTAAGCCAATAGTCCCGCGTCGTTCACCGGCCGTTCACTTTGGTCCGCAATTCTCTTCACCTGGGCCACTTACGGTCGGTAAAGGTACAAACCCGTACGCATCCCTGCGGGCCTTCTCCGGGCCCGGCACTCACAGCCCTGGAAGGGGTACAACTCAGTGAAGGCTCTCCGCTTCGGCCGCAACGCGGCTATCGCTGTAATCGCCGTCGGCGCACTTGCGCTGACCGCCTGCGGTTCGGACAACGCAACCAACACGGCCCAGACCGCCGCGCCGTCCGCCTCGGGTCCCGCGGTCACCGGCACCCTGACCGGCATCGGTTCTTCCGCCCAGGGCGCAGCCATGGATGTCTGGAAGACCAACTTCGCTACCGCGAACCAGGGCGCAACTGTGCAGTACTCCCCGGACGGTTCCGGCGCCGGACGCAAGGCGATCCTCGACGGCTCGGCCCAGTTCGCCGGCTCCGATGCCTACCTCAAGGATGACGAACTCGCCAGCTCCAAGGAAAAGTGTGGTCCCGACGGGGCCATTGACATTCCGGTCTACATTTCCCCGATCGCCGTCGCCTTCAACGTCCCTGGCATCACGGACCTGAAGCTCGACGCCGCCACCGTCGCAAAGATCTTCCGCGGCGAGGTCGCCAACTGGAATGACCCCGCCATCGCGGCCATGAACCCGGGCGTCCAGCTTCCGGACCTCAAGGTCACCCCGGTGAACCGCTCCGATGACTCGGGCACCACCACCAACTTCACCGACTACCTGTCCGCCGTAGCCCCCACCGTGTGGACCGACAAGGCAGCCGGCGTCTGGCCCGCCAGCCTGAAGGGCGAGAACGCCAAGGGCACCTCCGGCGTCGTCAAGACTGTCACCGACACCCCCGGCGCCGTGACCTACGCCGACGACTCCGCTGTCAGCGGCAAGCTCGGCACCGCGCAGATCAAGGTCGGCGACTCCTTCACGAAGATCTCCGCCGAGGCAGCTTCCAAGGCAGTCGACCAGGGCAAGCCGGTCGAGGGCCGCAACGCCAACGACCTCGCCATCAAGCTGGACCGCACCACCACCGCCGCGGGCGCCTACCCGATCGTCCTGGTGTCCTACCACATCGTCTGCACCACCTACGACACGCAGGCCACCGCTGACCTGGTCAAGGCCTTCGTCAAGTACGCCGCCTCCGACGCGGGCCAGCAGGCCGCCGCCGACGCCGCCAAGTCGGCGCCGCTGTCCAAGACCCTCCAGGACAAGGCAATGGCTGCCGTCGACTCCGTCAAGGCCAAGGCCTAGGAATACGCTGCGCCGCGAGGCGAAGTGGAAAAGGGCATAGTGGAAACACGGGCCTGATCAAGGTTCCCTGCATCATGGCGGCCGCCACCGGCGGCCGCCATGGAGCAGGGAACTGACGCGTTTGTTCCATACATCAAGATTTGCCGGGCACCGGCCGCGGAGGCCTCCGCACCCGGCGCCCGGATCCCATCCAAACCGAAGGACCGTGAAGTGACCACCACCTCCCTGACCAAGTCCCGGGGCGCAGGCCACGCCGGTGACAAAGTCTTTTCCGCAGCCACCTTGGCAGCAGGGTGTTTGATCCTCGTCGTGCTCTTCGGCGTGGCACTGTTTCTCGTGATCCAGGCGCTCCCCGCCCTCGTGGCTCCGGCGGACAAGATCCAGGGCGGCGAAGGATTCTTCACCTACATCTGGCCGCTCGTCATCGGCACCCTCATCGCCTCGGTGATCGCTCTCGTGATCGCGACGCCGATCGCGATCGGAGTCGCGCTGTTCATTTCGCACTTCGCACCGCGCCAGCTCGCCTCCGGCCTGGGTTACGTGATTGACCTCCTCGCCGCCATCCCGTCCGTGGTCTACGGCGCCTGGGGCGTCGCGTTCCTGGCCAAGGAAATCTCGCCGTCGTACAACTGGCTGGCCGAGAACATGGGCTGGCTGCCGATCTTCCAGGGCCCCGCCTCCGCCACCGGCAAGACCATCCTGACGGCCGGAATCGTGCTCGCCGTCATGGTCCTGCCCATCATCACCTCCCTGACCCGCGAAATCTTCCTGCAGACCCCCAAGCTGCACGAAGAGGCCGCGCTGGCGCTCGGGGCCACCCGCTGGGAGATGATCCGGATGACCGTGCTGCCGTTCGGCCGGCCCGGAATCATCAGCGCCGTGATGCTGGGACTGGGCCGGGCCCTCGGCGAGACCATGGCCGTCGCGCTGGTGCTGTCCTCCGGAGCCCTGACCGCCAGCCTGATCCAGACCGGCAACCAGACCATCGCCGCCGAAATCGCCCTGAACTTCCCCGAGGCCAGCGGGCTCAAGGTCAGCACGCTGATCGCCGCGGGCCTGGTGCTGTTCGTCATTACCCTCGGAGTGAACATGATTGCCCGGGGAATCATCAGCCGGCACAAAGAATTCTCGGGAGCCAACTAAATGACCTCCACCCTGACTCCGGTACGCAAGCGCTCGGCGCTGACCAGGGGCCAACTGCCCAAGGCCGCGCCGTACATCGTCCTGGCCGTTGCTTTGATCCTCGGCGCGGCGATCCTCGCGCTGATCGGCTTCAATGCCTTCGGCTGGGGGATCGTCTCCGCCATTCTCTTCGCCGCCGGCCTGGTGGGCTGGAGCCTTGTTGTGGAAGGCGCCCGCAAAGCCAAGGACAAGCTGGCCACCTGCCTGGTTGTGGGGGCCTTCCTGGTTGCCCTGCTGCCCCTGTTCTCGGTGATCTGGACCGTGCTGATCAATGGGCTCCCCGGGCTCCTGGATCCCGGGTTCCTCACCACCTCCATGAACGGGGTCACCGGCGCCTTCGACAACAAGACGGTCGAGGAAGGCGCCCCCCTGCTGGGCGGCATCTACCACGCGCTCATGGGCACCTTGCTGATCACGGTGCTCGCCACCCTCATCTCGGTCCCCGTGGGCCTGCTGACCGCGATCTACCTCGTGGAATACGGCGAGGACCGCGCACTGGCCCGGGCCATCACCTTCTTCGTGGACGTCATGACCGGCATCCCCTCGATTGTCGCCGGCCTGTTCGCCGCCGCCGCGTTCTTCGCGGTGGTCGGCCCGGGCACCAAGACCGGCGCCGTAGCCGCCGTCGCACTTTCGGTGCTGATGATCCCGGTGGTGGTCCGCTCCAGCGAGGAAATGCTCAAGATCGTGCCCAACGAACTCCGCGAGGCCGCCTACGCCCTCGGCGTCCGCAAGTGGCGGACCATCCTCAAGGTGGTCCTCCCGACGGCGATCTCCGGCATCGCGTCCGGCATCACCCTGGCGATCGCCCGCGTGATCGGCGAAACCGCGCCGATTCTGGTCACCGCCGGATTCGCGACCACCATCAACACCAACGTGTTCAGCGGCTGGATGGCCTCCCTGCCGACCTTCATCTACACCCAGATCCTGAACCCCACCTCGCCGTCGAACCCGGACCCGTCCTCCCAGCGGGCCTGGGGCGCGGCCCTGGTACTCATCATCCTGGTGATGCTGCTCAACCTCGGCGCCCGCCTGATTGCCCGCATCTTCGCCCCCAAGACAGGCCGCTAGGCCATCCGCGCCCGCCGCCCCTACCTCCAGCAAGTGAAGGAACACCATGTCTAAGCGCATCGACGTCAAGGACCTGAACGTCTACTACAGCAAATTCCTGGCCGTCGAAGGCGTCAACATCAACATCGACGCCAAGTCCGTCACGGCCTTCATCGGCCCCTCGGGTTGCGGCAAGTCCACCTTCCTGCGCACCCTGAACCGCATGCACGAGGTCATTCCCGGCGCGAGGGTTGAAGGCGAAGTGCTGCTGGACGGGGACAACCTGTACGGCCCCGGCGTCGACCCGGTCACCGTCCGGTCCCAGATCGGCATGGTGTTCCAGCGCCCCAACCCGTTCCCCACCATGTCCATCCGGGACAACGTGCTGGCCGGCGTGAAGCTGAACAACACGAAGATCTCCAAGGGCGAGGCCGATGTCCTGGTGGAGCGGTCCCTGCAGGGTGCCAACCTCTGGAACGAGGTCAAGGACCGTCTGGCCAAGCCCGGCTCCGGGCTGTCCGGCGGCCAGCAGCAGCGCCTGTGCATTGCGCGCGCGATTGCCGTTGAACCCCAGGTAATCCTCATGGACGAGCCCTGCTCCGCCCTGGACCCGATCTCGACGCTGGCCATTGAGGACCTCATCAATGAGCTCAAGGACCAGTACACGGTGGTGATCGTGACGCACAACATGCAGCAGGCGGCCCGCGTGTCGGACAAGACGGCCTTCTTCAACATTGCCGGCACCGGCAAGCCGGGCAAGCTGATCGAGTTCGGCGACACCCCCACGATCTTCAGCAACCCGACCGAGAAGGCCACCGAGGACTACGTCTCCGGCCGCTTCGGATAACCAGGCTGCTACAGGCCGGCCACCGTCGAGAGCGCCAACTGCAGGACGAACGCGGCGGCAGCGGTGACAACCGGGGTCGCTACCCAGAACACCAGGATGCGGATCACCAGCCGCCGGTCGGTGCCCGGGAAACACTGGTTGGCGCCGGCGCCAAGGGTTGCCGCCGTCACCGTGTGCGTGGTGGAGACGGGCCAGTGCAGCCCGATCGCGCCCACCAACAGCATCACCGCACTGTACATCTGCGCGACGAATCCGCGCAGGGGATCGACCCGGGTCAGCCGGTAGCCGATGGTGTAGGAAATCCGCCACCCGCCCGCGAGGGTTCCCGCCGACAGCAAGACGGCCGTCAGCAGGGCCACCCACACCGGCACTGAACCGCCGTCGGAGAGCCCGGCCGCCAGCAGCGCCAGGATCACCACCGCGCTGGTGCGTTGGCCGTCCTGCAGCCCGTGCCCGAAGGCGACGGCGCCCGCGGCAATGGCCTGGGCCCGCCGGGAGCGGGTGTTGACGACATTGGGCGGCGTGTACCGGGCCGCCCAGCCCGCAGGCCAGACCAGCAGGAACGACCCCGCATAGGCGATCACCGGTGAGATCAGCAGCGGGAGCACCACCTGGGACAGGAGCGAGGCGTCAACGCCCATGACAGGGTTTCCGCCGACGGCGACGCTGGCGACCCCCGCCCCGGCGAGCCCGCCGACCAGGGCATGCGTGGAGGACGAGGGGATGCCGCGCCACCACAAGTAGACGCCCCAGAGGATGGCGCTCAGCAGCGCGGCCAGCAGAATCGTCAGGCCGTTTGTGCCCGGCGGCAGCGACAGCCACGCCTGGCTGACGGCCAGAGCCAGGGCGGCGCTCAGCCCGGCACCGATGAAGTTGAACAGGCTGGCCAGAATCACCGCCACTGTTGGGGTCAGCGCGCGCGTCCGCACGGCCAGCGCCACCGACGAGGACGCGTCCCTGAACCCGTTGAGGAATGCAAAGGCCCCGGCGCAGAGCAGCACCAGGGCAAGGAAGAAGAGCACCACGTCAGGATTCCTTGACGATGATGCTGCCCACCTGGGTCGCGATCCGGCGCATGTCCTTTGTGACTTCCACGAGCTGGTTCGCGACATCGCGGTTGCGCGCGTACTGCATGGCCTTCATCTCGTGGAGCATGTCCGCGACCCACACCCGGTGCGTGCGCTCGGCACGCTTGGCCAGGCGCAGGATCTCGATCCAGTAGTCCTCGAGGTCGTCCAGATTGTTCAGCCGCCGCATCGCATCGACCGTTAGTTCGGCCTGGCGGCTGATGATTTCCAGCTGGTCGGCGGCCCGTCTGGGCAGCCGTTCGAGCTTGTAAAGGGAGACGAGCTCGGCGGCGGCGTCGAGCTTCTCCATGGCCTCGTTGAGGAACCGGGACAGCGTGTACATGTCCTCGCGCGGCAGCGGGTTCACGAAGCTGGTGCGCATGTGGGTCAGGAGGGCAAAGTGCAGCTCCGCGGATTTGGCCTCGTGGTTGTGCATGTCCTCCACCAGCCGGGCATGCTCGCTGGCCGGGGCGCCGAGGATCTCCGAGAGCGTTCCGGTCCCCAGCACGATCTGGCGCGCCATTTGGGAGAGCAGGTTCAGTCCGGCGGACTCCTGGGGGAACAGGCGCAGCTTCACGTGGTGTCACCGGTCTTCCGGGAGGAGGTTCGCGGGTGGAGTCGGCCGGCCGTGTGACTTGACGGTGACCAGTGCATACGCATCACTTTACCGTCCGCGGCGGGTCCGGCCCGGCCCGACGCGGCGTGTGACGGCGCAGGTGAAAACCGGGCGAACATCAGGGTAAGAAGGCATGAAAATGGTGCCGAACCGGATACGCCTCTCGGCGGTAGGCCGCTCTAGGCGGCTAAATGTTGAAGCCCGGGGGTTTCGCGGTTCGGCACCGCTTTTAGTTTTCTACGTAGGTTCATGCAAGTCAACATTGACAGCCTGCCCGAGCCGTGCGTGTCCTGGGTGCTGCGGGCCCGTCATCCGGGCGCCTGCCGCCCGGCCCGGCTGGCCCCTCAGTCCAGTTCGCCCAGCCGCCACGCGTTGGCGGCGTGCTCGAGGTCCTCGGCCGTCTTGACGAGCAGATGCGAGTTGCGGGTGAGTTTGCTGGCGTGGTTTTCGTTGCTGTGCTCGGCGTTGTCCGCAAGCGTTGCCTGGCCCAGGGCCACCACGCGGCAGAACGCTGCGGAGCGTTCCAGGGCGACGTCGAATTCGCCGTCGAACGCCCCGGAGAGGATGGCGTCCGCCATGGATTTCATCTCATCGGCGCCGGGCGGTTCGGCCGCGCCGGCGACCACATGCGAAACCTGGGCCGTGTCCTTGCCCGCCTTGAAGTAGACGGAGATCCGCTCGGGATCCTGGATGGTGGCGGCCCGCAGGGCGTACAGGCGCCACAGCGCGCCGGGGAGGGACCGGGCGGGGCTTTCGGCCCACATTTCGGCGATTGCTTCCAGGCCCTGCTCATCGGCGAGTTTGACGAGCCGTTTGGTGACTTTAGGATCGTCGCTGTCCCGGCCGCGGCGCACGAGAGCCTGCGCGGCCAGATGGGCCGCCTCCGAGACGCGGGCAGGATCGGCCCCTCCGGCGAAAGGCTCAAAGTCGATCGGTGCGAAGGGCTTCGGCTTGTGATGCCGCGGGCCGGGGGCGCTTGATCCTGCTTGCTCGCTCATGCCCCCACGCTACTCCAGTGCCGCAAGGGAATCGAGGATCGGTGCGCCGTGCTGCCATAGACGCAGGGGGCCGACGACGCCGGTGCGGCCAACGTGAAAAAAGCCGGCCCGGGTCTGGGGTACAGTGTTAACGTCCAGAAATGGACTGGGCCGAAACGCGCTGCACCAGCGGATTTATCCGCTGGTTCGGGTCTCTCGGCTGGGGCCTTTAGCTCAGTTGGTAGAGCATCGGACTTTTAATCCGTGGGTCGTGGGTTCGATCCCCACAGGGCCCACTCTTTTAGCGAAGAGTGGAAAAACCCCGGTTTCCTGGCAACAGGAAACCGGGGTTTTTTGTGCCCGCCACCGGGGTCATGTCCTGGCGGGCCGGGGCCCCAGCCCCCAGGGCTCCGGGGCCCTGGGGCCCTGTGGCTGCAGCCCCCCGGATTGTACGGCTGGCTAGTTACCAGTTCCGCTAGGCTTGGCGAATGGACTCCCACGGCGCCTCCGGATACTGGTATGGCCCCGATGACAGCCTGGATCCTCCGGCGGCGATCCTGCAGGCCCTCCGCGACTATCGGATCTCGGAGGTGGCGACCAGGCGGTCCACCCGCGATTCGATGGGGATGGGTGAGACCGACCTGCTGGCTTTGCGCTACCTGCTGCGGGCCAAAGCGACAGGCGAACGGGTTGGCCCGAAGGATCTCAGCCGCGTCCTGGGCATCACCACCGCTTCCACAACGTCCCTGATCGACCGGCTGGTAGCAAGCGGGCACGTCCGGCGGGAGCCGCACCCGACGGACCGGCGCTCCCTTGTGATCGTGCCGACGGTGGCGACGGATTCCGAAGTCCGCGCCACGCTTGGACACATGCACCGGCGCATGATGGCGGTGGCAGAGTCCATGAGCGCGGAGGACGCCCGCGTGGTTATCACTTTCCTCCGCCGGATGAGCGCGGCCATCGGCGCCGAGCGGCATGACTAGCTCGTTTAACTAGTTATATGTATGCTTACTACTTGTTTTTTAGATCTCAACGAGAGTAGGCGCCGTGGCTGAATCCGCAACCCTGACCGGGGACCCCGCGACAGAGCTCCCGCCCGGTGCCCCGCTGCACTGCGGCGCACCCATGCAGTGGACCTCGCCGGAGCCGGCGATGCCCTCCTACTCGTTCGGGCCCGCGGACCCGTCCCTCGATCTCCCGGCCCTGTGGCGCTGTCCCTGTGGCTTCCAGCTCGACGGCGGTATCCAGTTGGGGGACGGACTCCACTTCGCCGACGGTTTCCAGGCGGAGAGCGTGTTCCAGCCGGAGGTTGGGTACCGGTTGGGCGGGATCCAGCTGGATGGTGGCGAACAGGGCGTCGATCAGGCTGCCGCGGAGCTTGCCGCGGCCTGCTGACCCAGCGGCCGCTTCTCACCAGCCCGCTCTTCACCGCAGCACCGCGTCAGCCGGGCCCCGGCTCCTCCCCCCGGGGCACCAGCCGGGGCCGGGCCGGCACCAGCGCGGTGGGGGAGGCCACCTGCAGCCGGTCCGCAGGGAGACCCGGCAACCCGGAGGCCGCGTCCAGACGAAACGTTACGACGTCGCCGGAGCGTTCGTGGGCGACGTGCAGCAAACCGTCGCGGATCAGATGGTGCCGGGGCCAGTTGCCGCCGCTGGGGACGTCGGCCACCGGACGCAGCGCCGCGCCCCCGGCCTCCACCTCCAGCACGCAGATCCGGTTCGAACCGCGGACGCCCACATAGGCGTACCTGCCGTCGGCCGCCAACGCGATCTCTGCCGCCGAATCATCCGGCTGCGCCCCGCCGGCGGCGGCGGGCCCGACGAAAGCGAGCCGGAAGTCCCCGGAGTCCGGCGACAACCCGGCCACAGCCACCTCGATTGAATACTCGGTCACCACAAAGACGTGGCCGCCCGGATGCTGGACCAGGTGCCGGGGGCCGCTGCCCCGCGGCAGGACCACCTCGTGGTCCAGGACCGGGCCCAGAGCCCGCTCCGGTCCGGAGCCCACACTCCAGATCCGCAGCAGGTCGTGGCCGAGGTCGGTGGTCATCACCCTGCCGTCGGCCAGCATGAGTGCCGCGTGAGCGCGGCTCGGCCGTTTTTCCCGTTCGCCGGGGCCGCCGCCGGGAGCCTCGCCGTACGGGTCTCGCGATTCGACGCCGGCCGTCCGGTCAACGATGCCGCCGTCGGCGTCGAGCTCATAGAACAGCACCTGGCCGCCGCCCCAGCAGCAGACAACGAGGAAACGGCCGGAAGGCTCGACGGCGACATGGCAGGCCGCGTCACCGGCCGGCCACGCCGGGCCCGCGGGCTCCAAGCCAAACCCGCCGGCCCGGCGGTAGGCCCGGACGGTCCGGGCCTGCTCGGCCACGGCATAGACCACGGGGAGAGAAGGGTGGACCGCCAGGAAGGACGGCGAGTCGGCCGGCGCCGCAACACCCAGCCACCGCATTGTGCCGTCCGCCGCCGCGGCAACCGCGCCGATCCCCGTGCCGCGGCCGCTGGAATCTGCCGTGTAGGAGCCGGTCCAGACGAGATCGTGTGCAGGCGGGGAGTCCATGCTGCCATCCTGCCAGCAGCCGCCGCCAAGGCATCCCAAGCAGGCATCCCAAGCAGGCGGCACAATCCGCCGCCGCAACCCGCCGCCGCAAAACCCCGACCAATCACAGCAGACCCCATCACAGCTGGCCGCGGGCGGCTTCGGTAGCATGGGGCAATCGAGCAACTGCAGCAAAGGAGGTGGGTCCCGTTCACGCAAGTCCAGCAAGGATGGCCGCCCAGCAGTGCCGGCCGCGGCCAGCTCACGGTGAGGGCGTCTGACACCCGACCGAAAGGCGCTCCCATGCCAGTAGTCCGCCATCTTTCCCCGCACGAGATACTCACGGCCAGGCTCCGCTCAGCCGGCTGCGTGTTTGCCGAAGACGAGGCCCGTCTGCTGATCGACGCGGCCCCGACGCCGGAGGCGCTCGAACGGATGGCCGGCCGGAGGGTCGCAGGCCTTCCCCTTGAACACATTCTCGGTTGGGCGGAATTCTGCGGACTCCGCATCGCGGTCGACACCGGAGTCTTCGTGCCCCGCCGCCGGACGGAATTCCTTGTCCGGCAGGCCGCTGCGCTGCTGGACGCAAGCCGCATGGCGCGGGGCGACGCCCCGGCACCGGTCGTTGTCGATTTGTGCTGCGGGTCCGGCGCTGTCGGTACGGCGCTCGCGGCCCTCGCCGGCCCCGCCGAACTCCACTGCGCCGATATTGACCCCGCGGCTGTGTCCTGTGCACGCACCAACGTCCTGCCCCTGGGCGGGGAGGTCCACGAGGGTGATCTCTATGCTCCCCTCCCGCCAGGCCTCCGGGGCCGGGTCCGGCTGCTGGCCGTCAACGCCCCCTACGTTCCCTCGACAGACATCGAAACCATGCCGCAGGAAGCGCGCGTCCACGAGCCGCGGGCCTGCCTCGACGGCGGCGCCGACGGGCTTCAGGTGCAGCGGCGGGTCGCCGCCGGCGCACGTCAGTGGCTGGCGCCCGGCGGCCACGTGCTGATAGAGACCAGCCGCCGGCAGTCCGCGCAGACGGCCGGAATCCTCCGCGGGCACGGGCTGGCGGCCCGGGTGCTGCGCTCGGAGGAACTGGGGGCCACCGTGGTGGCCGGCGAGCTGCTGCCCTCCGGCGGGCGGTAGCCGGCAGAGGCGGCGACGGTGGCCCCTCAAAGAACCCCTAGGGCAGTTTGTCCTCGTTCACGTTGGTGGCCGGGCCCGCCGGGGTGGCACCGCCCTCGTCCGACCAGTCCTGGCCGGTCTGGTCGGTGAGCGCAGGGTCGGAATGGACATCGCGGGCCCCGGGTGCCGGCGTTCCGGGCGTGGCTGCTCCCTGTTCTCCGGGCGTGGCCGTTCCGGGCGTGGCCGCGGACGTGCTTCCGTGGCCGGCATCGCGGTGGACAGCGGAGCTTATGACGGTACCGGCGCGGCGGGCGGCTTCGCCGAGATGCTCGGAGACCTCGGGGGCTTTGTCTTTGACCGTTTCTGCTGCCGCGGCCACCTTGTCCTGGACCGGCTTGCTGTGCCAGAGCTCTGCCGACCTGGCCTTGAGCTTGTCATAGGCTGCGCGGCCTGACCGCGATCCCAAGACGTACCCTGCTGCCAGTCCGGTGGCGAAAAGAAATTTGCCCTTCATGCTGTGCTCCTGCTCCCTGACGTAGGTGAAAAGTAGACGTTGTTGAACAGTTCCTGGACGGTGGGTGGCAGTGCCGGCCCATGCGGCCGGCAGGCCGCCTTGCTGTCAAAATAGTGCAAAAAACCGGCCCCGGGAATAACCCAGAGCCGGTTTCCGGTCAGCTTCCGTGTTAACGGGCTGAGCGCTTGCTGATCATGCCGTAAACGAGCAGGACGATGATCGCACCGCCGATGGCCAGCAGCCAGGTCGACAGCGAGAAGAACTCGTTGATGCCCACGCCGAACAGTGCGCTGCCAATGAATCCGCCGAGCAGGGCGCCGACGACGCCCAGGATCAGAGTGATGATGATGCCACCGCCCTGACGTCCCGGGAGGATGGCCTTAGCGATTGCGCCGGCGATGAGGCCCAGAATCAGAAATGCGAGAAAACCCATTTTTCGTTCCTTCTTCTTTCATAGAGGAGGCACCCGGATTGCCGGGTGCGCTACATCCTTCTGCCCTAATACTAATCATGCTTAGTATCAAAGAGCCACCCGACACCCGTGGGTTCGGCGGGCGGGGTGCCAAAACAGCCGACTGCGCCCTACCATGCGTAGTCTTCCGGAGCCGTCCTGTGGCCCGGGAAAATCTCGTCGAGGCGCTTGAGCGCATCGGTGTCGAGCTTCAATTTGTGCGCCCTGACGGAGGCTTCGAGCTGCTCGAGGGTACGCGGGCCGATGATCGGAGCGGTGACTGCCGGCTGGTGGAGCAGCCACGCGAGTGCCACGTCCGCGGGTTCCTGACCCAGTTCGGCGGCGAATTCCTCGTATCGCCGGATCTGTTTCTGGTGCGACTTGAGCGCATCGAGGGCCCGGCCCGCGATGCGCCGGACGCCGTCGTTCTCCTTCTTCAGCACTCCGCCGAGCAGGCCGCCGTGCAACGGCGACCATGGCAGGATCCCCAGGCCATACTGCTGGGCGGCCGGGATGACCTCCAGTTCCACGTCCCGGGTCAGCAGGTTGTAAATCGACTGCTCGCTGACCAGCCCGTTGTAGTTGCGGCGGCCGGCGGTTTCCTGGGCCCGGGCGATGTGCCAGCCGGCGAAGTTGCTGCTGCCGGAGTATAGGATCTTGCCTTGCTGGACGGCGACCTCGATAGCCTGCCAGATCTCATCCCAAGGCGTGTTCCGGTCCACGTGATGGAACTGGTACAGATCGATGTAGTCCGTCTGCAGCCGTTTCAGGCTGGCGTCCAGCGCCCGGCGGATGTGCAGTGCCGAGAGTTTGGACTCGTTGGGCCGGTCGGTCATGGTGCCGAACAACTTGGTGGCAAGCACCGTGCGCTCGCGGCGCTCGCCCCCCTGGGCGAACCAGCGGCCGACTATCTCCTCCGTCCAGCCGCGGTGGCTGGACCCGCCATACACATTGGCCGTGTCGACGAAGTTGATGCCGGCGGCCTGCGCGGTGTCCAGGATGGCGAAGGCCTGCGTCTCCTCGGTCTGCGGGCCAAAGTTCATGGTGCCCAGGCAAAGGCGCGAGACTGTCAGGCCGGAGCGGCCCAGATGCGTATAGCGCATGAAGTTTTCCTCTCCGCCCTGGCCTCCTCTGCCCTGACGGGTTGCGGGTTTCTCCGGAGCGGGGCGGTGCGTGCCGGCCCGCTCCGGAGTCTGGCGTCAACGCTCCAGGCGGAACCCCAGCTTGATGGTGACCTGCCAGTCGGCGACCTGCCCGTTTTCAAGGTGGCCGCGGATCTCCTTGACTTCGAACCAGTCAAGGTTCCGGAGGGTCTTGGCGGCCTCGGCGATGCCGTTCCGGACGGCCGCATCGACGCCCTCGCTCGAGGTTCCGACAATTTCAGAAATGCTGTAAGTGTGATTAGACAACTTCGCTCCTCGTGATCGCCATCGATGCCCGGCTGTGGGCCGTTCCTGCAGACTAGCCGACCGAACCCGGCCGGACTAGGGGTTTGTGCCCGGAGTCCGGGACCCCGGGAGGCGGTCCGGGCAGCGGGCGTTTGGCCTGCCGGGGCGGGGCGTCTGCGCGCGGCCTGATCCGGCTCACCATCCAGGGCAGCATGTAGTGCGCCATCCAAGCCAGGTCACCGGCCCGGGTCTCCCGCCAGTTGCCCGGCGGCATCGGCTTCGGCTCCAGCGGCCGCAGGCGGTGTGGCACGCTGAGCGTGTCCAGGACCATGGCCGCAATGGTGTGGTGTCCCAGCGGCGAGAAGTGCAGGCGGTCCGGATCCCACATCCGCGGATCGCTCAGTTGCCGCAGGGCCCACAAGTCGGCGATGACGACATCATGCCGGGCGGCGATGACACGGATGTTCTCGTTGAATACCGCGACCTTCCCCCGGATGTGTCCGAACACGGCGGTCTCGCCCCAGTCCGGCCCGGTGAAGAGGACCACCGTGGCCCCGGTGGCGGAGAGGGCTGCCACGGCGTCGTCCAGGGCGGCGGCCATCCGGTCCGGATCGCCGCGATGAAACACGAGATCGTTCCCGCCGGCGGAGAGCGAGACGAGGTCAGGCTTCAGGTTCAGGGCCGGTCCGAGTTGCTGGTCGAGGATTTCGCGCAGGACCAGGCCGCTGATGGCAAGGTTTGCGTACCCGAACTCGCGGCGGCCCTCGCCGAGTTCCTCGGCGATGCGGTCCGCCCACCCCCGAATGCCCCCGGGGCTCAGCGGTTCCGGGTCGCCGACGCCTGCCGTGAACGAGTCGCCCAAGGCGACATACCGGCTCCACGGCCGGGAACGCAGGTCACCGGCAGGCCCGCGTGCGGAGGTCTGATCCCCTGGATGCCACGGCCCCGCGGCGGGGAGGTTGACGCCGGTACCGCCGGCGTCCGGCTCTAGGAACCTGGCGGCGTTCACATCACCAGCAATACGCCGATATTCCATGCCTCGCTAGGTACTTATGCCCCTAGCGGGGCGGCATGAGGCCGCGGCGGCCACCCCTGGCCGTCCGCCACCCGGGAGGCGAAATACTCAGGGGGGTATAATGGGGAGCCTGACGCATCGAACCGGAGGAACCAATGGAACTCGATCCCACTGACATGAAGCCTGTTATTAACCGGCTTCGCCGCGCCCAGGGCCAGCTCGCGGCCGTCACCAGGATGATCGAGGAGGGCCGTGACTGCAAGAGCGTCGTGACCCAGCTGGCGGCCGTGTCGAGTGCCCTGGACAAGGCTGGATTCTCCATCATTGCCACGGGCCTGCAGCAGTGCATGCAGCAGGAAGACCCCAGCCTGGACCGCGCCGAACTCGAGAAGCTCTTCCTCTCACTCGCCTGAGCTCATCATCCGGGCAAAGCGCGGGACCGCGTCAGGCGGGGCCGCCGGCCAGCACGAAGGTCTTCAGGTCGTCAAGGGTCTGCTGCATGTGGGCGTCCATGGCGTCGCGGGCGCGGTGCGGGTCGCGGGAGGCCAGGGCGTCAGCGATGTTCTGATGGTGCCCGATGGCGTGCTCCTGGATCTCCGGCACCTTGGAAGTTTCCGTCCGCCGTTTTTCCAGCACGCGGTGCAAGGGTTCGAATAACACGGCGACGAAGACGTTTTCCGAGGCCTGCAGGATGAGGTCGTGGAAAGCGAGGTCTTCCTCCACGAATGCCGCGAGATCATTCCTCTCGTGGGCCAGCCGCATCCTGTCGACGTGCGCGCGGAGGGCCTCGATGTCCGTGTCCGACATCCGCCCGGCAGCCAGTTCGCAGGCGCCCGTCTCCAGCATCCGCCGGAGCTCGATGAGCTGGATGGCGGCCGAGGCGTCATTTGTGCCCTCCGAGGCTGCCCGCAGTACGGCGTCCAGGGATCCCCAGCGGTTCACCGGGTTCACGAACGTGCCCCGGCCGCGTTCCACGCTGAGGATCCGCTGGGCTTCAAGGGTCTTCATGGCCTCGCGCACGGTCATGCGGCTGACTTCGTGCCGGGAGCTGAGCTCCAGTTCGCCGGGGACGCTCGCGCCGGGCGGAAACTCGCCGCCAATAATCCGGTCCAGCAGTTCGTCGGCCACAACGCCGACCAGCGATTTCCTAGCCAATTCTCCCCGTCCAGCGACTTGTTGCCTGATGGCGTGCTCCGTGATGGCCAAGTCTACTTGCGCGTCGTTGTGCCATATGCCACACTAGCATTCATATGCAAGATGTCTGACATCTTACATTTTGTTCCTGCTGCGGCTCGCGGAGAACCGCAGTTTTCCACTGACAGATCCACACACAATGGAGTGCATAGTGCCCCTCGAAGCAGACGTGCTGGCCGCTTTCCCCGCGGAAGTACAGATCCCCGCCCGGCTGGTGGCAGACAGCGTGGCCGCCTCCTCCGAGGCATCCCCCCGTGTCCTGGTCGTACTCGACGACGACCCCACCGGCACCCAGTCCGTGGCGAACCTGCCGGTCCTCACCCGCTGGGAAGTGGCGGACTTTGCCTGGGCGTTCGCCTACGAAGTCAACGGCCAGCGCCAGCGCGCGGTCTACGTGCTGACCAACACCCGCAGCCTTGACCCTGCCGAGGCGGCTGCCCGCAACGAGGAGATCGTCCGCAACGCACTCGCGGCCGCAGCGTCCGCTGAACCCGCGCTTCGGCTCAGCTTTGTCAGCCGCAGCGACTCCACCCTCCGCGGACACTACCCGCTCGAACCGGACGTCATCGCCGCCACCGTCACCGCCGTCAACGGCGAGAAGACGGACGGCGTCGTGATCGTTCCCGCGTTCCCCGACGCCGGCCGCGTGACGGTCGGCGGCGTGCACTTCACCCGCGGCACAGGCAAGGACGCCGGGCAGCTCACCCCCGTGGCCGAGACCGAATTCGCCCGCGACGCCAGCTTCGGCTTCGCCAACTCGGAGATGGCCAAGTACGTCGAGGAGAAGTCGAACGGCCGGTTCCCCGCGGATTCGGTGATCGTGCTGGATCTGGACATCATCCGGGCGTCCGCCGATCCGATGATCTCCGCCAAGGCCATTGCCGATGCCATCGATGCCGCCACGGATTCGACTCCGATCGTGGCGGACATCGTCACCGAAAACGACTTACGGGCGCTGGCCCTGGGCCTGGAAGAAGCGGAAAGCCGCGGCAAGAAGCTGCTCTACCGCGTGGGCCCGCCGTTTGTCCGGGCACGGATCGGCCAGGAAATCCGCACCGAACTCAGCGGCGAGGAAGCCTATGCGGGCAATACCCCCTCGGAAGCCGGCGGCCTGATCGTGGTCGGCTCGCACGTCGGTGTCACCACCCGCCAGCTCAACGCCCTCACCGAGCAGCACAGCGCGGCCCGGATCGTGGAGATCGACGTCGAGAAGCTCCTCGGCGACAACGCGGGGGAGTACCTGGACGAAACCGTGGACACGGTGGTCGCTGCACTCCGCGGCGGCGACGTGATCGTGCACACGAGCCGGCTCCTGATCAAGACCTCCGACGCCGCCGAAAGCCTGCGAATCGCCCGCACCGTCTCCGCCGCCGTCGTCGCGGTGGTGAACCGCACGCTGAAGACTTTCCCGCCCCGCTTCGTGATCGCCAAGGGCGGCATCACGTCCTCGGACGTGGCCGCACACGGCCTGGAAATCCGGCACGCGATAGTCCGCGGGCCCATGCTGCCGGGCATCGTCAGCCTGTGGGAACCGGTGGACGGACCTGCCAAGGGCATCCCGTACATCGTCTTCGCCGGCAACGTGGGCGACGACCAGTCCCTCGCCGATGTCACGCGCAAGCTCAGCAACACCTTCTAATCCCCGCCGGCTCCCAGCCTTCACAACCTCAGGCAGGGCCCCCGCCGGTATGGGCCCAGCACCACACGTCATTCGATGGAGAACACCATGACCAGCAACTACACCATCACCGTCCTTGGCCTTGGCGCCATGGGCCTGCCCATGGCCACGCGCCTGGCAAGCGAGCTCACCGTCCACGGCTTCGACATCGCCGAGCCGCGCCTGAAGCTGGCCGAAGAGGCCGGCATCCGCACCTTCGCCTCCGCACGGGAAGCCTCGAAAGGCGCCGACGCGCTGCTGCTGGCAGTGCGCAACGGTGAACAGCTGGGCGATGTCCTGTTCGGCGAGCACGGCGTGGCCTCCGTGCTCAAGCCGGGCGCCGTCGTGATCCTGGGCAGCACCGTGGGCACCGAGGCCATCCCGGCGACCGTCGACCGCCTGGCCGAATACGGCGTCGAACTGGTTGATGCCCCGCTGTCCGGCGGCCCCAGGCGTGCCGGCGAGGGCGACCTCCTGATCGTGGTGGGCGCCTCGCCCGAGGCCCGGGAAAAGGCCCGCCCGGCCCTTGAACTGCTGGCCTCCACCCTGACCGTGGTCGGCGACAAGCCCGGCGACGGCCAGGCCCTCAAGACCGTCAACCAGCTGCTCTGCGGCATCCACATCGCCGCCGCCGCCGAGGCGATGGCCCTGGCCGACGCCCTCGGCCTGGACCAGGCCAAGACCCTCGCCGCCCTCGAAGCCGGCGCAGCGGGCTCCTTCATGCTCTCCAACCGCGGACCGCGCATCCTGGAGGCCTACACCGAGGACGGCGCCGAAGTCCTCAGCCGGCTGGACATCTTCGTCAAGGACATGGGGATCGTCGGCAAGGCCACCCGCGCCGCCGGCCTCGCCGCCCCGGTAGCCCCCCTCCGCCGTCGTCGGGTCCCCACCCCACTGTTCCGCCACTTTTACCTCACGGTTGAATCGTCGGACGACCTTCCTGTCAAAGGAGACACCTCTTCATGACCCCCCTGCTCAATTCCCTGATGGTGCGCGCCGCCGACGCGCCCGTCATCAAGCCGGCCGTGGAGCTGGGAACTCCGCTGCTGCTGACAATCGCGGCGGCCGGCGTCGCCCTGCTGCTGGTGATGATCATCCGCTTCAAGATCCAGGCCTTCGTGGCCCTGCTGACCGTCAGCATCCTGGTGGCCGTGGCCGCGCAGATCCCGCTCAAGGACGTGTTCACCGTGGTGGCCGCCGGGGTGGGAGGCACCATGGGCAAGGTCGCCCTCCTGATTGCGCTCGGCGCGATCCTGGGGCGGATGATCGAGGTCTCCGGCGGCGTCCAGTCCCTCGCCGACCACTTCACCGCCAAACTCGGCGCCACCCGGGTGGCCGTGGCCCTCACCGCCGTCGGTTTCCTGGTCGCGATTCCGGTGTTCTTCGAGGTCGGCATCATTGTCCTGGTGCCGGTCGTCTACGCCTTCGCTAAAATCGCCAACGTCCACCCGGTGAAGTTCGGCCTGCCCATGGCCGGCATCATGCTGGCCATCCACGTGGCCGTGCCCCCGCACCCGGGGATTGTTGCCGGTGCCGGCGTGCTCGGCGCCGACATCGGACTGATCGCCCTGATCTCGCTCACCATCTGCGTGCCGCTGGGCTTCCTGTCCTACTGGGTCGCGTCCATCATGAACCGCAAGACCTACGAGCTGCTGCCGGCCGTCAAAACCCAGGTGGACGAGTTCGGCTCCGCCACCATGGTCCGCGTTGGCCACGAGGGCCCGGGCAGCAAAGCCATCGCCCCGCCCCGTCCGGGACTGATCATCTTCCTCATCGCCACCCCGATCGTGCTGATCCTCCTCGGCACCGTCGGCACCCTGGTGATCGACAAGAACGACTTCTGGTACGGCGTCGCGGCTTTCGTGGGCAACCCCGTCTTCGCCCTGCTGGTGGCCGTTGCGCTCTGCTTCTTCCTCCTGGCCGTCCGCCGGCAGTGGTCGCTGACGGAAACCGGCGAAATCTTCGAAGGCGCGCTGCCTCCGATCGCGTCCATCCTGATGGTTGTTGCAGCAGGCGGCGTGTTCGGCAGCGTCCTGCAGGTGAGCGGAATCGGCAAGGCTCTCTCCGAATCCCTCGACACGCTCGGCGTTCCGCTGCTGCTGCTTGGCTTCATCATCTCCCTCGCCCTCCGCGCAGCCCAGGGCTCGGCCACCGTCGCGATCGTCACCACGGCCGGCCTGCTCTCCTCCGCCGTCGCCGGCGGCGGATACACGCCGGCGCAGACCGCCGTGATCGTGATCGCCATCGGATTCGGCGCCCTCGGCCTCTCCCACGTGACCGACGCCGGTTTCTGGGTGGTTGTGCGCTACTACGGGCTGACCGTCGCCGACGGCCTCAGGACCTGGACCGTGCTCACCACCGTGCTGGGACTGGCAGGCTTCGCCCTGACATTCGTCGCCTGGATGCTGGTGGGGGGACTGAGCGCCTGATGCGTACCCAACTGGACACCCTGGTGACCGGCGCCCTGCAGCAAGGCTCTGCCGTTCCGGCGTTCACCTGTTACGACTTCACCACCGCGCTCGCCGTTGTGGGGGCGGCCGAGGAATCCGGCCGGGGCGCCATCCTGCTGGTCGCGCCGAAGACCGCGGCAACGCCCAACGGGCTGCGGCTGATCGCCGCCCTGCGCGGACTCGCCGACGCAGCCTCGGTGCCGATTGCGGTGCAGCTGGATCATGCCACCGACCCGCAGGTGATCGCCGACGCCGTCAGTGCCGGGGCCGACTCGGTGCTGGTCGACGGGTCCTCGCTGCCGTACGAGGACAACATCGACCTGGTCCGGAACGTCCGCGCGGCCCTGGCGGCGCAGGGCCGGGCCGACGTCGTCATTGAAGCAGAACTCGGCGGACTCGCCGGCGACGAGGACCGGGCCTTCGGGACCGACGCCGCGGATAACGCAGGCGACGCCGCAGGCAATGTGGAGTCGGACGCCCCCGCCGGGCTCACCGACTCCGCCCAGGTGGAGGACTTCGTGGCCCGCACCGGGGCGCAGCTGCTCGCCGTGGCTGTGGGCAATGTCCATGGCAAGTACAAAGGCGAGCCCCGGCTGCGCTGGGACGTGCTGCAGGACATCGCCGTGCGGACCCGGATCCCGCTGGTCCTGCACGGCGCCTCCGGCATTCCGGCCGAGGAACTGGTCAAGGCAGCCGCGATGAACGTGGGCAAGGTCAACTTCAACACCGAGCTGCGCACCGGCGTCCTGGCGGTCCTTGAGGAACAGACCACCGCCCACCGGGCCGACGGCGAGAACCTCCAGGCACTGCTGGGCCTGTGGAATGCCTCGGCCAGGACCTTCGCGGCCACAGCCCTGGCCACACTCTCGCGCTGACACTGTGACTGCCAGAGCAGTATGGCCCGCATCCGGCGCGCATCCGGGCCATACTGCTCTGGCAGCCAGGGCGCCCCGGCCCGACAATGATGGCACCACAGCCTGCCTTCCCGAGGGGTGCCATGCTTGCGCAGCAGCGGCCAGCCGGCGACCCGGCGCCGACGCCGGACCGAGACCCGGTGATCGACCTTGTCCGCTTCTTTTGCCTGGCATTGGTGGTGGTCGCGCACACCATGATGGTGAGTCCCGTCCTGCACCCGGACGGCACCGTGACGTCCGAGAACACCTTGGGCGATCAGCACTGGTTTGAACCAGTGGTGTGGGTCTTCCAGATCATGCCGCTGTTCTTTGTGGCCGGTGGCATCACCGGGCTGCAGTCCTGGCGCCGGCTCCGCGCCAGGGGCGGCAATGCCTTCGATTTCATGCAGGCCCGGCTGCTGCGCCTGATCCGGCCGGCCGCCGTCCTGCTGGCGGTCATGTTCGTTGGCCTGTCGGCGGCCCGCCTCGCAGGGGTTGACCCTCAGGTCATCGAGCTGCTCACCAGCGGAGCCGGCATGCCGCTGTGGTTCCTGGCCGCGTACCTCGCCGCGCAACTCAACCTTCCCTGGCTGGCGGCCCTCCACACCCGCGCGCCATGGCTGACCTTCGCCGGCCTCACCGTCCTGGTGGTGACGGTCGATTGCCTGCGGGGAGTGCTGCCGCTGTTGGCATACCTGAACATGCTGTTCCTGTGGTGCGCCGTGCAGCAGCTCGGATTCATCGTGGCGGATGGCCCGCGGCTGCTGCCGGGCCGGCCGGCGCACCTGGGCATCATGGTTGCCAGCAACATGCTGCTGGGGTTGATAGTCCTGCTGGGGCTGTATTCCGGGAACATGCTGGTGAACC
Organism: Arthrobacter sp. P1_D4; assembly: GCF_056406115.1. Taxonomy (NCBI): domain Bacteria; kingdom Bacillati; phylum Actinomycetota; class Actinomycetes; order Micrococcales; family Micrococcaceae; genus Arthrobacter; species Arthrobacter sp. P1_D4. Next base: position 93,808 of record NZ_JBFUAU010000006.1, on the reverse strand, counting down.
TCAATCCGCCCAATGTGACGCTGCTGCTCCTGGGCATCTCGCAGGCCGCCGCCCTCCAGCTCTTCCGGCCGGTGCTGTCCCGGATCGCGTCCGTGGCCGGGGTGCGCCGGATGATGGGCGTGGCCGGCCGGCGGTCCATGACTGTTTATCTGTGGCATCTGCCCCTGCTGGCGGCGATGTCCGGTGTGCTGTTGCTGACGGATTTCCCGCAGCCCCCCGGGGGTAGCGCGGCCTGGTGGTGGGGGCGGCCCCTGGTGCTGTTGGGCGTCATCGCCCTGCTGCTGCCGGTGGTGGCATTGTTTGGCAGGCTGGAGGAGCAGCCGACGGCGCCCGGCCCGTCGCCGAGCCGGCCGGCGGCCGCCGTGCTGCTGGCCGCCGTCGCCGTTTTTGTCCCGGCAGTCAACGCCGCGCTCACCGGGCTCACGCCCGGGCTCCTCGGCGGGGGCGCCGCCTGCTTCGCGCTGGCCGTCGTGCTCCTGGGCCGGATTCCGGTTCGGCTCACGACGCCACCTGACGGGCAGGGCGGATCGGAACCGCCATTGCCACGCCCGCCATTAAGTGCCAATGTCGAACCATGACGGAGAACTCGGCAACCACGGAAGACACCTTCACCCCGGACGTCTCCACCACCCGGAACGACGAGCTGCACCGTTACGAACTCCGTGTCGGCGACAAGCTGGCCGTCCAGGTGCGCTTCATCGACAGGCCGGGCCATATCGACTTTATCCACACGGATACCGCAGAGCAGTTTCAGGGCCAAGGGCTCGCCAAAGTGCTGGCGCACTTCGCCCTCGATGACGTGGTTGCCTCCGGCAAGCGGATCATCCCGAATTGCCCGTTCATGTACCGCTACCTGCGCAAACATGAGTCGTACCACCAGTATGTGGACTGGCCGGAGCGGGTCCCCGAGGGAGCCTGAGCGCCTGGCCCGGGGGCCGGAACGGCGTCATGGGCCTGCCCGCTTGTGGGCAGCGGACCAACCTCGTAAAGTTTGACCAGAGTTATGCAGTTGGCTCTTGGACAGGTGACTTTGGAGTACCCCATGAACCATAAACTGCGTGTGCTTGTCCGGGTGGACGTCGATCCCGCACAGGTCACCCTCGAAATTACCGGCTGCGTTACGCAGTCTGATGCAGCAGCCCTCCTGCACATCGTGCGCCGCGCCTGCCGCCTCGAACCGGGCGCCGCCGTGGTCATCGACCTCCACGGCGCCTCCCACCTGGACCCTGAGGTGCTGCTGGACCTCCGGCGTCTCGCTGATGCCGGACGCCTGCCCGCTCCCGATGCCGTGGGCTCCGCAGAGGCCGGGCCGCTTCGTTTCGCCCTCGACGAGCCGGCGGTGCTGCCAATCTGCCTTGTGCACGTCGGCGCCGACGCCGAAGTCCTCGCCGAACTCGACACCGACTACCGCCCGGCCCCGGTCGCCGTCGCCGGGAACGGAGACAGCGAAGCTGCCGGACTGCTCGACGTCGGGCCCGGCTCCGGATCCGACTCCGGGCTGGGGGAGGCCAACAGCCCGCTGGCCGCGGAAACCGGCGGCCCCAGCGACCTTGGCTCCATCGACGGGCTGGCGCTTTCGGAGTACTTCGAGGGAACGCTGGATCCTGTGGCCACGGTCCGGGCACTGTCCGACACGGCGCTGTGCCGGCTCGCGGACGCTCTCTACCGCCACCTCGACACCAGCAGCCCGTCTTTCGGGGCGCACACCTGGTACGAGCTTGCGGCCGAAGAGCTTCAGAACCGCCACCTGCTCGATGACGGTGACCCGGCAGGGGACGAACTGGCGCAAGACACGGCCCTGGCCTGAGCCGGGACGAGACTAGGCTGTCGCTATGAACCCTCAAACAGCCTCTACATCCGGCAGCACAGCCCTGGTCACGGGCGCGACGGCAGGCCTTGGCGCCGAGTTCGCCCGCCAGCTCGCCGAGCAGGGCCACCGCGTGGTGCTCGTGGCCCGCGATGCCGGCCGCCTCGCGGCCACCGCGGCGGAGCTGGAGAACAGCTACGGGACCGCGACGGAGACGATCGCCGCGGACCTGACCGACGACGGCGGGATTGCCGCCGTCGTCGCGCGCCTCAGTGACCCCGCGCGGCCGGTGGAGATCCTGGTCAACAACGCGGGAATCGGCCTATTGCGGCCCTTCGAGGACACCGACATTGCCGAGGAGAAGAAACACCTGAAGCTCCATGTCGAAACCGCCATGGAGCTCAGCCACGCCGCCCTGCAAGGCATGCTCGGGCGCCAGTCCGGCAGGATCATCAACGTCGCCAGCGTGGCGGCCTTCCTGCCCCGCGGCACGTATTCGGCAGCGAAGGCCTGGCTGCTGAGTTTCTCGCGCTCGGCCAACATGGCCTATGCGGCGCGCGGGGTGAAGGTCACCGCCGTGTGCCCCGGCTTCACCCACACCGAGTTCCACGACCGGATGGGGATGGACAAGACGGCGACGCCGCGCTGGATGTGGCTCGAGGCCCGGCAGGTGGTCAGCGAGGGACTGGCGGACAACGCCAAGGGCAAGGCCGTCTCGATCCCCAGCAAGCGCTACAAGGTCCTGACCTCGGTTTCGCGGGTGCTGCCCTCAAAGCTCGTCGCCGGGCCGGCGCGGCGCGCCAAGTAGCCGCCGGGTACGTCAGCGGACGGCCAGGCGCCGTCGGCGGATCAGTACGACGACGGCGATCCCGACGGCGGCGCCCACCAGTGTCTCGACGGCCCGTTCGGTCACCAGTACGCCGGGATCGGCCGGCGCGGCAAGCTGTCCGACCAGCAGGATCACCGGGGTGAAGGAGACCATGGCAAGGCCGTAGTGCCGGGTCATGAACAGCTCGGTGCTGAACTGCAACACGATCACGAGGCAGACCAGGACGGCGGCCTCCTGCCCGGGGAAGGCCAGCAGCGGTGACCCCGGCCACGGGAACAGGACCGCAGCGACCACCACGAGGCCGATCAGGGTGCCGACAATCCGGTGGATGCCGCGGTACACGCTGCTGGGCAGGTCCGCCCCGGCAAGCGGCACCGCCGCCGCGGCCATGGCCCAGTGCGGGTGGCCGCTGCCACTGAGGACCCCCAGGGTGCCGGCGCCGCCGACAGCGGTGACGTAGCGGGCGGCATGCAGCCACGCCGCCCGGCGCCCTGCCCCGCGCAGTATTATGACGTCCCGCCGCCTCCCGCGCTGCCAGGTGCGGCCGACAAACCAGCCGCCAAAGCCGACCAAGATGGAGAACGCGGCCGATCCCGCGGCGATGAGAAGGCCCGTGTGCCAGGGGGCGGCGGCGGGAACGGAGGCGCACGCGCCCAGGGCCAGGATCCCGAAGAAGGGACCGGCGGGTTTCAGGGCAGTCTTGTCCGTGAACAGCGAGCCCACGCCGGCGAACGCGGCCTCAATGATCACCAGGGCCCACGAATGAATGTGGTGGGCCGAGAGGAAGACGCCGACTCCTACGCCGGCAACCAGAAGGACAGCCGCCTGGCCTTGATGGCGGAGCCGGAGCTGGTGCGGCTCGGTGCGGCCGTACATGCCGGTCAGCGCGCCGAAAACGGCGTAGCCGGCCAGCTCGGGGCGACCGGCTGCCAGGAGCGCCAGGGACGGAACGGCCACGCTGATCGCCATCCGCCAAGCCGACACGTGGTCCTTGTTGGCCGGGGACAGGGTGTGCAGCGAACGGATGTGGTGCAGCAGGGACATCACAACCGCCTTTCCGGTTCCTGTGGTTTCAGTGGTTTCAGTGGTTCCCCGGATCCCGGGGGTTCGCGGGGGCCCCGGCGCCCGGGTGGTGCTGATAGCGGTTCGGACACGCCTAAGGCCTGCCCGGATGCGTCCCCCAACGGGTAAGCATCCGGAACAGGCCTCAAAGGGCGGGGCTGTCAGCTACGTAGCCTGGACTACTGCTGCCGGTCCGGTCGGACCGGCAGGCTTAGGCTGTGGCCGGGACTTTCTCGGCTTCCCCGCGCCCTGCGGTGGAATCGACGGCCGGTGCGACCATGGGCATGTCCATGTGCTCGAGGTCGATCAGCGGGTTCTCGTCCTGCGTCGCGACCAGCTCGCGGGCCTCAGCCTGGGTGTCCACGCTCGGCATGGAGCCGGGCAGCGGCATCTGGGCGGATTCCTTGAGGAAGTAGATCGCTACTGCGCCGATCGCCGAGGTGGCCATCAGGTAAAAGGCCGGCATCATGTCGTTGCCGGTTGCGCTGATCAGGGCGGCAACGATGAACGGCGTGGTGCCGCCGAAGATGGCCACCGAGAAGTTGTACGCGATGCCCATGGCGCCGTAACGGCTGGCCGTCGGGAACTGGGCCGGCAGGGCCGACGCCAGGTTGGCCACGTAGAACGTCACGGGGAAGGCAATCAGGGAAAGGCCGGCCAGCGTGGACCAGATTTCACCGATGCCGATCAGCAGGAAGGCAGGGGTGGCGAGGACGACGGTGCTGATGGCGCCGATCCACAGCACGGGGCGGCGGCCGATCCGGTCAGAAAGCTTGCCGGTCAGCGGGATGCAGAGGCTCATGATGACCAGCACGGGGATGGTCAGCAGCGTGCCGTGCAGCTCGTCGTAGCCCTTGGACTCCGTCAGGTACGTCGGCATGTAGGAGGTCAGTGCGTAGCCGGCGGTGTTTGCCGCCGCGACCAGGATCATCGCGACGATGAGGGAGCGCCAGTACGCCTTCACGATGCCCACCGGACCCTTGGAGGCTGTGATGTCCGAGGCGGTTGCGTCCTTGGCGAGGTTCTCCTGGGCATCCAGGGTTGCCTGGAACTGCGGGGATTCCTCGATCTTGCTCCGGAAGTACACGGCGATCAGGCCGAGCGGGCCGGCAAGGAGGAACGGGATGCGCCAGCCCCACTGCTCCATGGTGTCCTGGCCGAGGGTCAGCTGCAGCACCGAAACGAGGGCCGCGCCAAGGGCGAAACCGAGGTAGCTGCCCATGTCCAGGAAGCTGGCGAAGAATCCGCGGCGCTTGTCAGGGGCGTACTCGCTCACAAAGGTCGTGGCGCCGGCGTATTCACCGCCGGTAGAGAAGCCCTGGATAACTTTGAACAGGACCAGCAGGACCGCAGCCCAGATGCCGATCTGTGCGTAGCCGGGCAGGAGCCCGACGGCGAAGGTGCTGGCGGCCATGATCATCAGGGTCGCGGCGAGGACCTTCTGGCGGCCGATCTTGTCGCCAAGCCAGCCGAACACGACTCCGCCGAGGGGGCGGGCGATGAAGGTGGCGGCGAATGTTCCGAGCAGGAACAGGGTCTGGACGGACTTGTCCGCCTCTGGCAGGAACACCGGTCCCATGGTGGTGATCAGGTAGCCGAACACGCCGACGTCGTACCACTCCATGGTGTTACCCACGATGGTGCCGCCGAGTGCCTTCTTGAGCATCGGCTGGTCGACAACGTTGACGTCGGACTCGCGGAGTCGACGGCGACGTAGCTTCGGTTTCTTCACACCCTTGGGTGCGCCTTGGTTGGTTCTGCTGGCGTCGATGACGCCTGCTGAAGAGTCGGTCATGCTTCGGTCTGTGGGCATTTGGGAAGCTCCTAGGGAGATCATTTGCTTGCGACTTGTAGCTGCCCCGCTCTGGGCAGGCTTTCAATTTTACGGGAATTCTCTGGAGTTTCCGAGTTGTGTGCCGTATGATCGCCCATTTCGGGTGCAAATTGAGGGCAATTCACTAATTTCTTTTGCCCGCTTTCACCGCGCGGATACTGGGAACCGGCCATCCCCGCGGCGCCGGGCCCAAAATTTTCCGCGCCAGCCCTCGATTGCTGGGGTTTCCGACGGGATTCGGGCCGCCGGAAAGTCAGACGGCGGGCGCTACAGACATCTCCCCGGGGCAGTCCTACGATTGATGGACACTTCATTTCACAGCGGTTAATTACAGCGGAAAGGAAGATCAATGGCGGATCATCAGTTCGGAGAAGAAATCGAGCCCGAGGTCGCGAGCCATCTGGCGCAGTCCATGGCTGAAGCCCCGGGACCCGAGGCCCTGCACCACGCTCCCCCCGGGCCCGGCCAAGGACAGCAATGGCCGGACGGCAGCGGTAAGCAGCGGCACCCCAAGGACCGCGACAGCGCCCGCGGGCGGCAGGGCCAGCAGGTGGCCGCCGGCGCCATGCACCGGCAAAGCCGTCCGCAGCTGCCCCGGCTGGCGCCTTATCCAGGCGCCAGCCGCGCCACACCGGGTGCCGGAGCTTCCCGCTGCCGGTCCATTCTCCGAAGGTGACCTCGCCGACGAGTTTTGCGCTCACCCAGTTGGCGTCTGCCGCGTCAGCGTCCGGCACGTCCCGGAACGGGGAGGTCTTCCGTGGCAGGGCGTCGAGTTGTTGCCTGAGTTCCTTGAGTTCGCGGGTGCTGAAGCCGCTGCCCACCCGGCCCACATACCGTAGTTTCGAGCCGTCCGGAATCCCCAGCAGCAGCGAGCCCACGGATTCCCGGCGGCCCCCTTTCCCGGGCCGCCAGCCGCCCACCACCACCTCCTGGGTCCGTTCAACCTTGAGCTTGAGCCAGGACCGGCTGCGCTGGCCGACGTAGCGCCCGTCCGTGCGCTTGGCCATGACCCCCTCGAGGCCGAGCTCGGCGGCGCTTTCCAGGATGTGCGCGACGTCGCCATCGATCACGCCGGAAAGCTCCACCGGGGCGGCGGAAGGGCGGAAGAACTGCTCCAGCCGGCGGCGCCGCCCACTCAGCGGCTGGCGCCGCAGGTCCTCGCCGGCGTCGAAGAGCAGATCGAACAGCATCAGCCGCACGGGCGTCGACTGCTGCGCCCGGGCGACGTCGGCGGCCCTGCTCAGTTTCATCCGGCCCTGAAGCAGCCCGAAGTCGGGCCGGCCGGAGCGGCCGACGGCGATGATCTCGCCGTCGGCGACGAAGCCCTGCTCCGGCCAGCAGGACCGGTCCGTCAGCTCGGGGTAGCTCACTGACATGTCGATGCCGTTGCGGCTGATGAGCCGGACCGCCGTTGCGTCGCCGATCACCAGGGCCCGCACCCCGTCCCACTTGAGCTCGATCTGCCAGTCCAGGTCCGGTAGGTCCGCCAGGGTCCCGGATGTGGCCAGCATCGGGCTGAATCCGGAGGCGTCGGGGGCACGTTCGCTGCCGGCGGCGGTTTCCGCTCCGCCCTCGCGGTGGCCGCGGCCGTCCGCTGAGCCGTCCTCCCCGCCGTCGTCCGCTGCCTCGTCGGTGTCTTTATCCGTATTGTCCGCTGTGCCGGCCGGGCGCCGCGGACCGGGACGGCCTTGCGGGGCCGCCGGGTCCATCAGGTGGATCAGCCACTGGTCATCGGCCCGGCCGGTGTGGATCAGGGCGAACCTGCGCGGTCCGCCGAGGCCGCCGCCCTCCGCGCCGGTCAGGGTGGCGATGACCTCCTTGCCCGCGATCCATTTTTCGCATTCGTAGTGTCCGTGGTCCCAGATGCTGACCGTCCCGGCGCCGTACTGGCCCTTGGGAATGTCACCCTCGAAGTCGGCGTAGTCAAGCGGGTGGTCTTCGGTCTGGACCGCGAGGTGGTTCTTGGTTTTGCTGGTCGGGACGCCCTTGGGCAGTGCCCAGGACACCAGCACGCCGTCGCGTTCCAGCCGGAAGTCGTAGTGGAGCCGGCTGGCGTGGTGCTCCTGGATAACGAACTTCTCCTGCCGTGTCCCGCCGTCGTCCCCGGCGTGGTGCCGGTCCGCGGTGAAGGGCTCGGGAGTGGCCGCCCTGTCCCGTTTGGTGCGGTACTTTTCCAGCCGCGGATCGGCGTCGCCGCCGTCGCCGGCCGGCTCGGGAGGGATTTCGGCCCGTCCGCTGAGCCGGTGGTCCGACTGGCGGTCCGGCGCGTGCGCCGCCGGGGCTCCGGCGCCGTGCCGGCCGCCGGAAACCGCGGCGAACGGATCCTGGCCGGCTGCGACGCGCTTCATCACCTCCTGGTAATCCAGCTGGTGCAGGGACGCGGAACTGAGTTCCCGCCATGTGCGCGGGGCGGCCACCGTCGGCCGGAGCCGGCCGCGCAGTGAGTACGGCACGATGGTGGTCTTGGCGGCGTTGTTCTGGCTCCAGTCCACCAGCACCTTGCCCGTGCGCAGGGTCTTTTTCATGTCGCTGACGGCGAGATCCGGGTGGTCTGCCTCAAGCGAGCGGGCCAGTTCGCGGGCGAAGTCGGAAATCCGGTCCGAGCTCTGGGACCCGTCCAGGGCCGCGTAGAGGTGGATGCCCTTGCTGCCGCTCGTCACCGGCACGGGGTCCAGGCCAACGTCCTGCAGGATGGTGCGGGCCAGCCTGGCCACCTCCACGCACTCCGCCAGTCCCGCGCCTTCGCCCGGGTCCAGGTCCAGCACCAGCCGGTCGGGCGGCATGGCGTTGCCGTGGGAGTCAACCCGCCACTGCGGCACGTGGATCTCCAGGGCCGCGATCTGGGCCAGCCAGGTGAGGGTGGCGGGATCATTGACCAGGGGGTATTGGATGGTCCGGTCCTTGTGCGTGATGGCGGCACGGGGCACCCAGCCAGGCGTTGAATGGTCCAGGTTCTTCTGGAAGAACATCTCCCCGGGGGCATCTGCGGTCCCGACGCCGTGGACCCAGCGCTTGCGCGTGGCCGGCCGGTTGCGGGCGGCGGGGATCAGCACCGGCGCGACGGCGGCGTAGTAGGCCAGGACGTCGGCCTTGGTGGTGCCCGTCTCCGGGTACATGATTTTTTCCAGGTTGGTGAGCACCAGTTCGCGCCCGTCCACGCGGACGCGTTCCTTACCGTTGGGCAAAACCCTTCACCTCCGCGCAACTGTGATGTTCACTTGATCCATGAGAGCCATCTGGAAAGGCGCAATAGCGTTCGGGCTGGTCAACGTGCCGGTCAAGGTCTACAGCGCCACCGAGGACCACGACATCAGCCTCCACCAGGTCCACAACGCCGACGGCGGCCGGATCCGCTACCAGCGCCGTTGCGAGGTCTGCAGCAAGGTCATCGACTACGAGGACATCGACAAGGCCTACGAGGACGACGGCCGCACGGTGGTCCTGACGCGCGACGAGCTTAAGTCCATCCCGGCGGAAAACAGCCACGAAATCGAAGTGGTCCAGTTCGTTCCGGTCGACCAGCTCGATCCGATGATGTTTGAAAAGAGCTATTACCTTGAACCCGACTCCAAGTCGCCCAAGGCCTATGTGCTGCTGCGGCGCGCCCTCGAGGACACGGACCGGGTGGCAATTGTGCAGTTCGCGCTGCGGGACAAGACCCGGCTTGGCGCGCTGAGGATTCGTGACGAGGTCCTGGTGCTGCAGTCGCTGCTGTGGGCCGACGAGGTCCGCGAGGCCAGCTTTCCAGCACTCGAGACTTCCATCCGGATCTCGGCGCAGGAACGCGAGATGTCCGCGGCCCTGGTTGACTCGATGGCCTCCGACTTTGAGCCGGACCAGTTCACGGATGATTACCAGGAGCAGTTGCGCCAGCTGATTGAGGCCAAGCTGGACAAGGGGGAGTCGCTGGACACGGAGGAGACCTTCGGCGCCCCCGCCGAGGCCGGCGAGGGCGAAGTTATCGACCTGATGGAAGCCCTCAAGCGCAGCATCGAGAAAAAGCGCGGCGGTGGGCCGGCGGAGACTCCTGCCGGGGGCTCCGGTTCTGCTGCCAAGGCCGCCCCGAGGACCTCCGCCAAGACGGCGGCAGCCAAGTCCACAGGCACTAAATCCACGGCCGCCAAGACGGCGGCATCCACGACTGGTTCCAAGTCTGCGGCGGCTTCCAAGGCTGAAGCGGCGCCTAAAGTGACGGCGTCGAAGACGGCGCGAAAGCGTGCCTGAGCCCGGGTGCCGGCTGGCGCCGTCGTGCACTTTAATCAGGAGTTCCGCAGGGCGGAGATGAGCTCGCTCTTCTTCTTGGCCGAGTAACCTTTGAGGCCGATCTCCTTGGCGCGTGCCTTCAGCTGCGGCACCGTCCAGTCCTCGTAGTCTCCGGCCTTGCCGCCCTTGCGGCCGACCGAGGAACGGCCCCGCTTGGCGGCGGCGTTGGAGATCCTGGCCGCTTTTTGCTTGGAGGCGCCGTCCTCGAGCAACTTCTCATAGAGCTCGGGGTCCTTGATGCTGGGGCTCTCTGAGCCTTGGGGCTCGCCCTTCTTCGTTGGCATGGCTGCGCGATCATCTCCTTCGGCCGGGAACCACATGGGCGGCGGCCCGCGGTCGGTGCCGCCGGGGATTCCAAACTAGCCGCGCCGCGGGGCCGTGACAAGCATTTGCTAAGGCCCCTTATAAAAGTTGCCCTGACGGTCCGCCGCCAGAGCAAAGCGGCAGGCAACGCGAAGGCCCGGCCGGCCCCKGATCGGGGGCGGCCGGGCCAACTGAAGCTGCCGGTGTTCCGGCGCGGGGCCGGAAGCTGAGGCTATTCGGCGTCGTGATCCGTCTCAAGGATCTGCACGAGGCGGTCAAGTGCGGCGTCGGCGCCCTCACCTTCGGCACGCAACACCACAACTTCGCCGTGCGATGCGCCGAGGCTCATCAGCGACAGGATGCTGGCGGCGTCCATCGCCTCGTCCTCGGGCTCGCCCAGCCGGGCAATCGTGATCTCGAGGTTGTCGAACTCGCCTGCAGCCTCGGCGAAGATGGCGGCCGGACGGGCGTGCAGCCCGACCCGGCTGGCAATGGTGGCGTTACGTTCGGTCATTTCTGCTCCTTGAAGTCAGCTTGGGTGTTTGTCAGCTGTGAGTATCTGCTGGGAAAATCGTCCTGGTTCAGGCGGCAACGGGAACCGTTTCCACCGTATCAACCGGCTTCTTGACTGCCCAGCGCTTGAGCCCGATCACGGCGAAGGCGCCGACAACGGTACCGGCCGCAATGGCGATGCAGAACCACAGGAACGAATCGATCGCGAAGAAGACGAAGATTCCGCCGTGGGGGGCCTTCGAGCCCACGCCGGCCGCCATCGAGATGGCACCGGTCACGGCGCCGCCGAGCATGCTGGCGGGGATGACGCGGAGCGGGTCCGCGGCGGCGAACGGGATGGCGCCTTCGGTGATGAAGGAGGCGCCCAGCAGCCAGGCGGCCTTGCCGTTTTCCTGTTCCGCCAGGCTGAAGAGCCTCTTGTTCAGCACGGTCGCGGCCAGTGCCATGGCCAGCGGCGGGACCATGCCGGCGGCCATGACGGCCGCCATGATCTGCCACGGGGCCTGGTTGGTGATGGAGGCTGCGCCCAGGCCGGCGACTGCGAAGGAATAGGCAACCTTGTTGACGGGACCGCCGAGGTCGAAGCACATCATCAGGCCCAGGATGACGCCCAGGGCGATGGCGCTGGCACCGGTGAGGCCGGACAGGAACTCGTTGAGCCCGACAGTGACCCGGGCGATGTAAGCGCCCAGGAACACGAACAACAGGCCCGACGCCGCGAGCGACGCCACGAGCGGGATAACGACCACCGGCATCAGGCCGCGCAGCCAGCGGGCCACATGGAGCTTGCCGATCGAATGGGCCACGTAGCCGGCGATCAGGCCGCCCACGATGCCGCCGAGGAACCCTGCGCCCATGAAGACGGCAACGGCGCCGGAAACGAAGCCCGGGGCGATGCCGGGCCGGTCAGCAATGGCGTAGGCGATGTAGCCGGCCAGCGCGGGTACGAGGAAGCCCAGGGACAGGGCGCCGATCTTGAAGAGCACGGCCCCCAGGTAGGCGCCCAGCGGGCCCCAGGCCAGTTCCGGGTACGCGGTGGGCAAGTTCGTGAGGCTGTTCTCCGCCAGGATCTTGTCCGCGAAGGCGGTGATGTTGTAGCCACCCAGCAGGAAGCCGAGGGCGATCAGCAGGCCGCCGCCAGCCACGAACGGGATCATGTAGCTGACACCGGTCAGGAGGGCCTTCTTCAGCTTCGTGCCGATGTGCTCGCTCTTTTCCTCGGCGGCCATCTCGGCCTGCTCCTCGGCGCCGAAGTGGGGCACGCGGTGGGCGTGCGGGTTGTCCGCGGCGGCGAGAGCCTCGGCGACCATCTTGTCCGGTTCGTCGATGCCGCGCTTGACCGGCGCGTTGATCACCGGCATGCCGGCGAAGCGCTCCTTGCCGCGCACGTCGACGTCCACGGCGAAGATCACGGCATCGGCGGCTGCGATCACGGCGGGGTCGAGGGCCTTGGCGCCGGAGGATCCCTGGGTTTCGACCTGCAGGTCCACGCCGACTTCCTTGGCCGCGGCGACGAGCGAGTCGGCGGCCATGTAGGTGTGGGCGATGCCGGTGGGGCACGCGGTGACGGCGACGAGGCGCTTGGGCCCCTTGGCCTTCGCCGCGCCGGCACCTTCACCGGTTGCGGCCGCCGCGGCTGAGGCGCCGGCCGCGGATGCGGCGCCGGTCGCTTCGGCAGCGGTGTGGGCGGCCGGCTTGTCCGCCAGGGCGGCGTCGACGAGGTCGACAATTTCCGCCTGGGAGGTCGCGGCGCGCAGGCTGGCCGTGAAGTCCTTTTTGATCAGTGACCGCGCCAGCTTCGAAAGCAGCTTCAAGTGGTCCTGGTCCGCGCCCTCGGGAGCGGCGATGAAGAAGATGATGTCTGCGGGCCCGTCCTTGGCGCCGAAGTCGACCGGCTGGGACAGCCGCGCCATCGCCAGGGTGGGTTCGGTGACCGCCGTCGAGCGGCAGTGCGGGATCGCGATGCCGCCCGGGACGCCCGTGGCGGTCTTGGATTCCCGGGCGAAGGCGTCGGCGAAAAGCTCTTCGGCCTCGGTGGCGCGTCCGGTGGCTGCAACCCTGCCTGCCAGATGCCGGATCACGTCCTCGGGCGAGCTGCCCAGATTCTGGTCGAGCTCGACCAGTTCGGTAGTAATGAGCTGTGTCACTGTCAATCCTTCCGGAGGGCCGTGATGGTTACGGCATCAGGGGTGGTTTGGTTGACTGCCGGGACAGTGGAGCCAGGCAGGGAAGCGGCGGCGGCACCATGGGCCACCGCCTGACGGAGGCAATCGACCGGGGCGGCGCCCTGGCTGGATGCGAGCAGGTATCCGGCCAGCGAGGAATCGCCGGCGCCGACAGTGCTGACCGCGGTGACCGGCGGGTGCGTGGCCAGCCACGCGCCGTCGGCCGTCACAAGAACGGCACCCTTGGAGCCGAGGGTGGCCAGTACGGCACCCACTCCGGAGCGCACGACGGCGGAGGCGGCAGCTGCTGCAGCCTCCGGGTCCGCTTCGAGCTCCTCGGCGGACTTGTTCGTGGCGAAACCGGCTGCGGCAGCCAGTTCCACCAGTTCCTCGGCGTTGGGTTTCAAGAGGTCCGGTTTTCCCGAGGTGTCGCCGGAGACCGCTGCGGCGAGGGGTTCGCCGGATGAATCGACGGCAACCCGTGGTGCGGCCTCGCCGTCGAACAGGGACCGCAGCCGCCGGGTGACGGTTGCGTAGAAGTCGGCCGGGACCCCGGGTGGGAGCGAGCCGGCCAGGACTACCCAGGCGGCACCGCGGGCGTGGTCCAGCAGCAGGCTGATCAGGGCCTCCTGCTGCTCCTCGCTGAGCGCCGGTCCGGGTTCGTTGATCTTGGTGGTGACGCCGCCGGGCTCGGTGAGGGCCACGTTGCTGCGCAGCGGCTCGCCAATCGGCAGGGCCGCGAACGGAACGTCGGTCTCCCGCAGGCCGGTGAGGACGGGGTCGGCCTCGGCGCCGGGGAGAACGGCGACTGTCTTCAGCCCCGACGCGACGAGGGCGCGCGAGACGTTGACTCCCTTGCCGCCGGATTCCTGGCGGACGGAGATGGCCCGCTGAACTTCCCCGCGGAGGAGGGGGCCGGGCAGCGCCACGGTGCGGTCCAGGCTGGGGTTGGCGGTGAGGGTGACAATCACGCGACCACCACCTCCACTCCGGCTTCCGCGAGGGCGTCGGCGAGTTCCCGGCTGGGCTGCGAGTCTGTGATCACGGTGTCCAGATCTTTCAACGAGGCGAACTGGACCAGCGTTTCCGCGTCCAGCTTGGAGGAGTCAGCCAGCACCACAATGCGGCGCGCTGATTGGACGAAGGCAGCCTTGACAGCGGCTTCTTCAGGATCGGGTGTGCTCAGCCCGAAGGCTGCATGGATGCCGTTGGTGCCGATGAAGGCGATGTCCGGGCGGATCCGGCGGGCGGCTTCCACCGTGGACTGGCCGACGGCGGCCTGGGTCAGGCCGCGGACCTTGCCGCCGAGCAGGTGCAGGGCGATTCCGGGTCCGCCGGACAGCCGGGACGCGATGGGCAGGGAGTGGGTGATGACGACGAGTTCGGCGTCGGACCCAGATGCCGGAACGGTGCCCTGTGCGGCGGCTCCGGCGGCCCGGGCGGACAGGAGTTCGGCGAGGGCCTCCGTGGTGGAGCCGGCGTCGATCAGGATGCTGCCGGTGAGGCCCTGGGGAATGAGGGCCAGAGCGGCCTCGGCGATCCGGGTCTTTTCGGGCTGCCGCTGGACGGTCCGTTCCAGGATGCTTTCTTCCGTGGTGCTGAAGCGGTCCGGGGAGACCGCGCCGCCGTGCACCCGGCGGACGCTTCCGGAAGCTTCCAGGGCGGCGAGGTCCCGGCGGATGGTTTCGGTGGTGATGCTGAAGCGCTCGGCCAGGTCCGTGACACTGGCCCGCCCGCTGGCGTAGATGAGCCCCACGATCAGCTGCTGGCGTTCTTCGGCGAACACTTACCCTCCATTGCGTACTGCGTCTGACTTGGCTTTCGTTCTTGCCGTGCGTTGGGCTGGAAATGCGCCCCGGCCGCTTCGGTGACTCCCGTCACATGAAGTGGAATTATTTGACTTTATCTTTGTTCTTGTTGGTTTGTCAATGAAAAACCACATGAACGCAGAAGGGTGGGCTTCGCCGCGGGACATGCCCAGTGTTCGGGCCGGGCGCCGGGGGACATGTCCAGTGTTCGGGCCGGGGAGTGGGCACTTGGGGAATATGTCCATGGGCCGCTGCGGGGGTTGGGCATGTGCTGCGGTTGGGGTGGTTGCGGGGCGGGCGCCGGGGGACATGTCCAGTGTTCGGACCGGGGAGTGGGCACTTGGGGGATATGTCCAGGGGCCGCTGCGGGGGCTGGGCATGTGCCGCACTTGGGGTGGTTGCGGGCCGGGCGCCGGGGGACATGTCCAGTGTTCGGGCCGGGGAGTGGGCACTTGGGGGATATGTCCAGGGGCCGCTGCGGGGGCTCTGCATGTGCTGCGGTTGGGGTGGTTGCGGGCCGGGCGCCGGGGGACATGTCCAGTGTGCGGACCGGGGAGTGGACCCGGATGGCGGAAGCCGGGCCCGACCTCGAGGTCCGGCCCGGCTTCCGGGTCGTTGGATTCCGCGCCGCTTAGTGGGTGCGGGGAAATCTCAGATGCCTGCGTCGCGGCTCTCATTGCGGGTGATGGTCTCGCCGGTGTTGGGGTCCACTACGGTGCGGCTTTCGCTGACCCGGCGCGTGCGGCCCCGTCCTGGGCCGGCGAGGACGAGAGAAGCGATGAGTCCAATCACGCCGACCGCCATCAGGATGTAGCCGATCATGGCCTGGTTCACATTGGGGATCAGCCCCGGGGCGACAGCCCAGGCGAGGATGGCGCCGATGGCGATGAGGAAGATTGCGGAACCGATTCTCATAACGTGCTCCTTGATGCCCGGGGGCGGACTGATGATGGTAAGCATGCTGTCCAGCGTCACGCTACAACCCCGCCCCGGCTGTTTCAATGAAGCGCCCTCCGCCCCGCGGGGAAATTTCCGCGCCGGTTTCGGCCCGCCGCGCCTTTTCCGGACGGATGCGCCACGGATCCGGGGGGCGGAGGTCCGCTTACGCCGCGGAAACCGCGGAGCGCGGCCCGTGCGTGGCGGGACGCGTGGCGGTGCTGGATAGGCTGAGCCAATGGAGACGGTGATCTGGTCGAAACCCGAACACGAACGCGGCGGCACCCCGCTGCTGGTGATGCTGCACGGCTACGGTACGGACGAATTCCGCATGTCCAAGCTGTTCGCTTCCCTGCCGCCCGAGTTCAGTTGCGCCGCCCTGCGTGGACCCAAGGACATTGGAGACCACTACGGCTGGTTCCTGCTGGACTATTTCCTCACCCACGACTTTGCCGACGTCATCGCCTCCACGAACGCGGTCTTCGCCTGGATCGAGTCGGTCAAAGCCCGGCACAGCAGCGTCAGCCTGTTCGGATTTTCGCAGGGGATGGCGATGGCCAGCACGCTCCTGCGGCTCCGGCCGGAACAATTCCGCGCAGCTGTGGGGCTCTCGGGTTTTGTCCTGGACAACGAACTGCTGGCGATGAGCGAATCGTTCACCGCCCGGCCGCCGTTCTTTTGGGGCCGGGACAAGGGCGACGTCGTCATCAACGACGCGGCTACCGAGCACACCGAGGCGTGGCTGAACCGGAATACCCAGCTCACGGCCAGGACCTATCCGGGCATGGGCCACACGATTTCGAAGCCCGAACTCGTGGACGTCAGCGCGTTCCTGCGGCACTACGTCCTGCGCTGAACGGGCGCTGACCGGGCGCTACGTCCTGCGTGACCCAGGCGCTGACCAGGGCGCCGGCCCGGCCCGCCAAACCCCCGGCCAAGCGGCCCCGCCAACCCGTTCCCAATCCGCTGCCAAACTCCGGATCGTCCACTTGCATGCCAAATATGTAAGCGCTTACAATCGACCTCGGCCATGAACACCGGGCCCACTACTTCGGGGGGAAGAAAGGGCTGAGCCCGTGCCGCAGGCCAACACCCCGCGCGTGAGAATCCAGGACGTCCCCGCGCTTCCCGGACTCTCCATCTGCACCGTCTCATCCGGACCTCGTGCTCGACGCCGGCTCCGGCATCGAAGGCGGCCGGCTGGCCATGGTGGAGCCTGTGGAAAACCCCGGGATGCCGTCCGCGATCCTCGCTGGTTGCGACGGGACAGCCTGCTGTGCGCTCATGGCCATGCGGGAGCCCGGTTTGTCAGCGCCGGAAAACGTGTCCATCATAGGAATAGACGATCATCAGATGAGTTGGTTCCTGGGCCTGACCACAATTGCCCAGCCACTGGCCGACCAGGGCGCGTTCGCGGCCAACCTGCTGATTGAAAGACTTCATCGCTCAGGACTTGCCAATCCGCCGCCTGCCAGTCCGCCGTCGAACCATCTGCCGGACACCACATTGGTAGAGCGCACCGGCACACGCCGACGCTGATCCGCACGGCGTCCGACGCCGGAACGGCCCCAAACGAGCAGCCCTGAACTGCCTGCCTTAGACCATCGCTTTGACCAAACCGTCTTGCCTGCCCGTCGTCTGAAAGGACCTCGACTCATGACTGTAGTTCCCGACACCTCCGGCCTCGCCGGTGCGCTCTCCGGTGCAACCGCCATCCTTTTTGACCTCGACGGCGTCCTGACCCCCACCGCCGTGGTGCATGAGCACGCCTGGAAGCAGCTCTTTGACGGCTTCCTGGCCTCGGTCCCCGGTGCTGAGCCGTACCGTGAGAGCGACTATTTCGACCACATCGACGGCAAGCCGCGGTTTGACGGCGTCCGGGACTTCCTGGCCTCCCGCGGGATTGTGCTGCCCGAGGGCCCGGTGAACGACGAGCCCGCGCATGACACGGTCCACGGACTCGGCAACCGCAAGAACAAGGTCTTCAACGACATCGTCGAGGCCGGCGGAGTCCAGCCGTACGAGGGCTCCGTCCGGCTGGTTGAGGCCGCCCTGGCCCGCGGGCTCAAGCTCGCCGTCGTCTCCTCTTCCCGCAACGCCCCTGCCGTGCTTAAGGCTGCCGGCCTGTCCGACTACTTCCCGGTGGTGGTCGACGGCGTCGTCGCCGTCGCCGAGGGACTGCCCGGCAAGCCCAGCCCGGCCACCTACGAATACGCCGCGCGGCTCTTGGGCCTGCCGAGCCAGGAGTGCGTCGTGGTGGAGGATGCCGTCTCCGGCGTCCAGGCCGGCAGCGCGGGAGACTTCCGCTCGGTGATCGGCGTCGACCGCGGCGCCGGCCGGCAGACCCTGCTCGACGCCGGGGCCACGGTCGTGGTCAACGACCTCGCCGAACTGCTCTAGCCCGGCTCGCTCACCCCACCGCCCAGCCCACTGCCACTCCCGCCGAAGGAACCCCCCAAACCATGGCTCTCATCACCTCGGACCGCGCCCGGTTCCCCAACGATCCCTGGCAGCTGGTCGAGACCGTTCACCTTCCCGGCAATGCCGGCACCCTGGAGACCCTGTTCAGCCTCGGCAACGGGCACCTGGGCATCCGCGGCGCGCACTGGGGTGCCGCGGACGCCGAACTTCCGGGCAGCTTCATCAACGGATTCCACGAGACCTGGGACATCAAGCACGCGGAAAACGCGTACGGCTTCGCCCGCACCGGCCAGCGGATCCTCTACGTCCCGGACGCCAACAACTTCACCGTCATCATCGACGGCGAGCCGCTGAGCCTGGAGGAGTCCACCGTGCTGGACTACCGCCGGTCGGTGGATTTCGCCACGGGTATCTACGAGTGCCGGATCACTTGGCAGTGCCGTTCCGGTGCGACCGTGACTACCACCGAACGACGCGCCGTCGGTTACACAACCCGAGGGGCGCTGGGCATCAGCCTCGAATTGGCGGCTGACCGGGATATCTCCGCGGACGTCACGTCCTCGGTCATCAACCGCCAGGACCAGCCGGTGGAGGACCACTCCGCCCATGATCCGCGCCGCGCCGGCCGGCACGCCGGCCGTGTGCTGCTGCCCCTGCGTCTCGACGGCGGGGACGGCTCCCTGCGCCTGTCCTGGGAAGCCTCGGAATCCAAGCAGCGGCTCGGGATGGCCGTGGATCACTGGACATCGGCCGGCGTGCAGCCGTTCGACACCCAGGTGGACCAGGACGACAGCAGCGTGCGCTACGTGCTCGCCGTCAGCGCGGACGCACCGTTCCTGCTGGAGAAGAGCGTCAGCTACGCCGTGGGCCAGGCCGCCGAGGACCTCGCCGACAGCGCCGAAGCCAGCCTCAAGCCGGTCAGCGAGATCTTCGCCGAGAGCGAGGACCACTACCGCGCCTACTGGAGCACGAGCGACATCGTCCTGGCGGGCCAGACCGAGCTCCAGCAGGGCGTGCGCTGGAACCTCTTCCAGCTCGCGCAGGCCACGGCCTGCGCCGATGTGGCCGGCATCCCGGCCAAGGGCGTGTCCGGCTCCGGCTACGACGGCCACTACTTCTGGGACCAGGAGGTGTACCTGCTGCCCTACCTGACCTACACGAACCCGGGCAACGCCCGCCAGGTCCTGGAATTCCGCCACGACCTCCTGCCCGAGGCGAAGATCCGCGCCAAGGAACTCAGCGTCGACGGCGCGCTCTTCCCCTGGCGCACCATCAACGGACTCGAGGCCAGCGCCTACTACGCGGCCGGCACAGCACAGTTCCACATCGCCGCCGCGATCGCCTTCGCGACAAACCGGTACATCTGGGCCAGCGGGGACGCCGAGTTCCAGGCCACCCTGGGCTCCGATCTGCTGATCGAGACTGCACGGATGTGGGTCTCACTCGGCTTCTTCGGCAAGGACGGACTGTTCCACATCCACGGCGTCACGGGCCCCGACGAGTACACCGCCGTCGTCAACGACAACCTGTACACGAACGTCATGGCGCGCTTCAACCTGCGCGCCGCGGCGGCGCTGGACCACCCGGAGATCGACGACGCCGAACGCCAGCTCTGGGAGCAGGCAGCCAACCGCATGCAGCTGCCCTACGACGAGGACCTCCAGGTCCATTCCCAGGACAACGACTTCATGACGCTGGAACCGTGGGACTGGACCACGCCCCGGTCCAAGTACCCGCTCCTGCTGCACTTCCACCCGTTGGTGATCTACCGGCACCAGGTCCTTAAGCAGGCCGACACCGTGCTGGCCATGTTCCTGCAGTGGCAGGACTTCACCGCCGAGGAAAAGCGGCGCGCCTTCGATTTCTACGATCCCATCACCACGGGCGACTCCACGCTGTCCGCCTGCGTCCAGGGCATCATGGCGGCCGAGGTCGGCTACGGGAAGGCTGCGCTGGACCACTTCACCCACGCCCTGTTCATCGATCTCGACGACACCCACGGCAACACGATCGACGGCGTCCACATCGCGTCCACCGGCGGCGTGTGGAGCTCGCTGGTCAGCGGCTTCGCCGGGCTGCGGGACCAGGGCGCGGTGCCGTACTTCGATCCCCGGCTGCCTGCCGAATGGGACGGCCTCGAGTTCCACCTGAAGATCCAGGGCAGGCTCCTGCACATCGGGCTGGAACAGGATTCGATCAGCCTGACCGTCCTTGACGGCGCGCCGCTGGAGATCGACGTGCGCGGGGAACTGCTCACCGTCGATGGCGACCCGGTCCGGGTCCCGCTGGCACCCGTCACGGTTCCGGAGCCGACCGTCTTCCCCAGCGGCCTCCCGACGGCGTCGATCCCGGTGGTGCGCGCCGCAGTCTAAACCGGGCCGGGCTGTCCTGGTCCGGAGGATTCGGCAGGGGTCGGGGCGTCGGCGGGCTCCTCACCGCCGGCGAGGGGGTGGGCCAGTTCATCGGCCGGCATCCGCGCCACGACCATCGCGACGACGGCCATCGCCGGGCACACGGTCCCGGCGACGAGGAAGATCAGCCACACCGGCAGCACCTCGGCGGCCGGCCCGGCGAGTGCCATGGAGACCGGCATGAGGGCCAGGGATACAAAGAAGTCCAGGCTCGAGACGCGGCCCAGCAGATGCGGCGGCACCCGGCGCTGGAGCAAGGTTCCCCAGACCACCATGCCCACGCCGCCGGTGGCGCCGAAGATGAAGAGGGCGGCGGCCAGGGCCCAGAAACTGTCCATGATTCCGACGGCGGCGATCGGCAGGCTTCCCGCTCCCCAGGACACCATCATCACGGTGAGGTAGCGGCGCGGGAGGGGAAAAGAAGCCGTGGCCAGCGAGGCTGCGGCACCGCCCACGCCCATGATGGCGAGCAGGAAACCGAACATGCGCGCGTCCCCGCCGAGCTGGTCCCGGACCACGAAGGGGATCAGGACCTCGATGGGGCCGATCAGGAACAGCACCGAAATGCAGGCCCAGAGCAGGGTCCACAGCAGCCAGGGCGTCCGGACGGTGTAGCTGACGCCCTCGCGGAGATCGTGGCGCAAGGACGTCTTGGCCCGCGACTGGCCAGATTCGGTAGCCTCTCCGCTGACCGGGACCCCTGCCGCGGGCTGGCGGTGGAGGAGGTTCAGGATGCAGAAGGCCACCAGATGGCAGGCCGCCACTCCGGTGACGGCGTAGGCAGGGGACAGGGCCGCCACCAGGATGCCCGCGACGGCCGGTCCGGCGGCCTGCTGCAACAGCGGCCGCATGGTGCCTTCCAGGCCGTTGGCCGCCAGCAGGTCCTCCGGCGGCAGGATCCGCGGCAGGATGGCGGAGTAGGCCGGGAAGAAGAACGCGGCCCCGACGCCGAGCACGAAGGCCCCCAGCGCGAGATGCCACAGCTCGAGCAAGCCGGCCAGGGCCAGCCCGCTGACAGTGGCAACGACGGCGAGGTTGGCGCCCTCGACCGCGATGATCAAGAGCCGCTGGGGCACGCGGTCCGCGGCGATGCCGCCGGCCAGCAGAAACGTCACCAGCCCGACGCTGCCCGCCGCGGCCACGACCGAAAGCTCCAGCGGTCCGCCGCCCAGGTGGATCACCTCGTAGACCATCGCGACGGCCCACATCCCGGAACCGAAGATGGAGATGGCCAGCGCCGTGATCAGCACGCGGTACTCCCGGTGCGCGAAGGGGCGGAGGGCTCGCAGGGCGGGCATGGGCCCAGTCTAGTAGCCAGCCGGCCGGCCGGGCTGGAACCCTCCGGGGCGCAGCGGCGACCCCGCCTGTCTGCCCGTGTGTAGTGTTAAGTGCACTTAGTTTTATGGTTCCGACGAGAGGCGATCATGGCCAAGCGCAGCAACCCGGCAATGAAGATTGCCAAGGAAACAGCCCACAGCGCGATGTTCGATGCCGCCGGCCAGCCCCGGCCCGGCCTGCACAAGGTGCTCCTGCGGGCGGTTGAAGTCCAGCGGCCGCTGGTGCTGGCCAATATCCGCAGGCTTCAGCGCAGGCATCCGCACGCCACCGCGGCGCAGCTCGCCGCCATCCTGGAGCGCGACTACCTGCTGGCCGTCACCGGCGGCGGTGCGCTGGTCGGCGGGGCTGCCGTGATTC
Source organism: Arthrobacter sp. P1_D4 (assembly GCF_056406115.1). NCBI lineage: Bacteria > Bacillati > Actinomycetota > Actinomycetes > Micrococcales > Micrococcaceae > Arthrobacter > Arthrobacter sp. P1_D4. Next base: position 71,761 of record NZ_JBFUAU010000006.1, on the reverse strand, counting down.
CGGGCGTCGGAACTGCGGCCGCACTGGGTCTCTCGGCCGCCGCAGCAGTCGGGTTCCTCGAAGCCACCGCACTGTATTCCACGGCTCTTGCTGAACTGCACGGCATCCGGATGGTGGACCCGGACAGAGCCAGCACCCTGGTCATGGCGGTCATGCTGGGCGAGGAAGGCACCCAGCTGCTGAGCTCGCTGAGCGGACAGGCGGCGGGCCGGGGCAAGGGGCCCACCCAGGCGTGGACCGCGGCCTTCACCCGCCGCGTCCCTCTCGCCGGCTTCGGTACAGTGCGGGCCAAGATGCAGACGATGTTCCTGCGCTCCCTGCTCAAGACCCAGGGCACAGCCTGGCTGGGCCGTGCCCTGCCCTTCGGTATCGGCGCCGTCGTAGGCGGCGTGGGCAACCGGGTGATGGGCCATGCGGTCGTCGCGAACGCCAAGGAAGCCTTCGGGCCCATCCCGGACACGATTCCGGGAGAACTGCAGGCCCTTGCGGAAACCACCGGCCCGGCCGCGCTCTACGAAACTTCCCTGGACGCGCAGCCGGACGGCGGCGCCCAGGGCGGCGGCACCCAGGGCGGCGGCACCCAGGACAGCGGCCGCCCGGACGGCGGCACCCCGGGCAGCGGCGCTCCGAAGACTTCAACGAAGGACGGCGGCACGTTTTGGATCTGAACACTGACTTGGGGGAGTCCTTCGGGACCTGGACCAAGGGCGCCGACGCGGCGATGTTTCCGCTGGTCACGAGCGCCAGCGTGGCCTGCGGGATGCACGCCGGGGACCCTGTGACCATGCTGGACACCTGCCGGGCGGCGTACGAGCTCGACGTCAACGTCGGTGCCCACATCGGCTACCCGGACCTGGCCGGCTTTGGCCTGCGCTCGCTGGATATGACCTTTGACGATCTCTTCGGCCTGGTCCTCTACCAGCTCGGGGCGCTCGACGGCGTCGCCCATGCCGTGGGCGCCTCGGTGGATTACGTCAAGCTGCACGGGGCGCTCTACGACCGCACCGTGCACGACGGCGAGCAGGCCTCCGCCGTGATCGCCGCTATCCAGGCCTACGATCCCGGACTGCCCGTCCTCGGCTTCCCCGGCTCAGCCCTGCTGGAAATCGCCAAGGAAGCCGGGCACCCCGTCTTCTCCGAGGCCTTCGCCGACCGTGCCTACTTCCCCGACGGCACCCTCGTGCCGCGCACCGAGGTGGGGGCGGTGATGCTCGACGCCGGACAGGTTGCCGAGCGGGCGGTCAGGCTCGCCACAAAGGGCGAAATCGAGGCCGTCGACGGCACCGTGCTCCGAATTGAGCCGCAGTCGCTGTGCCTCCAGGGCGACACCCCCGGCTCCGTTGCCGCGGCGACCGCGATCCGTGCGGCGCTGGAGGCTGCCGGCGTCGAGCTGGAAAGCTTCGCCTGAACCGCTGGCCCTGACCCGCTGGCCCTGAACTGCGGGGCCGGCCGGGCAGCTCCCGGGCCGCCCGGACCCGGGGCTGCCACAGTGTCCTAAGGCCCTGTTCCGGCCAGAAGGGGCACCCTAGCTTGAAGGAATGACTGCCGGAGACGCGGCGGGGCTGGACGGGCGCGCCTCGGATGCAATGTTGAAGCTGGGCCGATTCTTTACGAAATGGGACCAGACCGACGACGGCAGGGCGGTGTTCCGCGAGGGTGGCCGCAAGGGCGACATCTTCTACCGGGACCGCTGGAGCCACGACAAGGTGGTCCGGTCCACGCACGGGGTGAACTGCACCGGCTCCTGCTCCTGGAAGGTGTACGTCAAGGACGGCATCATCACCTGGGAATCCCAGCAGACTGACTACCCCTCCGTGGGCCCGGACAGCCCGGAATACGAGCCGCGGGGCTGCCCGCGCGGCGCGGCCTTCTCCTGGTACACCTATTCGCCCACCCGGGTGCGTTTTCCGTATGCGCGGGGCGTCCTCGTCGAGATGTACCGCGAGGCCAAGGCCCGGCTGGGTGACCCGGTGCTGGCCTTTGCCGACGTCGTGGGCGACCCCGCGCGGCGCCGCCGCTACCAGCAGGCCCGCGGCAAGGGCGGCCTGGTGCGGGTCTCCTGGCAGGAGGCGATCGAAATCGCCGCCGCCGCGCACGTGAACACCATCAAGGCGTACGGCCCGGACCGCTGTGCCGGCTTCTCGCCCATCCCAGCGATGTCCATGGTCTCGCACGCCGTGGGGACCCGCTTCATCCAGCTGATCGGCGGGGTGATGACTTCCTTCTACGACTGGTACGCAGACCTCCCCGTGGCCAGCCCACAGGTGTTCGGGGACCAGACCGACGTCCCGGAATCGGGGGACTGGTGGGACGCCCGGTATCTGATGATGTGGGGATCCAACGTCCCCGTCACCCGCACCCCGGACGCGCACTGGATGGCCGAGGTGCGGTACCGCGGCACCAAGGTGGTCACGGTCAGCCCGGACTACGCGGACAACACGAAGTTCGCCGACGAATGGCTCCCCGCGCAGGCCGGAACCGACGCCGCGCTGGCCATGGCGATGGGGCACGTCATGCTCAAGGAATTCTTCGTCGACCGTGAGGTGCCGTTCTTCGCCGACTACGTCCGCCGGTACACCGACCTGCCGTTCCTGGTCGGTCTCGAACGGCGCGACGACGGCACGCTGACACCGGCCAAGTTCCTCACCGCCCGGGACCTCCCGGCCGAGTCGCTAACTGAGGACGCCGCGTTCCGCACCGTCCTGTTCGACAAGAAAACCGGGCTGCCGGCGGTCCCCAACGGCTCGATGGGCTTCCGCTACTCAGAGAGCGGCGAGGGCAAGTGGAACCTGGACCTCGGAGCGATCGAACCGGCGCTGTCCCTCCGGGAAGTGTCAACGGAAAGCGCCGAGATCCTGCTGCCGTGCTTCGAGGACGCCGGCGGGGACGGCAGCGTGCTCCGCCGCGGCGTGCCCGTCCTGGAGGTGGAAGGCCAGCTGGTCACCACCGTCTTCGACCTCATGCTGGCCCAGTACGGGGTCGGCCGCGACGGGCTCCCGGGGGACTGGGCCGCCGGCTACCAGGACGCAGCGACACCCTATACGCCGGCCTGGCAGGAGGAGATCACCTCCGTCCCGGCGCAGGCCTGCATCCGGGTGGCCCGCGAATTCGCCCGCAACGCCGAACAGTCCAAGGGCCGGTCCATGATCATCATGGGCGCCGGGATCTGCCAGTGGTTCCACGGCGACACCACCTACCGGGCGGTGCTGGCCCTGGTGATGCTGACCGGCTGCATGGGCCGCAACGGCGGCGGCTGGGCGCACTACGTCGGCCAGGAAAAGACCCGGCCGGTCACCGGCTGGCTGTCGCTGGCCAACGCGCTGGACTGGTCCCGGCCGCCGCGGACCATGATCGGCACCGGCTACTGGTACATGCACACGGACCAGTGGCGGCAGGACGGCTACTGCGCGGATGCGCTGAAGTCCCCGCTCTCCACCGGGGCCCTGGACGGCATGCACACCGCGGACGCCCTCGCCCAGTCCGCGCGGCTGGGCTGGATGCCGTTTTACCCGCAGTTCGACCGGAACCCGCTGGACCTCGCGGACGAAGCCGGGGCGGCCGTCGCCGCCGGCACCGCGACGGATGCCGCCGGCTACATCGCCGATGCCCTGAAGAGCCGCACCCTGAACCCGGCGATCGAGGACGTGGACGCCCCGGAAAACTGGCCGCGGACCCTCGTGCTGTGGCGCTCCAACCTGTTCGGTTCCTCGGCCAAGGGCAACGAGTACTTCCTGCGGAACCTGCTGGGAACCCACAACAACGTCCTGGGCCAGGACCATGCCGAGGGGCTCAAGCCCAAGGATGTGAAATGGCATGAGCAGGCGCCCGAAGGGAAGCTGGACCTGCTGGTTTCCGCGGACTTCCGGATGACCTCCACCACCCTGCTGTCCGACGTCGTGTTCCCGGCCGCCACCTGGTATGAAAAGCACGACCTGTCCTCCACCGACATGCACCCGTTCGTTCACGCCTTCACCCCCGCGATTGACCCGCCGTGGGAGACCAAGACGGACTTCGACACCTTCCACCTGCTGGCCCAGGAGTTCTCCCGGCAGGCCAAAACCCACCTCGGCGTCCGCCGGGACCTGGTGAGCGTGCCGCTGCAGCACGACACGCCCGGCCAGCTGGCCCAGCCCGGCGGGATTGTGCGGGACTGGCGGGACATGTCCGTCCCCGCGGTCCCGGGTCAGAACATGCCCATTTTTTCCGTCGTCGAGCGGGACTACACCGCCATCGCGGACAAGCTCGCCGCCGTCGGGCCGCTGGCGGACAAACTGGGCTTCACGGTCAAGAACGTCACGTACAAACTTGCCGGGCCGTTGGACCGGCTCAGCCGTTCCAACGGGGTGATGCTTGGCGGTGCCGCGGACGGCCGTCCCGCGATCGACACGGACGCGAAGATGGCCGAGGCCATCCTGGCGTTCTCCGGCACCACCAACGGGGCGCTGGCCGTGCAGGGATTCAAGGACCTGGAAATCCGCACCGGGAGGAAACTTGCGGACCTGGCCGAGGGCTCCGAAGAAAAATTCATCACTTTCGCCCAGACCCAGGCCGGCCCGGTTCCGGTGATCACCTCGCCGGAATGGTCCGGCTCCGAGACCGGCGGCCGGCGCTATGCGCCCTTCACCATCAACGTCGAGCGGCTCAAGCCCTTCCACACGCTGACCGGCCGGATGCACTTCTTCCTGGACCACGACTGGATCCGGGACATCGGCGAGGCGCTGCCGATCTACCGGCCGCCGCTGGACATGCACCGGCTCTTCGGCGAGCCCAAACTCGGCCAGGACGGGAAACTGGAGGTGGTGGTCCGCTACCTGACCCCGCACTCCAAGTGGTCCATCCACTCCGAATACCAGGACAACCTGCTGATGCTCTCGCTCTCCCGAGGCGGCCCGACCGTCTGGATGAGCCCGGCCGACGCGGCGGCCATCGAGGTCAAGGACAACGACTGGGTGGAGTGCCTGAACATTAACGGCGTCCTGGTGGCCAGGGCCATCGTCAGCCACCGGATGCCGGCCGGCGTGGTCTATGTGCACCACGCGCAGGAACGCACCATTGACGTGCCCAAGTCCGAGGCCACCGGGCGGCGCGGCGGCATCCACAACTCCGTGACCCGGCTGCTGGTCAAGCCCTCGCACCTGATCGGCGGCTACGCCCAGCTCGCCTACGCGTTCAACTACCTTGGCCCCACCGGAAACCAGCGCGACATGGTGGCCACCGTCCGGCGTCGTTCCCAGGAGGTGCAGTACTGATGCGTGTCATGGCCCAAATGGGCATGGTCATGAACCTGGACAAATGCATCGGCTGCCACACCTGTTCCGTGACCTGCAAGCAGGCCTGGACCAACCGTGCCGGCACCGAATACGTGTGGTTCAACAACGTCGAAACCCGCCCAGGGCAGGGCTATCCGCGCCGCTACGAGGACCAGGAGAAGTGGCACGGCGGCTGGGCGCTGAACAAGCGCGGGAAACTGGTGCTCAAGGCCGGCGGCCGGGTCAAGAAGCTCTTCGGGATCTTCGCCAGCCCGGTCCAGCCCGAGCTCAAGGACTACTACGAGCCATGGACCTACGACTACAAGACCCTCGTTGATGCGCCCCTGGGCGACGACTTCCCGGTGGCCCGGCCCAAGTCCCTGATCACCGGGGAGGACACCAAGATCACCTGGTCCGCGAACTGGGACGATGACCTCGGCGGCTCCGCCGAGAACGGCCACCTGGACCCGATCGTGGAGAAGGTCCGGCGGGAATCCGAGGACAAGATCAAGTTCGCGTACGAACAAACCTTCATGTTCTACCTGCCGCGGATCTGCGAGCACTGCCTGAACCCGTCCTGCATGGCTTCCTGCCCCTCCGGCGCGATCTACAAGCGGGTGGAGGACGGGATTGTGCTGGTGGACCAGGACAAATGCCGCGGCTGGCGCCAGTGCGTCACCGGCTGCCCCTACAAGAAGATCTACTTCAACCACAAGACCGGCAAAGCCGAGAAGTGCACCTTCTGCTACCCGCGGGTGGAGGTGGGGCTCCCGACAGTCTGCTCCGAGACCTGCGTGGGCCGGCTGCGGTACCTGGGGCTGTTCCTGTACGACGCCGACGCCGTCACCGCGGCGGCCTCCGTCACGGACCCCCGGGAACTCTACGACGCCCAGATGGACGTGCTTCTGGACCCGAACGACCCCGCCGTCCAGGACGAGGCCCGGGCCCAGGGCATCCCCGAAGACTGGATCGACGCCGCCGTGCGCTCGCCGGTCTACGCCCTGGCCAAGGTCTACAAGGTGGCGCTGCCGCTGCACCCGGAATACCGGACCATGCCGATGGTCTGGTACGTGCCGCCGCTCTCACCCGTGGTGGACCTGCTGCGCGACCAGGGCCACGACGGCGAGGACACCGGCAACCTTTTCGGCGCCATCGACGCGCTGCGCATCCCGGTGGAATACCTCGCTGAACTCTTCACCGCCGGCGACGCGGACCGGGTCACCGCGGTGCTGAAGAAGCTCGCCGCCATGCGCTCCTTCATGCGCGGCATCAGCCTCGGCAACGACCCGGACGACGCCATCCCGGAGGCCGTGGGGATGGACAGCCAGAGCATGTACGAGATGTACCGGCTGATGGCGATCGCGAAATACGAGGAGCGCTACGTCATCCCGAAGGCCCACGTGGAACAGGCCCACGACCTCGAGGAAATGGGCTGTTCGCTCGACTTCGAGGGCGGCCCCGGCATGCAGGATACCGCTCACTTCGGCGAAGCCAGCGGCCGGCCCGTCCCCGTGGCGGTGGAAACCTTCAACGCCCTCCGGGACCGGCAGACCTCCGGCTCCGCGCCCGGCGAAACCACACTGCGCGGCAGGGTGAACCTGCTGAACTGGGACGGCACCGGAGCGCCCTCCGGGCTTTTTCCGGAAAAGGCGTTGCTTCCGGAAAAACCGCCTCCGGAGAAACCGCCGCCGCCGAAACCGGCGGCCCCCGCGGAATCCCCTCCGGCGGGGGAACAGCCATGACCCGCCGCCAGCAGGTCCTCTACCTCGCCGCGGCCTGGTGCCTGTCCTACCCTGACGAGGAACTGACCGGCCGGGTCCCGCTGATGCGGGCCGCTCTGGCAGAGTTCCCCGGCGCCACGGCGGACTTCGTTGCAGTCCTGGACCAGCTGGAGTCCACGCCGCCGATCCAGCTCCAGTCCCAGTACGTGCGCGAGTTCGACCTCGGAAAACGCCACGCCCTGCACCTTTCCTACTGGACTGACGGGGACACCCGGCGCCGCGGCGAGGTTCTGGGCAACTTCAAGAAGACCTACCGGCAAAGCGACATCCTGGTGGACACCCACGGCGAACTGCCCGACTACCTCCCGATGGTCCTCGAATACGCCGCGCTGGTGGACCTGGCGGCCGGCCGCGAGCTGCTGACGCGCTTCCGGGCGAGCCTGGAGATGCTCCGCTTCGGGCTGCTCCGGGACCAGCTGCCGCACGCCCGGATCCTGCAGGCCGTCTGCGCCACGCTGCCCGGGAAATCCCCGGCGGACGAGCAGGCCGTCATGCGGATGGCCGGCTACGGCCCGCCCACCGAGGCCGTGGGCCTGGACCCGTACGATCCGCGCCTGCTGCCCGTGAAGGGGGCCTGAGCATGCTGGCATTCGAAGCGGAACCCGGATCCGCCGTCGGACTCTCCGCACTGGACATCGTGCTGTGGGGCGTTCTCCCGTACGTCATGGTGGTGGTTTTGGTCGGCGGGCTTCTCTGGCGCTACAAGTACGACCAGTTCGGCTGGACCACGAGGTCTTCCCAGCTCTATGAGTCCAGGCTGCTGAGGATTGCGTCCCCGTTGTTCCACTTTGGCCTGCTCGCCGTGATCGCCGGTCACTTCTTCGGCCTGGTCATTCCGATGGGCTGGACCCAGGCGGCCGGGATGAGCCAGGAGTTCTACCACTTCAACGCCCTGCTGGTCGGCGGGATCGCCGGGGTGGGAACCCTGGGCGGGATCCTCCTGCTGATCTACCGCCGCCGGACCACCGGGCCGGTCTTCATGGCCACCACCGGCAATGACAAGACCATGTACGTGGTGCTCACCGCGGCCATTGTGTTCGGGCTGTGGACCACCTTGGCGAGTGTCTTCGAGGGCGAGCACGGGCACAATTACCGCGAGACCGTGGCCCCGTGGTTCCGTTCGCTGTTCATCTTCCAGCCCGACATCGCGGCGATGGCCGCGGCGCCGTTCTCCTTCCACCTGCACACCCTGGTAGGCATGGCGCTGTTCGTGATCTGGCCGTTCACGCGCCTGGTCCATGCCTTCACGGCCCCGTTCCACTACCTCTTCCGCCCCTACATCGTCTACCGCTCCCGGGACCGGGAAACCGGTGGGGCCGGGGCCAAAGGCACAGCCGGCGCTGCCGGCGCCCGGAGCTCCACGGCCGGCGCGCGGCGGGGCTGGTCCGCCGTCGGAACCCGGGACCGGGACACCAGGAACCGGTGACCCGGTGCCATCGCTGAAGCTGAGTTGCTGAACTGCTTGTTGACCAAGGAAGGAGACCGCCGTGGCCGGAGCAGTGTTCCCGCCCGTTGCCGCCCCTGCGGGCCGGGCGCTCAATCTGACGCTCGCCACCTCGACCTCCGTGGTGTGCTTCTGGGCCTGGAACTCCATCGCCACGCTGAGCGCGTTCTACACCCAGCACCTGCACCTCAATCCGGCCACCACCGGCGTGCTCGTGGCCATGCCCGTCTTCGTCGGCTCGCTGGGGCGGATCGTCGTCGGCGCCTTGACGGACAAGTACGGCGGCCGCGCCATGTTCACTTTTGTCCTGCTGGCCTCCATCGTCCCGATCCTGCTGGTGGCCGTCGGCGGCAGCCTCGACTCCTTCGCCGTAGTGCTGGCTGCCGGCGTGCTGCTGGGGGTCGCCGGAACCGTCTTCGCCGTCGGGATCCCCTTCGTCAGCGCTTGGTACGAGCCCGCCCGGCGGGGTTTCGCCACCGGCGTCTTCGGCGCGGGCATGGGCGGAACGGCCCTGGCCGCCTTCCTGAACCCCCGGCTTGTCGCCGCCATCGGCTACGTTCCCACCCACCTGCTGATCGCCGCGATTCTGGCGGTCATGGCCGCCATCATCTGGTTCCGAATGAAGGAGGCGCCGGGCTGGACCCGCAGCAACGCGCCCGTGATGCCCAAGCTGATCGACGCCGCGAAGACCCCGGTCACGTGGAAGCTGTGCTTCCTCTACGCAGTCCTCTTCGGTGGCTTCGTTTCCTTCGCCACGTATCTGCCCACGTACCTCCGGGATGTCTACAGCTTCGATCCCAGCGCCGCCGGCGCCCGCACCGCGGGGTTTGCGCTCGCCGCCGTGCTGGCGCGCCCGGTGGGCGGCGTACTCGCCGACAAGATCGGTCCCAAGCCCGTGGTGATCGCCGCCCTCGCCGGCGTCGCTGTCCTCGCCTGGGTGGTGAACCTGCAGCCCGACGGCGATGTCCCCGCCGGCCTGACGTTCGTCGCCATGGCGGCGGCGCTGGGCCTGGGCACGGGCGGGGTGTTCGCCTGGGTGGGGGTCCTCGCGCCGGAGGGCAAGGTCGGCAGCATCAGCGGGGTGGTCAGCGCGGCCGGCGGCCTGGGCGGCTACTTCCCGCCGCTGATCATGGGCGCCACCTATGACGCCGCGGCGCACAGCTACGCGATCGGGCTGCTGCTGCTAGTCGCCACAGCGCTCGCGGCGCTGGTCTTCACCATCTTCGCCATGCACGGCAGGACCAAGGCCAAGGTCGCGGCCGCCTAGCGCAGCCCAGGGACTAGCCGAACAGCAGGGTGGCCAGCGTAAAGATGGCCAGCCCGGCCAGGGCGCCCACCACCGTGCCGTTGATCCGGATGAACTGCAGGTCCCTGCCGACCTGCAGCTCGATCTTCTGCGACGTCTCTTCGGCATCCCAGCGGGCCACGGTGTCCGTGATGACCCCCGCGATGTCCGAGCGGTAGGTCTTCACGAGGTAGCCGGCCGCGTCGCCGATCCAGGCGTTCACCTTGCCGGCGAGCTCGGGATCGACCAGCAGCCGGGTGCCGAAGTCATGCACGGCCGCCTTGAACTTGACGGTCAGTTCGCTGTGCGGGTCATCGACGGCGGTGAGCAGGGCCGTCTTGATGGTGTCCCAGGTGCGGGAGGCGAGCTCGCGGACCTCCGGGTCGCCGAGCACTTGGGCCTTGATGCCCTCGGCGCGGGCGATCATGACAGGATCATGCTGCAGGTCCTGCGCGAGTTCCTTGAGGTACTTGTCGATCGAGAGGCGGACCTGGTGCTGCGGGTCGGACTGCACGGCGCGGGTGAACTTGAGGATCTCCACGTACACCTTGTCGCCCACCAGCCCGTCCACGAACGAGGGCACCCACGTCGGGGACCGGTCGGTGACCAGCCTGTTGACCGTCTCCTGGTTGTCCCGCACCCAGTCCACGGTGCGGTCCACCATTAGGTCCACCAGCGCATGGTGGTGCCCGTCATCGAAGATCCGCTCGGCGAGCCGGCCCACCGGCGGCCCCCACGGCGGGGTGAGCAGGTGCTTACGGACCATGGACTCGATCACGGCCTGGACGTCGTCGTCGTTGAGCACCTTGAACGCGCCGCGGATGACGGCGGCACCCTCCTTGGCGACCCGGTCCGGGCCGCCGGGGCTGGACAGCCAGGCGCCGGCCTTGCGCGCAATGTCTGCGGACGCCAGCTTCTCCTGGACCACCTGTTCGGAGAGGAAATTGGTTTCCACGAATTCGCCCAGCGAGGCGCCGATCTGGTCCTTGCGGCGCGGGATGATCGCGGTGTGCGGGATCTTGATGCCCATGGGGTACTTGAACAGGGCCGTGACGGCGAACCAGTCCGCGAGGGCACCGACCATGCCGCCCTCGGCCGCGGCGCGGACATATTCGAGCCCCGGATACTGCTTCTGCAGGGCGAACGCGACGATGAAAATCACCGCCATGACGATCAGCAGCGAGAGGGCCAGGAGCTTCATCCGGCGCAGCGCCGCGGCCTTCTCGACGTCGCTGGAGGCAGCGGAACGCTGCCCGGGGGGACCGCCCGGCCGGGCGCCGCCCGGACGTCCCGCGGCACCGGTCAGGGAAGTTGCCTCAGTATTCACCTGCATGAGCCCAGCCTAGCCCGCCACAGAAACGGACGGTCCGCTAACGTGGCACCATGACCACTGATGAGCCTGCCGCCGCCGCCCGGCCTTTGGTCTATGCCCACCGCGGCTCCAGCGGAACCTTCGCCGAGCACACCCGGGCCGCGTACCTGCAGGCCATCGCCGACGGCGCCGACGGTGTGGAATGCGATGTCCACCTGACCCGGGACCAGCACGTGGTGCTCCTGCACGATGCCACCCTGGACCGCACCTCGGACGGCACGGGCCAGGTGGCCGACCGGACCCTGCAAGAACTCCAGGAACTGGACTTCTCCTCCTGGAAGGGAGCCCGGATCCCGGAGGCCTACGGCGCCAAGTCCGGGCAGTTCCTGACCCTGCCGGACCTGCTCGACATCCTGCGCGCGGCCGGCCGCGGGATCGGGCTGGCGATCGAGTTCAAACACCCGAGCCCGTACCAGCTCAGACTCGAGGACCGGGCCCTGGAGGTCCTGAGGGTCGAGGGCTGGGATCCGCGGACGTCGATGCTGGAGAACATCACGGTTTCCTTCATGAGCTTTAGCCCCGACTCCGTAAAACACCTCCTGGAGTCCGTGCCGGCCGCGGCCGTCTGCCAGCTCGTGGACGACGTCAATGTGGCGGACATCCGGGAGGAACTGGGCCTCGGTGCCCTGACCGGCGGGGCGCTGGCCAACGTGATGAAGGCCGCCCAGGCTGAGGGGGAACGGATCCTGGCGGCGGCCGAGGCGGGCATTGCCGGCCCCGGCATCGGGTACGTCCGCACGCACGCCCCGGCCGTTCAGCGCTGGCTCGCCTCGGGGCTGCGGTGCCGGGTGTGGACGGTCGACACCGAGGACGACGTCGAACGGTGCCGGAAACTCGGGATCCAGGAGATCACCACCAACTGGCCGGCCCAGGTCCTCTCCCAGCTCATGGCGGACAGCCGGCCCCCACGGTAGCCGCCTGGCCGCTCCACGGATCCTGGGCCGACATCTTCACATCCCCTGCGTCCCCGCGGATTACGGCCGGCGTGGCCGCTGTGGTTGAGTTGTTGCATGCCATTTCGCCGGCCCGTCCCGGACCTCCAGACGCTATCCGCGGCAGCGATGAGCGCGCTGCTGCTCACCAGTGCCGCCAAGCACTTCCGCGAGCCTGAATTTTTCCACCCGGTGGTACCCGACTTCCTGTGCCGGGACGACTCCGGCGAGCAGCCGAACGGGCCCCTGGCCGTCCTGTCCCGTGAGGAATGGGTGGCAGTGAGCGGGCTGCTGGAAGCCGCCGCCGCCGTCGGGCTCCTGGTCCCGGCCACCCGGAGGGCCGCCGCGGGCTGTGTCACGGCGCTGTTCGCAGCCTTCCTCGCCGGCCACGTGGACGCCCTGCGCAAAGCCTACGGGCCGGAGGGCTCGCCTCGCCGGCGACGCGTGCACACCCTGCGGCTCCCGCTCCAGGCGCCCCTCATCGCATGGGCCTGGACTTTGACACGGCGGAACCGGCGCCCGTGAAAATCCTGCAGTCACCGGCGGTGCGGATCGGTTTGTCGATCAGCATCGCCACCGGGCTCTACGGCGTCTCCTTCGGCGCGCTGTCCGTAACCTCAGGCCTGGATTTCTGGCAGACCATGGCGCTGAGCCTGCTGCTGTTCAGCGGCGGCTCGCAGTTCGCCTTCATCGGTGTGGTGGCCGGCGGCGGGTCCGGCGTCGCGGCGAKGGGCGCCGCGACGCTGCTGGGCATGCGCAACGGCATCTACGGCATGCAGATCAATGCCCTCCTGCAGCCGCGGGGGTGGCGGAAGTTTGCCGCGGCCCAACTGACCATCGATGAGTCCACCGCCACCAGCACCGGGCAGACGGATCCCGACGAGCAGAAACGCGGCTTCTGGACCGCCGGAATCGGCGTCTTTGTCCTCTGGAACCTGTTCACCGCCCTCGGCGCATTGGCCGGCGGGGCACTCGGGGATCCCAAACAGTGGGGACTGGACGGCGCCGCCGTGGCGGCCTTCCTGGGCCTGCTCTGGCCGCGGCTGAAAGGTAGGGAACCTGTGGCCATCGCGGTGGTCTGCGCGCTGGCCACCGTGCTGGCCGTGCCGTTCGTGCCCCCGGGAGTGCCGATCCTCGTCGCCGCCGTGGTCGCGGCGGGGATCGGCTGGTTCAGCCACGGCCGCAGCGACGAGGGCCTGGAGCCGGACGTCGATCCGTACGCGGAGGACCACGTGCACCACCACGACCCTGCCCGCGATTCCCGCGGTGACCGCTCCGGAGACGACGCATGAACCTCTGGATGTGGCTGCTGCTCTCCTGCCTGCTCGCCTACGCCTGGAAGTTGCTCGGCTACTTGGTGCCGGCCAGCCTGCTTCGCAACCCGCGGACGTCCAGGATTGCCGGGACCATGACAATCGGGCTGCTGGCGTCCCTGACGGTGGTCAATGCCGTCGCGTCCGGCCAGTCGCTCGTCCTGGACGCCCGGCTTGGCGCCTTGGCGGCGGCGGCCATCGCCTTGTGGTTGCGCGCGCCGTTCCTGGTGGTGGTGATCGCCGGCGCGGCCGCGGCCGCCGGGCTCCGGCTGCTCGGCTGGGACTGACCCGTTCGTGGGACGCCTGACCGCGCTGGGCCGCGGACCGGCTGTGGGTGCGGCCGGAACGGTCTTTAGTCCCTACTTGGTGCCGGGATCGCATGGGAGCATTCGAACATGACTGAACACGACGGCGAGCTGCCGGCTGCCGACCGGGAGGCTGCCGATGAGCAGGCCCCGGAGCAGCAGACCGCGGAGCAGCAGGCCGCGGAGCCGCGCAAGGATCAGCGCACCAAGGCGCACGAGCCGTATGTTTCCGGCGGGGCTGAGTCCACCCGGGAAATGCGCGAAATGTCCCGCCGCCGTCGGGAAGCCGAAGAGAAGCTTCAGCAACACCTTCTCGAAGCCAGGGAAAAGCCGGCCGAAGACTAGCGCCGGGCACCGGGCTGTCGGGGCACCTGCAGGAACCGGCGCTTATGGGTGCTAGCCGAGAACGGCGTCGAACGCGGTGCCCGTCAGCGGGGCCTGCGGCGGCAACGCCCGGTCCGGCCGCTCCGTCCGGATGGCGTCCTCAACCAGCGCCACGGGCCGGCGCCACGCGTCGGAGCCCGGCTCCATGGTGTCCACGACGCCGATCAGCATGGCCAGCAGGCGGATCATGTCCGTCATGGAAATATCGCTGCGCAGGGTGCCCTGCCCCTGGCCCCGGCCCAGCAGCACGGCGATGGATTCAATCAGGCCGCCCGTGATCCCGGTCAGCAGCCCGCGCCGGCCCGCGACAGCTCCCAGCAGGTTGGCTTCTTCGCTGGCGACATGCATCGTGGCATCGATGACCCGAAAGAGCCCTGCGGCGGCGTCAGGATCGGCCAGGGCCTCATCGATGGCCGGATCCACCTGCAGCCGGAGCTGCTGGTTCAGGGCAGCGAGCACCAGCTCTTCCTTGTCGGCGAAATTCCGGAAAAGGGTGGCGGGACCCACGCCGGCGGTGACGGCAATGGTCTGCAGCGGCACCTCGGGGCCGTGCTCGCGGAAGCACTGGCGGGCCGCGGCGATGATTTTGTCCACGTTGCGCGCGGCATCTGCGCGGAGCGGCCTGCGGTCTACTGCCCGGTTCATTTGCCTAGGGTAGCAACGCGAAGGGTGCGCGAACCTGTTACCGGCGGGTAGTGACTTATGTGACGGTGGCGGAGGTGCCCCCGGCCGCTGCCGGGCTGGAATCGCGTGAAAGACTAGTGCCGGACAGCCCGGAAGTTTTCGCCCCCGGTGTCCTGACTGAGTGAAGGGAACCACCACATGCTGGTCGCATTCTCCGTAGCACCCTCCGGTGACCCAGCCAACGGGCAAGCGCCCGGCGACGCGTCGGTCCACGACGCCGTCGCGGCGGCGGTGCGGATCGTCCGGGAGTCGGGCCTGCCCAACCGGACGAGTTCCATGTTCACCGAGATCGAGGGGGACTGGGACGAGGTCATGGACGTCGTCAAGCGGGCCACGGACGCGGTGGGCGCCTACGGTTCGCGCGTCTCGCTGGTCCTCAAGGCGGACATCCGGCCGGGCTACAGCGGCGAGCTGACCGGCAAGGTGGAACGGCTGGAAGACGCCATCGACGGGCAGGGCGCCGTCGGGGCCGGCCCGCAATTCCCAACCCGGCCGGGAAACTAGGCGTACTGAGCCGGACCGCACGCCGAAACGCGGGCGGGAACGGCGCGCCCGGAGGGGTACCGCCGGGCGCGGGCGGCTGGAACACTGGGGGCATGATCGAGCATCAATCCGCCCCCGGCTGGGTCGCCGTCGAGAACTTCCTCTCCGACGCGGTGGTCCGCCCGGACCGTTCACTCAAGCGCGCCGTCACCAGCGCGCTTGAGGCAGGCATGCCGCCCATCGAAGTGGCCCCTAACGCCGGCAAACTCCTGAAACTGCTGGTCCAGCTCTCCGGTGCCCGCCGCGTCCTGGAGATCGGCACGCTGGCCGGCTTCAGCACCATCTGGATGGCCCAGGGACTGCCCGACGACGGCCGGCTGGTCACCTGCGAATACCTCCCCCTGCACGCCCGTGTCGCGCGCACCAACGTTGACGACGCCGGGCTGGGCCACAAGGTGGACATCCGGGTCGGCGCGGCGCTGGACACCCTGCCCGAGCTGGAAAGCGAGGCCGGGCCGCCCTTCGATTTCGTGTTCATCGATGCCGACAAGGAAAACAACCCGCACTACCTGGACTGGGCCATCCGGCTTGGCCGGCCCGGCACCATCATCGTGGTGGACAACGTCGTGTGGGAGGGTGCGGTGCTGGACGCGTCGATGGACCCGGTCAACGCCCCCGGAATCATCAGCACCCTCCAGATGATGGGCGATGACCCGCGGCTGGACGGCACCGTGATCCAGACCGTGGGTTCGAAAGGCTGGGACGGCTTCGCCCTCGCGATCGTCCGCTAGGTGCAAGAGATCGTCCGCCGGGGCGAACGCGCCGGTGGCAGCCGACCCCGTGAAGCGCCCGGCCACCTTCAAGTGCTAAGTATGCTTAGATTACTTGTCGACGGTGCCAGCGATGGCGGCGCGGCCGCGGACGCGCAGGACTTCAGCCACGTGGCCGGGCCCAGCCCGATCCGCCCAGCCCGATCCGCCCAGCCCGATCCGCCCAGCCCGAAGGAACACAGGCAGCCGAAATGAACGGGATCCCCATCTCGCACCACCCCCTACCTGTCCGGATCAGCTCCGCGGCCGCAGAGCTGGAGACGATCAGCCCCCTGCTGTCCGAGGCGCAGGACGCCGTCGGCGATGTGCCGGCGCTGCTGGAGCTGGCCAAGGCGGCCGCGGCGGCGGCGCCCAAACCAGGGGACGGCCGGACCGCGTTCCTGTGGGAGATTCTGGCCTCCGTGACCGCCGTCGATGTCGCCGCCGGACGGGTGCTGGAACCACACCTGGATGCCGTGGCGATCCTGGCCCAGGCCGGCGACGAGGCGGCACGGCACGGCCGGGACTGCCCGGACCCGGACGATGCCGACTTCGAGGGGACCTGGGGTGTGTTCGCCGCCGAGGCGCCCGGCCTGCGGCTCGAAGCCAAGGAAGCCGCAGACGGCTGGATCCTGCAGGGATCCAAGCCCTGGTGCTCGCTCGCCGCCCAGCTGGACCATGCCGTGCTGACGGCCCATCTGGAGGCCGGCGGCCGGGCCGCCTTCGCCGTCGACCTCCACGCGAACGGGGTGGGCTTCGCGAATCCGGAGTGGACCAGCCGGGGGCTGCGCGAGATTCCCAGCGGCACAGTCCACTTCGAGGCCGTTTCCGCCGTGCCCCTCGGCGGCGCCGGCTGGTATTACCAGCGCCCGGGTTTCGCGTGGGGCGGCATGGGCGTGGCTGCCTGCTGGCTCGGCGGCGCCGTCGCCGTGGCGCGCAGCTTCGCCGACTCCCTGCGGCACTCCGCCGACGGCGGACGGGAACCGGACCAGATTGCACTGGCCCACCTCGGCGAGATTGACCGAACGCTGGCCGCCCTGACCGCCTACCTGGCCGGCACGGCCGCGAGGATCGACGCCGGCGAACTCTCGGACCGCGGTGCGTGGCAGGAAGCCCTGCGCGTGCGCGGCAGCGTGGCCGCCGCCGTCGAACGCGTCCAGGCGCTCGTGAGCCAAAATCTCGGTCCGGCCCCGCTCGCCTTTGACGAGCGCTACGGAAAACGGATGGCCGATCTCGCCCTGTACATCCGCCAGCACCACGCGATGCGCGACGACGCGCAGCTGGGCGCCCTGGCGCTGGCCGAAAGCAACCCATGGTGACCTTCACCCACAACGACGCCGGGACCACCGAGGCCGCCTGGGCCGGCAGCCGTGCCGCCGGGCTGCCGGACCTGCCGCTGGATGACGCGGCGCTCGCCGGCCGGGCCTTCGTCGTCCTGGCCGCGCACCCGGACGACGAATCGCTCGGGGCCGGCGGGCTGCTGGCGCGGCTGCACGCCGTCGGCGCCACGGTCCGCGTGCTGCTGTGCACGGCGGGGGAAGGATCCCACCCCGGCTCGCCAACGACGACGCCGGAACAGCTCGCGGCGGTCCGGCTGCAGGAGTTCGGCGACGCCCTGAAACGCCTTTCCGGAGCCGGGAACGGGGCCGGGGACGTGGCGTGGCAGTGCCTGGGCCTGCCCGACGGTCACCTCGCCGGGCACCGGGAAGAGATCCGGAAGGCTGTCCGGGACGCGGTCCGGGAGGCGGCGGCCGTATGCGGTCGCGCCGCCGACGAGGTGGTCCTCGTGGCGCCCTACCGCTCCGATGGCCACACCGACCACGACGTCCTCGGATCCGTTGCCGCCGGGCTCAGCGCCGCGGCGGGCCACGCCCTCCTCGAATACCCCATCTGGTACTGGCTGTGGGCGGCACCAGGCGCGCCGGACGCCGGCGGCGACCCGGCGGGGGCGGCCGGCCTGACCGGACCCGGCGACCCGGCCGGCGGCGCATGGCGCGGCTGGTTCCGGCTGCCGCTGCGCCCGGCAGAGCTTGAGGCCAAGGCCGCCGCGATGGCGGCACATGTGTCCCAGGTCCGCCCGCTCTCCGGGCTGCCGGGCGACGAGGTGCTCCTGCCACCGGCCTTCCTGGCACACTTTGAGCGGGCCTGGGAGACGTTTGCCTGGCACCCCGCGGTCGCCCCGGCCGACGCCCCGGCCGMCGGCCCGGGCGACGGCCCGGACGATGGCCCGGGCGATGGCGGGTCCCGGCGGCCCTTCGTCGCGGGCGACGCGGAGCGCGTGTTCGATGCGGTCCACGCCCGGGAGGAGGACCCCTGGCAGTACACCTCGAGCTGGTACGAGCAGCGCAAACGCACCCTCACGCTCGCCGCGCTGCCCGGCAGCAGCTACACGTCCGGGTTGGAGATCGGCTGCTCCATCGGGACCCTGAGCGTGGAACTCGCGCCGCGGTGCGGAAGCTTCCTCGCCGTCGATGCCAGCGGCACCGCGCTGGACCGTGCCGCCAGGCGGCTCGTGCACCTGCCCGCGGCGACGACGCGACACCTGACCGTCCCAAACGAGTGGCCGGAAGGATCGTTCGACCTGATCGTGGTTTCAGAGGTGGGCTACTACCTCTCACCGGCAGAGCTCGCCGGACTGTTCGACCGGATTCAAGGCTCGATCATGCCCGGCGGGACCCTCGCGCTGTGCCACTGGCGGCACCCCATTTCCGGCTGGGAACTCGACGGCGACGCGGTCCACGCCGCGGCCCGGCGGCACCTGGGCTGGGCGGGCGGCGGGAGCTACCAGGAGCGCGACTTTGTGCTCGAGGTGTTTCTTGCCCCGGACGCTGTACCGGGTGCCGCGCCGGGCCTGGGCGGCCCGGAACGGATGCGGTGACCCCGATGACGGCGTTGCCATTGCCGCGCGGGCACCGCATCGACCGGGTCGCCGTCGTCATGCCCGCAAACAACGAGGAAGACCACCTGGAACTGGCGTTGGAGGCCGTCCAGCGGTCCGCGGACGCCCTCCGCAGGGTCCGGTCCGACGTCGACACCCGGGTGACGGTGGTACTGGACAGCTGCACGGACGGCTCCGCCGCCGTCATGGCCGGCTTCGCAGCCTCGGACCCGCGTTTCAGCGCACTGGAGGTCAGCTACCGCAGCGCCGGCGCCAGCCGGGCCGCTGGCGTCCGGGCCTCCGGCATCGGCGTGACCCGGCGGCGGCCGCCCGGCCAGCGCTGGACGCCGCCGCCCTGGGCCGGCCGGACCTGGCTGGCCAACACCGACGCGGATTCCCGGGTGCCCGAGAACTGGCTGGTGCGCCAGCTGGAGTTCGCCGAGGCCGGGGCCGACGCCGTGCTGGGTTCCGTGGAACCGGACCCCGCCGGGATGGACCCTGAACTGCTCCGGTGCTGGCACGAACGCCACCCCTTCCGCGAGGACCACCCGCATATCTATGGCGCGAATTTCGGGGTCCGGGCTTCCGCCTATCTTGCCGCCGGAGGGTTCGCCAGGGTCACGTCCGAAGAAGACCGGACCCTGGTGCACAGCCTCCGCAGCCGCGCCTTCACGGTCACCGCAACGGACAGCATCAGGGTCATGACCTCCGGCCGGACCCATGCCCGGGCGCCCCACGGCTTTGCCACCTACCTGCGGAGCCTGGGCCACCTGCTGCCGCCTGCCAGCTGAAGATTCATTGACGCCGGGACCTGGCCGCTCCACACTGAAGAAGTGACGGACGATGCGAAAGAACCCAGCATTGATCAGGTTGTCGAGCGTCTGGCTGCCAGGTTTCCGCACGTGCCGCGGATGCACATCGCCGGGATCGTCGGCGAGGAATTCGATGCCCTGAACGCAGGCCGGATCCGGACCTACATACCCACACTGGTTGAGCGCGGCGCCCGCGTGCGGCTCAAGAGCGAGTTCGGGATCAGCGCCGCCGAAGACTAACGCACGTGACGCCGCCCCCTAGCCCCGAGTTCGCCGGATCCGTGCGACCCCGCACCCTCGAGTTCGCCGGATCCGCGCGACATCGCCGTATAGTTCCGGCGATCCCGCAGGTGTCCGGCGATTTCGACGGCGGCGGCCCGGGGCAGGCGGCACAGTAGCCGGAGGGGGCGCGCGGGTCCAAAGCCCCTGACCCCGGGACACCGGCCCCGCGCAGTATGGGTCCACCGACAATCCACAGGAGTGCTGACATGGCTGAATCGCCCGTGATGTGGTTTGACGAGACCGGCATGGCCGACGTCCCACGGGTCGGCGGGAAGAACGCCTCGCTCGGCGAGCTCATCCGGACCCTCCAAAGCGAGGGGATACGGGTCCCCGACGGGTTCGCCACCACAGCCGCCGCCTACCGCTCGTTCGTCGCGGCCAACGGGATCGACGCCGCCATGCGATCGCGCATTGCCGCCTACCGGGCCGGGGACGCCACACTGCGCGCCACCGGCGAGGCCATCCGGGACCTGTTCCTGGCCAGCGAGTTCCCCGGCGACATCGCCGACGCCATCCGCGCCCACTACCGGACCCTGGGGGACCGGGCCGGCATGGACCGGCTCGCCGTGGCCGTGCGCAGCAGCGCGACGGCGGAGGATCTCCCGGACGCGAGCTTCGCCGGGCAGCAGGAGACCTTCCTGAACATCGCGGGTGAGCGGGAACTGCTGGACGCCTGCCGCCGCTGTTACGCCTCACTCTTCACGGACCGGGCCATCAGCTACCGCGAGGTCAAGGGCTTCGACCACATGGACATCGCCCTCTCGATCGGCGTCCAGCGGATGGTGCGCTCCGACGTCGGCGCCTCCGGGGTGATGTTCTCCATCGATACCGACTCGGGCTTTCCCCGCGCCGCCGTCATCAGCGCGGCCTGGGGCCTTGGCGAAACCGTCGTCCAGGGCACCATCAATCCGGACAAGTACCTGGTCTTCAAGCCGCTCCTGACAGAGTCCGCGGCCGCGGAGGGCATCACCCCGATCATCGAGAAATCCCTCGGCTCCAAGGCCCGGAAAATGGTCTACAGCCGCGGCGGGAGCGCCCGCACCCGGATGGTGGACACCTCGGAGGCCGAGCGCCGGGCCTTCGTGCTGGGCGACGCCGAGATCCTCGCCCTCGCCCGCTGGGCCGTCACGGTCGAAAACCACTACGGCCGGCCCATGGACATGGAATGGGCCCGGGACGGCGAGACCGGGGAACTCTTCATGGTCCAGGCCCGGCCCGAGACGGTCCAGTCACGCCGGACCGGGCCGCAGTTCACCATCCACCACCTGCTGGAACGGGGGCCCGTGCTCGCCACCGGATCGGCCATCGGCGACTCGATTGCGCACGGCACGGCCTGCGTCATCCGGACCGCGGCGGACATCGCGGGGTTCCGCGACGGCGCCATCCTCGTGACCGAAATGACCGACCCGGACTGGGTGCCCATCATGAAACGGGCAGCCGGCATCGTCACGGACCACGGCGGCCCCACGAGCCACGCGGCGATCGTCAGCCGCGAGCTGGGTGTCCCCGCCGTCGTCGGAAGCGGCAACGCCACGGCCGTCCTGGCCGAGGGCCGGCCCGTGACGATCTCCTGCGCCGAAGGTGATCTGGGCCGGGTCTACGACGGCACCCTGGCGTTCGAAACCGAAGAGGTGGACCTCGGCGCGCTGCCTGCGACGCGCACGGCCGTCATGGTCAACATCGCCAGCCCAGCCGCGGCCTTCCAGTGGTGGCGGCTGCCGGCGGACGGCGTCGGGCTTGCCCGGATGGAATTCATCATCAGCAGCCTGATCCGCGTCCATCCCATGGCGCTTGTCCACCCGGAACGGGTCACGGATCCGGCCGAGGCGCACCAGATCCGGGAGCTGGCGCAGGCCTATGCGGACCCGGCCGAGTACTTCGTGGACGCCCTGTCGCTGGGGATCGCCAAGATCGCCGCGCCGTATTATCCGCGCCCCGTGATTGTCCGGCTCAGCGACTTCAAGACCAACGAATACGCCCACCTGCTCGGCGGTGGCGCCTTCGAGGAACCGGAAGAGAATCCCATGCTCGGGTTCCGCGGCGCCTCGCGCTACTACGACCCCCGTTACCGCGAGGGGTTCGCGCTCGAATGCGCCGCGCTCAAACGTGTCCGCGAGAAGCTCGGGTTCACCAACGTGATTGTCATGGTGCCGTTTTGCCGCACGCCGCAGGAGGCGGACAAGGTCCTGGCCGTGATGGCCGAGCATGGTTTGGTCCGCGGCAGCAACGGGCTGCAGGTCTACATGATGTGCGAAATCCCGTCCAACGTGGTCCTGGCCGAGAAGTTCGCCACGCGGTTCGACGGGTTCTCGATCGGCTCCAACGACCTCACCCAGCTGGTCCTGGGCGTGGACCGTGACTCCGGCCAGCTCGCGGCGCTCTTCGATGAGCGGGACGAGGCCGTGATGGCGATGATCAGCGAGGCCATCCGCAAGGCCCACGCCGCCGGCATCAAGATCGGCATTTGCGGGCAGGGACCGAGCAACCACCCGGAGTTCGCCGCGTTCCTGGTGCGCGAAGGGATCGACTCGATCTCCCTGAACCCGGACAGCTACCTCAAGACCGTGCCGCGGATCGCGGAAGCGGAGACTGAGTCAGCCGTCGCGGCGGCAGAGACAGAGTCAGCCAGACAATAGTCATCCCGGTAGCGGGGCCTGCCGCTCGCTTTCCCGGGACCGCACCGGGCTGGCTGCGCCGCGGCGGCCGGGGCCGAGTGAACGCAGGGCATTGAGGATCGTGGCGAGGTCCACCAGTTCCTGGGACAGGGCGCCGGCGATGGCCGGCACGTAGCCCGCGGCGGCGGCCAGCATGAGGGCCACGCTCAGGCCGATGCCGATCCAGATGCTCTGCAGGGCCACCTGCACGGTGCGTTGCCCGATCCGGACGGCGGTCCCCACCTTGGAGAGGTCATCGAGGATGATCACGACGTCGGCCGACTCGCCGGCCGCCGTCGAACCGCGGGCGCCCATGGCGATTCCGACGTCGGCGACCGCCAGGACGGGGGCATCGTTGACGCCGTCGCCGACCATCATGACCGGACGGTCCGGCAGCGACCTGACGGCCTCGACCTTGTCCCGCGGCAGGCACTCGGCGCGGACGTCGGTGAGCCCTGCCTCGTCCGCGATGTGCCGGGCCGTGGCGAGCGCGTCACCGGTCAGCATGACCGTTCGGCGTACGCCCAGGGCCTTGAGGTCGGCGAGGGTGCGGCGGGTCTCTTTGCGGATGGGATCGCTCATCACCAGGGCGCCCACGAATTTTCCGCCGGCACCGACGTAGATGGCGAGCTCGCCGCTGGCCAGCCCAGCCTCCACCACGCCGGACGCCCACTCTGCGACGAACGCTGGCTTGCCCACCACCACGTCCTGGCCATCGAACCTGGCGCGGACCCCGTGGGTGGCGAATTCGGTGGCTTCGGTGGCGGCCGCGAAGGGCAGGGCCCGGTTCCGGGCGGCCTCCACCACTGAGGCGGCCAGGACATGCGAGGAATACTGTTCCGCGGACGCCGCCAACTGCAGGACCTCGTCCTCTGCGAGGGGCCCGGCGGTCCGGATACGCAGCAGGGACGGGCGGCCGTACGTGAGGGTCCCTGTCTTGTCGAAGGCGGCCGTCTTGATCCGGCTCAGCTGTTCCAGCACCCCGGCGTACTTGACGATGACGCCGGAGTGCGCGGCGCGGCTCATGCCGCCGAGGAACGCCACCGGCGCGGCGATCAGCAGGGGGCACGGCGTGGCCACCACGAGGACCTCCGCGAAACGTTCCGGGCTGCCACTGATGATCCAGCCCACGGCGCCGAGCACGTACGCGAGGGCCGTGAACGGCACGGCATAGCGGTCAGCGAGCCGGACCATGGGCGCCTTGCTGTCCGCCGCCTCCTGCACGAGGGCGACGATCCGGCTGTACTGCGAATCCTCCATGCGCGCCGTGACCCGCATCCGGACCGCGGCCTCACCGTTCAGCGAACCGCTCATGAGGCCGTCCCCGGCGTACCGCTCCACCGGCAGGCTCTCCCCGGTGAGTGAGGACTCATCGAAAGAGCCGGACTCGGAGAGCAGGACGCCGTCCAGCGGGACCACCTCGCCGGGCCTGACCAGCAGGATGTCCCCGATCTCGACGTCGGCGGCCGCCACGTCCTCGTGTTGGCTCTCCGTTGGGGTTCCGGCGGCGGGGGGTCCGGCTGTGTGGGTTCCGGCTGTGTGGGTTCCGGCGGCGGAGCCGTTGCGCTCCCGGTGGGCCGTCTGCGGGACGCGTTCGAGCAACGCGGTGAGTTCGCCCTTGGCCCGGCCGGCGGCGTAGTCCTCAAGGGCAGTGCCGCCCGCGAGCATGAGTACGACGATCATCGAGGCGACGTACTCGCCCACCAGCACGGTGCTGACGATTGCGGTGACGGCCAGGATGTCGATGCCGAACTGCCCGCCTGCGAGCCGGCGCGCCATCCCGACGGCAAGGTAGGCCGCCACGGCCAGGGCATAGACGCTCGCAGCGGCCCGGGCTATGCCTTCCTGCCCGGAGAACAGCAAGACCAGCACCGCCAGCAGGACGACGAGGGTCCCGGCCACGAGCGGATACCGGAGTACGAATTTCACGGATGTTCCGCCTTAGCTTCGTATCAGTTTTGGCGTCTCCCTGAATCCTACTGCGCGGCCGCGACCGGCTTGCCGGGACGGCCTCCCGGACCGTCGCCGGACCCCGGCATGAGAGGCTGGACGAGCAGCCGTTTCGATCAAGCGGGCCGGCGCGCAGGGACCCGACACAGGCGATGGGCGCGGCGCAGCACAAGCGATGCCAGGAGGAATGACGTGCGAAGCAGTTCAGAGACCGTCGACACCCGGACCGCCCTGGTGGTGGGGGCAAGCGGAATTGCCGGAGCCGCCCTGGTGGACAGGCTCGCCGAGAAGGGCTGGGACGTGGTGGGGCTCTCCCGCAATCCCCTCCGCCGCCGTGACGTGCGCCATGTGAGCGCGGATCTGACATCCGTGGAGAACCTGCGCGAGGCCCTGGCAGATGTTTCACCCACCCATGTGTTCTACACAGCCTGGTCCAGGCGGAAGACCGAACAAGAGAACATCGACACAAACGCGGGCATGCTGCGGAACGTCCTCGCCAGCCTCAACGGCAAGCCTGTGAAGCACGTCGCCCTCATGACCGGGCTGAAGCACTATCTGGGCCCGTTTGAGGCGTATGCGGCCGGGGAAATGCCGGACACCCCCTTTCGGGAGAGCGAGCCGAGGCTGCCGACGCCGAACTTCTACTACGCCCAGGAAGACGAGTTGTGGGCTGCTGCCGCGAAGCAGGGCTTTGGCTGGTCCGTGCACCGGGCGCATACGGTGATCGGGCATGCGGTCGGGAACGCCATGAACATGGGGCTAACCCTCGCCGTTCAGGCATCCATCTGTAAGGAACTGGGCCAGCCGTTCATCTTCCCGGGCTCCGAGACGCAGTGGAACAGCCTCACGGACATGACCGACAGCGGACTGCTGGCGGACCACATGATCTGGGCGGCCACAGCGGACAACGTTGGCGACCAGGCCTACAACATCGTCAACGGCGATGTCTTCCGCTGGCGGCGCATGTGGCCTGCGCTGGCCGACTACTTCGCGGTCGAGCCGGTGGGTTACAGCAACGAACCGCGGCCGTTGGAGCAGCAAATGAGCGGCATGGAAGGCGTGTGGTCGGGCATCGCCGCCCGCCATGGACTGGCCGAAGCCGACCTCGCGCAGGTCGCCTCCTGGTGGCACACGGACGGCGACCTGGGCCGGAACCTCGAGGTGGTCACGGACATGAGCAAGAGCCGGCTCGCCGGTTTCACCGGGTACCGCCGCACGGAAGACGCATTCCTGCAGCTGTTCGACCGGTACCGTGCGGACGGCCTGATTCCGGCGGCCTCCTAGGCTGCGGCACGGGCGGGGCCTTTGAGCCCTAGCCTGCCGTAGCGCGTGATGCCAAGGTGAAGCATGGGGTCCATGATCGCGGGCCGCCGCCGGCTGTTGGTGATCGCGGCCGTGGTGGTTGCGCTGTTTCTGGCCGCCGGTGCCGCGGTCGTGCTGCTTCAGGGGGTGCCGACTGCGTCACCGCCCCCATCTGCGCCCGTCACCGCACCGGTATCCGGACCCGTCAGCGCAAGTGCCTCCGGGACCGCGCCCCCTGCCTCCCCGTCCCCTGAACCGACCTCGGCATCGCCGGCTCCGAATACCAGCGGACCAGTTCCGGCCGAGCCGGGTCCCGTCCCCCCGCCGACCCGGGCACCGACGGCTCCCGCTACCGTGCCCCCCGCGGCGCGGTTCCCCGCCGCGCTCGCCGGCCACGACGTCGAGAGCATCCCGGGCGCCGGAACCGTAGTGGCCCTGACCTTCGACGCCGGCGCCAACGCTGCCGGACTGCCGAGCATCCTGCAGAGTCTTGCCGCCGCGGACGTGCGGGCCACGTTCTTCCTTACCGGCAGCTGGGCTGCCGCGAACCCCGGAGGAGTGGCGGCGATCGTTGCCGGCGGGCACCGGGTGGGCAACCATTCCATGACGCATCCGGCATTCACCGGGCTGCCCGACGTCGGCATCAGGGACCAGGTCCGGTCGGCCGAAGAGGCCATCCGGGCGGCCGGGGCTGACCCGCGGCCGCTCTTCCGGTTTCCCTTCGGCGACCGCGACGCCAGGACCATCGCCACCGTCAACAACCTCGGCTACCTTCCGGTGCGCTGGAGCGTCGACACCCTGGGCTGGAAAGGCACCAGCGGCGGAGTGAGGGCGCAGGTCGTGGCGGACCGCGTCCTGTCGGGCCTGCAGCCGGGGGAAATTGTCCTGATGCACATCGGCTCCAACCCCGACGATGGCACCACCCTGGACGCCGCTGCCCTGCCCCAGGTCATCAGCCGCATCCGCCAGGCCGGCTATGGCTTCACCACCCTCGATGCGCTCCTGGGCTGAGCGCAGCCGGGCCCAACGCCACTGTCGCGCGGCTCCGGTGCTGGTGCGGGTGGGCGTCGAGAAGGTGCTGCTCCGGGCGGGCCAGGAGCACGAGTTCCGCCGGGACGCCGGGACGCCCGGCTGACGCGCCGAAGCGTGTCCCCGGCGTCGGTGCGGTGACTTGCTTGCGGTGGTTCCGGGCTATGTCGCGTCCATGTGCAGCACGGCTGCTCCGGTGATCCGGTCCTCCGCCAGGTCCCGCAGGGCCCGGTCCGCGGCCTCGAACGGGTACGCCACAGTGGTCGGGCGGAGCGGGATCTCGGCGGCAATCCGGAAGAACTCCTCGCCGTCGGCCCTGGTGTTGGCTGTGACGCTGCGCAACTGGCGCTCTTCGAAGAGCTCGTCGGCGTAGTGCAGCGACGGTATATCGCTCAGGTGGATGCCCGCGACGGCGAGCGTCCCGCCGCGGTCCAGGGCCCGGAGCGCAACCGGAACCAGCCCGCCCGCGGGGGCGAAGAGGATCGCGGCATCCAGGGGATCGGGCGGTTGTTCCTCGGCCCCGCCCGCGAATGTCGCGCCCAGGTCCAGGGCCAGCGCGCGAGCCTGCGCGGACCGGGTCATGACGTACACGCGCGCACCCCGGTAAAGGGCGATTTGGGCCGCCAGATGCGCGGAGCCGCCGAACCCATAGATGCCCAGCCGTCCGCCGATCGGCAGTTCGGCCCGGGTCAGGGCCCGGTAGCCGATGATGCCTGCACACAGGAGCGGCGCAGCCTCCTCGTCGCTGAACGTCTCCGGGATCCGGTAGGCGAAGTTCTCCGCCGCGGTGATGAGTTCGGCGTACCCGCCGTCGCGGTCCCAGCCGGTAAACGTGGGGGACAGGCAGAGGTTTTCCTGGCCGCGCAGGCAGAACCGGCAGGCGCCACAGGTGCCGCCCAGCCAGGCCACGCCCACCCGTTCGCCGATGCCGAACCTGGCTGCCCCCGGTCCCTGCCCGATCACCTCACCCACTACCTCATGGCCCGGGATGACCCCGGCGTGCCGCGGCGTGAGGTCGCCCTCGGCCAGGTGCAAGTCCGTGCGGCACACACCGCAGACCCGCACTTTCAGCAGGACTTCGCCGCGTCCCGGCACAGGATCCGGGCGGTCGGCGGCAACGAGGGGGCCGCTGGACATGGGCCCGGGAAGTCCAACTTGCCATGCTCGCACCGCGGCCTCCTTCTTGCAGCGTCTGCAGGTCCGAATCGGTTGCGCTCGCGGCGGCTAGCGGGTGACCAGCACGTTGCAGCGCGCCTTGTGCAGCACGGCGGAGACCGTGTTGCCGGCTCCGGCCGCAGGGTTGTGGGTCCCGAGCACCAGCACGTCGGCGTCGTCCGCGGCGTCGAGGAGCTCCCGGGCCGCATGGCCCTCACACAGGGCGCCGGCAACCTCCAGCCCGGGCGCCATCCCGCGGGCCTCGTCGATGGCGCGCTCGAGCAGCTCCTGGCCGTGGAGCAGGGCATGGCGGCCGTGCTCTTCCCGTGCCCCGCCGCGCAATGGATCGACGTGGACGAGGTGCAGCGGGGCGCCGAGGACTTTGGCCAACCGGATGGCCTCGGCCACCGTGGCGGGGCTGCGGGGCGAGGCGTCGACTCCCACCACGACGGGGTGGGCCCGGCGGCGCGGGCGCCGGATTATCATCACCGGGCAGGGTGCCGAGCCGGCCAGATCGATGCAGACCGAGCCGGCCACCTGGCCCAGGACGGCGCCGAGGCCCCGGCTGCCCACTACCAGCAGGCGTGCGTCCCGGGAGGCGTCGCGCAGCACGGGCGCCGGGAGCCCGGCCTCCATGACGCCGTCGACGGCGGGGCCGGGACGTTCCGGCTGTTGCCCGGTGACGGCGCGCTCGGCCCCCAGCGGTGCGCCAGCGGCCGCATCGCGGGCGGCGCGGCGTGCCAGCTCGATGCCCTCGGCGAGGACAGCTTCCGCGGAATGCCGCAGCCCGCTGCCGGCCACGCCCTTGACAGGGCCCAGGTTCTTGGTGAAAACCGGCCACACCCAGGCATGGATCACCAGGAGGTCCAGCCCGGCCGCGGCCGCGTATTCGGCCGCCCAGCGAACGGCGAGTTGAGCGGCCCCGGACCCGCCGTAGCCGACCGCCACGGTGCCGCCCTGCTGCCCTGTGGGTGCCGACATTTTTCCTCCCGGCTCGTCGGACGCACCCCTTCGCCCGGCACTATGTGCAGCCCCAGTAGAACCCTGCGGCCCGGGAATGGGTAGGGGCTTTGGTCCCGCGGGCTGGCCGCGTACGGGGCCGCGTCCGGGGCCGCCGGTGAACTAGGGTTGAAACATGCACAATGCGGGGGATAGCTGATGGCCAAGCGGGGCAAAGGGCGGGGCGCCCAAACCGCCGGGCCGGGTGTGGTGGAAGTGCCCAAGGGTTCCCGCCCGGCCGGTCCTTTGGCCGGGGTGTACTACATCGATACCGGGGACTGCGAGCTGATCCCGGACCAGGACAATTCCACCGGCTGGCTCCTGCGCATCAACGGCGTCATGAGCTCGCACATTGACCTCGCGGACCCGTTGTTCCTCGACTTCGAGTACATGCGCTGGATGGCAGCCCTGGTGGAGTCGCGCTGGCCGCGGGAGCCTGGGCCCAAGCTGCGCGCCCTGCACCTTGGCGGGGGAGCATGCTCACTGGCGCGCTATTTCCACGCCGCCTACCCGGACGCCCGCCAGGTGGTGGTGGAGCTGGACGGCAAGCTCGCCGACTACGTCCGGGGCTGGTTCGACCTGCCCAAAGCGCCGTTGCTGCGCCTGCGCGTGGGAGAGGCCCGCGAGGTCACCGAGAGCCTGACCCCGCAGACCCGGGACCTGATCATCCGCGACGTCTTCGCCGGCTCGCTGACCCCGCGGCCGCTGACCACCCGGGAATTCATCGAGCACGCCAAGCGCGTCCTGGCCCCCGGCGGGATATATGTAGTCAACTCCGGCGACGCCCCGGACCTCAAGAATGCCCGCGAGGACGCCGCGACCATCGCCGACGCCTTTGCCTACACCGTGATCATCGCGGATCCGGCCATGCTGAAGGGCCGGCGCTTCGGCAACATGGTCATGGCCGGCAGCGATGTCCCGTTCGACGACGACCCCGGCCTCGCGCGGCGCCTGCTCGGCGGTGCGGTGCCGGCCCACATCTGGAACGACGAAAAGGTGCGGGCGTTCGCGGCCGGCGCCGCCGTCCGGCATGACCCGAAGTCGCCCGTGCTCGCTGAGCCGGCCGCGGAACCGCCCGTTCCCGCTCAGCCGCCCGCCGAGCCCCCGGCTGGGCCCCGCGCAGGGACGCCGACTGCTCCGTAGCGGCCCTTTTGCGGCACGATAGAGGCGGCTACGGAGCAATCGATGGGGCTGCTCCCCGTCCCAGCAGGGCATCGCGGTGCGCCGCGGTCTGCTCCCGCAGCGCCTGCACGAGCGCGGCCACCGCCGGCCGGCGCATCGAATCGGGCCGGAGCACCATCCAGTAGGGCAGCAGCTCCGCGAATTCCTCCGGCAGGAGCCGGACGAGGTCCGGATGCAGGTCGGCCGCGAAACAGGGCAGGAACCCAATCCCGGCGCCGGCCCGGGTGGCCTCCACGTGGACGAAGACGTTGGTGGAGCTCAGCCCGTCCCGCATGGTGGGCACCAGCCGCCGCGGGGCGTCCAGATCGTCCACCTGCAGCATCGAATCGACGAAGTAGACCAGTGAGTGGGCTGTCAGCTCCTCCACGGTGGCCGGGGTGCCGTACTCGGCGAGGTAGCCGCGGGAGGCGTACATTCCCAGCATGTACTCGCCGAGCCGCGCGGCCTCTGCCCGGTGCACCTGCGGCTCGCCGACCACCACCTCGATGTCCAGGCCGGACCGCTGCTGGAGCGCCCGGCGCGTCACGGTGATGATCTCGACGCTGAGGCCGGGATGGTCGCGGCGGAGCCGGGCCACGGCCGGGGCGGCGATGTAGGCGCTGAATCCATCCGTCGCGGTCATCCGTACGACGCCGGTGATGGGGTCCGGGGTGTGCCCGGGCTGCTCCAGGGTGCGCACGGCGTTCTCGACCTGCTCGGCCACCCGAACGGCCTCGGCACCGAGTTCGGTGAGCTCCCAGCCTCCCGAGGCGCGGGAGAGCACGCGGCCACCCAGCGCCTTCTCCAGCGCCGCGATCCGGCGGGAAACGGTGGTGTGGTTTAGTCCGAGCGTCTGTGCCGCCGTCGTGAATTTAGCCGAACGGGAGACCGCGAGCAGGACCAGCAGGTCATCGGGATTGGCGTTCATATCTGCAATTCTGCACATAGCGGGTGCTGGTTTGGCCATTGAATCGCCGTGGATGTGCGGCAATACTCAATGAAGCCATTTCAGTGCTGTGCGTCACAGCGCGTGTCACCGTGGACACTAAGGAGAATCAGATGAGCGTAAACGAACGCTCTGCAACAACCGCCGCAGCACCCGCATCCAAGGGTTCCGGGCTCAAGAAAATCGTCGCCGCATCGATGGTGGGAACCGTCGTCGAGTGGTACGAATTCTTCCTCTACGCCACCGCCGCCACCCTGGTGTTCGGCAAGTACTTCTTCCCCGCCACGGGCAACGAGCTGGACGGCATCATCCAGGCGTTCCTGACCTACGCCGTCGGTTTCGTGGCCCGACCCCTGGGCGGCATTGTCTTCGGCCAGATCGGCGACAAGCTCGGCCGCAAGCCCACCCTGCAGCTCACCATCATCATCATCGGTGTCTCCACCTTCCTGATGGGCTGCCTCCCGGGCTTCGCCACCCTCGGCTACCTGGCGCCGGCGCTGCTGGTCCTCCTGCGCTTCATCCAGGGCTTCGCCCTCGGCGGCGAATGGGGCGGCGCAGTCCTGCTCGTCGCCGAGCACAGCCCCAACAAGTCCCGTGGCTTCTGGTCCAGCTGGCCCCAGGCCGCCGTTCCCGTGGGCAACCTGCTGGCCACCCTGGTCCTGTTCATCATGTCCAACGTGCTCAGCTCAGCCGACTTCCTCAGCTGGGGCTGGCGGGTGGCGTTCTGGCTTTCCGCCGTGATCGTGTTCGTCGGTTACTACATCCGCACCCACGTCTCCGAATCGCCCATCTTCCTCGAGGCCAAGGCCCAGCTGGAAGAGGATCAGTCCGCCAGCTACGGCGTCCGCGAAGTCATCCGCAAATACCCCAAGGGCATCCTGCAGGCCATGGGGCTCCGGTTCGCGGAAAACATCATGTACTACCTCGTGGTCAGCTTCGCGATCGTCTACCTGAAGTCCGTGCACAAGTACGACACCTCCTCGCTGCTGCTGGCCCTGCTGATCGCCCACGTCGTCCACTTCCTGGTCATCCCGCAGGTCGGGCGCCTCGTGGACAGCTGGGGCCGCAAGCCAATCTACCTGATCGGTGCTGTCACCGGTGCCACCTGGCCGTTCTTCGCCTTCCCGATGTTCGATACCCGCAACCCGGTGATCATCGTCCTGGCCGTCACGATCGGCCTGTGCCTGCACGCCTTCATGTATGCCGGCCAGCCGGCCCTCATGTCGGAGCTGTTCCCGACCAGGATGCGCTACGCCGGGGTCTCCCTTGGCTCGCAGGTCACCTCGATCTTCGCCGGTTCGCTGGCGCCGCTCCTGGCCACCCAGTGGCTCAAGGACACCGGCTCCTGGCTGCCTACCGCGATCTACCTGCTGGTCGCCTGCGCCATCACCACCGTCGCAGTGCTGACCCTGAAGGAAGCTCCAGCCACGCTGGAGCCGGCCGCCTCATCGAATTTTTGACACGGAAGGCTGAGTTATGGAAAACACGCTGAACGGACGCAAGGCCCTGGTCACCGGCGGCGCCGGCGGGATCGGCGCGGCGAGCGTCCGGGCCCTGGCTGCGCGCGGGGCCAAAGTGGTGATCGCGGATATGGACGAGGCCGCAGCCGCCGCGCTCGCCGACGAGGTCGGCGGCACCGCGTGGGCCGTCAACCTGCTCGACGTGGAATCCCTCCAGACGCTCAGCCTGGACTGCGACATCCTGGTGAACAACGCCGGAATCCAGCGCATCAGCCCCATCGAGGAGTTCGATCCGGCCGACTTCCGCCGCATTATCACCCTCATGCTGGAGGCCCCGTTCCTGCTGATCCGGGCCGCGTTGCCGCACATGTACGCCAACAACTTCGGTCGCATCATCAACCTTTCCTCCGTGCACGGGCTCCGGGCTTCGCCGTTCAAGAGCGCCTACGTCTCGGCCAAGCACGGGCTCGAGGGCCTGAGCAAAGTGACGGCCCTCGAAGGCGGGGCGCACGGGGTCACCTCCAACTGCATCAACCCCGGCTACGTCCGCACGCCCCTGGTTGAATCGCAGATCGCGGACCAGGCCAAGGTTCACGGCATCCCGGAGTCCGAGGTGCTCGCCAAGATCATGCTGACCGAATCAGCGGTCAAGCGGCTCGTGGAGCCCGAGGAAGTGGCGTCCCTGGTGGCGTGGCTGGCATCCGACGACGCCGGCATGGTCACCGGCGCCAGCTACACGATGGACGGCGGCTGGTCCGCGCGGTAGCCCGGGCCGGGCTGCCGTGCGAGCGGCACGGACATGTTCCGCGTGCTCGCTCGTTCCTCCCCGCCGTCTCCCTGGCCTCGCAAGCTCGGCCAAGGAACCCGAACGGCGTGGGCCCTGCTTGGACGCACGCTTCCACATGCCCGCCGCCGCCCGCTTCCATCTGCTGGGCGACAGGAATCCGCTAGTTCTTGTTGCCCACGAGCGCCAGGGTGCCGCCCAGCCCGATCATCATCACGCCACCGGTGGTGCTGAGAGCGGCGATCCGCCGGGGGGAGCGCGCAAACCAGTGCCGGGCCGTCCCGGCCGCGAGGGACCACGTGCTGTCCGAGACCAGGGCAATGAGCAGGAAGACCGCACCCAAGGCGGCGAGCTGCACGGGAATCGCTCCGGCCGAGTAGTCCACGAACTGGGGAAGCACGGCCACGAAAAATACAATCGACTTGGGGTTGGTCGCGCCGACGATGAAGCCCTCCCGGAGCACGCGGGCGGTCGAGGCCGGGTTCGAGGACGACGCCGTCGCCGCGCCGCCGCCGCGGTGCCGGATCGCCTGGATCCCGAGGTAGACCAGATAGGCGGCGCCGGCGAATTTCACCACGCTGAACAGCAGCAGGGATTGGGCCAGCACCACGCCGACGCCCAGGGCCACGGCGGCGATCTGCACCACCTCTCCGGCCGCGTTTCCCAGGACGCTCAACAGCCCGCCCCTGCGTCCCAGGGCCAGCGTCCGTCCGATCACGAACAGCACGCTGGGCCCCGGGATGGCGATGAGCACGAGGGCGGCAAGGGCAAAGGCCAAGAGGTTGGTGGCAGGGACCATGCCTGATCTTAACCCCGTGGGGGCACCCCCGGGAGCGTCTTAATCCCTTGGGGGCGAGGCACTATCACCGCCCGGCGGGAACTTGCGGGAGCTGGGCGGTTTCGTCGACCAGTTCCGCCCGCGCCCGGCCGTGGCCGCGGACCCAGAGGCGGTAAGCGAGTACCAGGACGCCCAGCCAGGCGGCGCCCACGTACAGCGCCACCCGGGTGTCCTCGAAGGCGCCGAGAATCACGATCACCAGGGCCATGAACGCGATGGTCAGTATGGAGGCGGCGGGCCACCACGGTGACGGGAACTCCGACGCCGGCAGGGACTTGCGGGCGATCTCGCGTTTCATGGCGACATGGGAGGCCAGGATCATGGCCCAGACCCACACGGTCGCGAAGGTGGCGATCGAGGCGATCAGCAGGAAGACGTCTTCCGGGATCACGGCGTTCAGCACCACCCCCACCAGCAGGATGCCGGTCATCATCACCACCGTCATCCACGGCACCCCGTGACGGGAAACCTTGCCGAAGCTCGCCGGTGCGTGGCCCTGCCGGGCCAGGCCGAAGAGGATCCGGCCGGCGCCGAAGATGTCGCTGTTGACTGCCGAGAGCGCCGCCGTGATCACCACGGCGTTGAGGATGTGGGGTGCGGCCGGGATGCCCAGGCCGCTGAAGATCTGCACGAAGGGGCTGCCGTTGCTGCCAATTTCGTCCCACGGGAACAGGCTCATCAGCACGCCGAGGGTCAGCACATAGAACAGCAGGACCCGGACGGGCACGGTGTTGACGGCCTTGGGGATGACCTTTTTCGGATCGGCGGCCTCACCTGCGGTGATGCCGAGGGTCTCCACGCCGCCAAACGCGAACATCACCACGGCGAAGGAGGCAAGGAGTCCTTCGAACCCGTTGGGGAACAGGCCTCCGTGGTCCACGAGGTTGCCGAGCCCTGGTGCCACGGTGGCGCCGCCGGCCTGGAAGCCGAAGACGATGATCGCAGCCCCGCCCGCGATCATGGCGATGATGGCCGCCACCTTGATCAGGGAGAACCAGAATTCCAGCTCGCCGAACACCTTGACGCTGAGCAGGTTCAGGGCGGCCAGGAAGAAGATGATGGCCAGGATCCAGACCCAGCGCTCCACGCCGGGGAACCAGAATCCCATGTAGATGCTGAACGCCGTGACATCCGCGATGGCCACGATCGCCATCTCAAAGACATAGGTCCAGCCCGTCACAAACCCGGCCAGCGGTCCCAGGTAGCGGCTCGCGTACTGGCCGAAGGACCCGGACACCGGATGCCGCACCGCCATTTCGCCGAGGGCACGCATCACCATGAAGACCGCGGCGCCGCCGATCATGTAGGCCAGCAGGACGGCGGGCCCGGCCTTCTGGATGGCGGAGGCGGAGCCGTAGAACAGCCCCGTGCCGATCGCCGAGCCCAGCGCCATGAAGCGGATGTGGCGGACGTTGAGTCCCCGGCTGAGTACGGAGTCGACGGCTGCGCCGACGGCGGTGGCAGCACTGCCGGTGCCGGCCTCGGCAGGAGCCGCCTTCGTGGCGGTTTGGGCTTGTTGCATGCGAATACCTTCTCGTCATTGGGAGGGGGATCGCCATCCAGCAGACCACGTCCGGCCTTGCTGTGAGGAGTCTCACGGGAACTTCGTGTCTTTGATTTCAGACTGTGCGGCGCCCCCTCTGCCGGGATTCCCCACCTATGGCAGCGCCCGACGGCGTGTGGTCCCGCGAAGGCGGCGCGTCCCGGCGTCGTGGTTGCAAAGGTGGGGAAACTCCGCGCGGGGACCATGTGCGGAGCCGCGGCATGAGCGGCGCCCGCGCACGCCGCCGTCGAACTCAAACCCCAGGCGAGTCGAAAACTCTTGACACCTTGTCAGGTTTTCTTTACTTTTGGGGTGTCAGGTTTGTTTTACATTGCCTTGGTTGCGCTGGAGCGGCAGATGTCATTTGAAGAAAAGAGCACCTGGATCATGGGGGTGCTCGCGGCCGCAACCTACGCCGTGTACCTCGCCGTCGTTTTTGGCCTGGCCGGCACCATGCCGCTCACGGAAGTGCCGTATGTGGCGCCGCTGCTGTGGACAGTCGGCGCCTCGATCGGCCTTTCGATCGTGCTTCACCTGGTGATCCGGGCCCTGTCCGCCAAGGACGCCGGCATGAAGGATCAGCGGGACAAGGAGATCTACCGCTTCGGCGAATACATCGGCCAGTCCTTCCTCGTCGTTGGGGCCGTGGCGGCGCTCCTCCTGGCCATGGCCGAGCTCGACCACTTCTGGATCGCCAACGTCATCTACCTGGCCTTCGTCCTGTCCGCGATCCTCGGATCCGTGGCCAAGGTGGTCGCCTATCGCAAAGCCTTCCAGCCGTGGTGAAGCCGACCCGGGTCACGAACTCCATCCGTCGCCTGCGTTTCGAAAACGGAGAGCTGACCCAGGCGGAGCTCGCCGACCGTATCGGCGTGACCCGCCAGACGGTCATCGCAATCGAACAGGGCCGGTACTCGCCGTCGCTTGAGCTGGCGTTCCACATTGCCCACGTCCTCAAAGTTCCCCTCGATGACGTCTTCCAATACCCCGACTTTGAAGGAGAAGCACCATGAAAGCGATCGTCCAGGATGTTTACGGTTCCGTTGAAGTGTTGGAACTGCGCGACGTCGACGCCCCCGTGCCCGGCGACGACGATGTGCTGATCCGGGTCCGGGCAGCCGGTGTCGACCAAGGCGTCTGGCACCTCATGACGGGCCTTCCGTACCTGACCCGCGTGGTCGGCTACGGGCTCAGGAAACCGAAGACCCGCATCCGGGGCCGGGCCGTGGCCGGCCGGGTGGAGGCTGTCGGCCGGAATATTGTCGGCTTCCGGACCGGGGATGAGGTGTACGGCACCTGTGAGGGATCCTTCGCCGAATACGCGTGCGCAAAGGAAGGCCGGCTCGCGCTGAAGCCGAAAAACCTCAGCTTCGAACAGGCCGCCGCAGTCCCGATCTCGGCCGTCACTGCCCTGCAGGCGCTCCGGAACGCCGGCAGGATCCAGGCCGGGCAGGAGGTCCTCGTCATCGGCGCGGCCGGCGGTGTCGGCGCGTACGCGGTGCAGCTCGCCAAGGCGTTCGGTGCGCAGGTGACGGGGGTGTGCAGCACCGCGAAAACCGATCTGGTCCGCTCGATCGGCGCGGACCACGTCATCGACTACACACATGACGATTTCGCAGACGGATCCCGGCAATTCGACCTCATTGTGGACACCGCCGGCAACCGCCCGCTCACCGTCCTGCGGCGGGCGCTCAAGCCGAAGGGCACGCTCGCGATCGTCGGCGGGGAAGGCGGAGGGCGGCTGACGGGCGGATTTCAACGCTCGCTCGGCGCCGGGCTGCTCTCCGTGTTTGTCGGCCAGCGGCTCAGGGGCGTCATGGCCGCAGAGCGGGCGGAGGACCTCCGGTTCCTGACCGGGCTCATCGAGGCGGGCGCGGTGACCCCGGTCATCGGCAAGAGCTACGCCCTGGCGGACGCGCCGGCGGCAATCCGGGACCTGCGTGATGGACACCTCCGCGGGCAGGCCGTCGTCACCATTTGAGCCGGAGCGGTCAGGCCTTAGCCGCCGCCTACGGTGTGCCGGCCGGGAAGCGGGCGACGTACTGCCGCTGCCACGGGGTTTCCACTGTCCGGCGCCGGTACTGGCGGCGGACGTAGGACACAGCCTGGCCGGGCGGGACTCCGTCCAGGATCGCGATGCAGGCCAGCGCAGTGCCGGTCCTGCCGATCCCGCGCCAGCAGGCCACTTCAACCCGTTCGGCCTCGGCCCGGCGCCAGGCCTCCCGGAACGCCTCCAGGGCGTCCGGCTGGTCGACAGGCAGCCGAAGGTCGGGCCAGGGCACCCATCGGGACTCCCACCCCACGGGCGGCGGCTGCTTGCCCAGCAAATACACGCCGAACTCGGGAAACGGCCCGGCCGGAAGGGGGTAGTGCAGGCCGCGGCCACGAACGAGCCGGCCGGACGGAAGAGCCATGATGCCGTCCGCGGAAGCTTCCCACGTGTGCTTCATGAACCGATCGTAGTCCGTCCTGCCGCCGGTTGTCCGTGACCAGGAAGGGGCGGATGTCAGCGGTATCCGGCGGCATCGGCGTCGAGTCCTGCTTCCTGGACCTCAACGAGGTACCTCCAACAGTCCGGCTGCGAGCCGTCGGTGTCGGTGAAGCCGTACTCGCGGGCCAGCGCGCCGGACGAATACGAGCCGCCCGTGCGGCCGAGCACGTTGGGGTCCGCCGCCAGGGCCGCGACCGCACGCCCGACGAACAGCGGGCTTTCCGAGATCGCGGCGAAGTGCGGTTGCGTCCCGGCGGCCTCCCGCCAGTTTGCCTCGGTGACGCCAAAGTGTTCGAGCATCATCTCCGAACGCATCCAGCCGGGCGTCAGCGCCACCGCCGCGCAGCCGGAGGATCTCAGCTCCTCCGCCTGGCTGAACGCCAGGCGGAGCACCGCGGTCTTGACGAGGTCGTAAAACACGGAGACCCGGTAGTGCTCTGCGTTGTACTCGCGCGTGCCGTCGGTCATCTCCACCACCAGGCCGCCGGGGCGGCGGGTGAGCAGCGGCAGCGCGAAGTGGCTCGTAATGAGGTGGGTGTCCAGGCCGAGGTGGAGCATCTGCAGCCCGGCATTCAGATCGTGGGCCCAGAGCGGAGTATTCCATTCGATGAAGTCCTCGCCGCCCCAGATGTCGTTGACAAGGATGTCCAGCCGGCCCCGCTCGGCGTCGATCCGCTGCACGAGGGCTTCCACCTCGGCGGCCTGGCGGTGATCGACCTCGACGGCGATTCCAGTGCCGCCCGCGGCGTCGACGAGAGCGGACGTCTCCTCGATCGTCTCGGCCCGGTTGTAGTCGGAACGGTGGCCGGAGGTGGTGCGCCCGGTGCAGTACACCACCGCTCCGGCCTCGCCGAGTGCGACGGCGGTGCCGCGCCCCGCGCCCCGGGTGGCCCCGGCAACCAGGGCGACCCTGCCCGACAGCGCTGCATTCACGTCTGTGCCTTTCCCTCCGGGACCTTACGGGCTGGGCTCAGCCGGCGACGGGCTCGCTCCTATGGCGGGGTCCGATGGCGGGGCACGCACCGGAAAGCCGGCGCCCATGTTTCATCGGAACACCGGGCGTCGGTCCGGGCTAGGGGCGGAAGGCCCGCCATCGGAACGTGGCACTTGTCCGGCATTCCAGACAGTCGTTCCTGTGGGAGGCTGTCGGTTGACCGCCGCCGGGCGCATGCTTAAGTACGGGATACCGGACACCGCCCGACCGTGAAGAGGATCAATGCCACCCACCAGCACCGCAGTGAGCTCCGCCGCCGCCACGTTGTCCGCAGCGCCTGACACGCCCGCCCCCAAGGCCGTCCACCGGGCCGCCGGAACCAAGGCGGCGTCGAAGGTGCCGGCCGCCGAGAACACGCTGCGCATCCTCAAGCTGCTGGCCTCCCGGCGCGGGCCGATGGCGGCGTCGAACATTGCCACCGCGCTGGGACTGCCACGCTCCAGCGTCTACCACCTGCTCGGCGTGATGGAGGCGAACGGCTTCGTGCTGCACCTGCACGAGGAGCAGCGCTACGGCCTGGGCATCAGCGCATTCGAGCTCAGCTCGGCCTATTCCCGGCAGGAGCCGCTGTCCCGGCTGGGCCGGCCAATGCTCGCCTCGCTCGTGGACGTGATCGGCGAAAGCGCGCACCTGGCGGTGCTGCACGGCCGCGACGTGCTCTACATCGTGGAGGAGCGGGCCAAGAACCGGCCGTCCCTGGTGACCGACGTCGGCGTCCGTCTGCCCAGCCATCTCACGGCCAGCGGACGGGCCATCCTCGCCGCGCTGCCGAAGTCGCAGGTGCGGGCGCTGTACCCGAACGCTGCCGCCTTCACGGCCCGGCACGAAACCGAATCGCCCATCATGAAGTACTCCGCGCTGTCTTCGCATCTGGACCAGGTCCGCCAGCGCGGCTACGCCACCGAACACGGCGAGGTCACGCCCGGATTCGGTTCGATCGCCGCCGCCGTGACCGACCACGTAGGGTGGCCCACCGCCGCCGTCGCCGTGACGTTCCTGGAGGACAGGCTGCCCGCGGATCAGTGGCCGGTCCTGGCCGCCCGGGTCCAGAAGGTCGCCAACGAGCTCTCGGTCCGGATCCACGGCCGCCCCGCCTGACCGGTTGCCCCATCCCACCCCAGCCCACCCCCGGTTGCGCTGTCACTTAGGGCTCCCATTCGCCCTTTTTAGCAACCGGAAGTGACAGCGCAACGGGGGAGCGGAAGGGTCTGGAATCCCGGACAGCACCCCTCCGGCAGGCCTGTTTCCGCGGCCGCGAAGGGGCTTTAGTTGATACAGAACCTCATTCCTCCGGATACACCAGGACACCAGTCCGAACAGACATCATCCGGCCACATATCCAGCGACAAAGGAGACCCTCATGGCACCCGCCGATTTCACTACCGGTGCCCGCCCGGTCAAAGCAGCCCGCGGCACCGAGCTCACCGCCAAGAGCTGGCAGACGGAAGCCCCGCTGCGCATGCTCATGAACAACCTCGACCCCGAGGTCGCCGAGCGCCCCGATGACCTGGTGGTCTACGGCGGCACCGGCCGCGCCGTCCGGTCCTGGGCCGCGTTCGACGCCATCACCCGCACCCTGGAAACCATGGAAAAGGACGAGACCCTGCTGGTCCAGTCCGGCAAGCCGGTCGGCGTCTTCCGCACCAACGAATGGGCGCCGCGCGTGCTGCTGGCCAACTCCAACCTCGTCGGCGACTGGGCGAACTGGCCCGAGTTCCGCCGGCTCGAGGCCGAGGGCCTGATGATGTACGGCCAGATGACCGCCGGGTCCTGGATCTATATCGGCACGCAGGGCATCCTGCAGGGCACCTTCGAGACCTTCGCCGCGATCGCCCGTAAGCTCACCGGAGATGAGCACGGCACGCTCGCCGGCACCCTGACCCTCACCGGCGGCTGCGGCGGCATGGGCGGCGCCCAGCCGCTCGCCGTCACCCTGAACGACGGCGCCTGCCTGATTGTCGACGTCGACGAGACCCGCCTGCGCCGCCGGGCCGGGAAGCGCTACCTCGACGAGGTCGAAACTGATCTCGACGCCGCGATCGCCAAGGTCCTGAAGGCCAAGGAAGAGCGCCGCGGCTGGTCCGTGGGCTACGTCGGCAACGCCGCCGAGGTCTTCCCCGAGATCCTGCGCCGACACAACGCCGGCGAGCTCACCGTCGACATCGTCACTGACCAGACTTCCGCGCACGACCCCCTGAGCTACCTGCCCGAGGGCATCACGGTCGAGGAATGGCACAGCGAGGCCGCGGCCGATCCCGAAGGCTTCACCAAGAAGGCCCAGGCCTCGATGGCCAAGCACGTCCAGGCGATGGTCGAGTTCCAGGACGCCGGCGCCGAGGTCTTCGACTACGGCAACTCCATCCGTGACGAGGCCCGCAAGGGCGGCTACAACCGCGCCTTCGAATTCCCCGGCTTCGTCCCGGCCTACATCCGGCCGCTGTTCTGCGAGGGCCTCGGCCCGTTCCGCTGGGTGGCCCTCTCCGGTGACCCCGAGGACATCGCGGTCACAGACAAGGCCATCAAAGAGCTCTTCCCCGAGAACAAGCACCTGCACCGCTGGCTCGATGCCGCCGCCGAACGGGTCGAGTTCGAAGGCCTGCCGGCCCGCATCTGCTGGCTCGGCTATGGCGAACGCGCCAAGGCCGGCCTGCTGTTCAACCAGCTCGTCAAGGAGGGCAAGGTCAAGGCGCCCATCGTGATCGGCCGCGACCACCTCGACTCCGGCTCCGTCGCCTCCCCATACCGCGAGACCGAGGCCATGGCCGACGGCTCCGACGCGATCGCCGACTGGCCGCTGCTCAACGCCCTTCTCAACACGGCCTCCGGCGCCACCTGGGTTTCCATCCACCACGGCGGCGGGGTCGGCATCGGCCGCTCCATCCACGCCGGCCAGGTCTCCGTTGCCGACGGCACCGACCTCGCCGCGGAAAAGCTCGCGCGCCTCCTGACCAACGATCCCGGCATGGGCGTCATCCGCCACGCCGACGCCGGCTACGACCGCGCCGTCGAAGTCGCCAAGGAACGCGGCGTCCGCATCCCCATGAACGAAAAGAAGTAGGACTTCACAATGACTGTTACAACCCACGAACCGCTCACCGTCACCCTCGGCTCCAGCGGTGTCACCCCCGAGGACGTCGTCGCCGTCGCCCGCCACGACGCCCACGTCACCATCGCCCAGGACGCCCTGGACGCCGTCGCCAAGGTCCGCGCCCACATCGACGACCTCGCCCACAGCGAGGTCCCGGCCTACGGGATCTCCACCGGCTTCGGGGCGCTGGCCAACCGGCACATCCCCAACGAGCTGCGCACCCAGCTGCAGAAATCCCTGATCCGCAGCCACGCCGCCGGCATGGGCCCGGCCGTGGAACGCGAAGTGGTCCGCGGCATCATGTTCCTGCGCGCCAAGACCCTGGCCTCCGGCCGCACCGGCGTCCGCCCGGTGGTGCTGCAGACCATGGTGGACGTGCTCAACGCCGGCATCACCCCGGTGGTCCGCGAATTCGGCTCCCTCGGCTGCTCGGGCGACCTCGCGCCGCTGTCCCACTGCGCCCTGGTCCTGATGGGCGAAGGCGAGGCGACCGGCCCCGACGGCACGCTGTACGGGAGCAAGG
Organism: Arthrobacter sp. P1_D4; assembly: GCF_056406115.1. Taxonomy (NCBI): domain Bacteria; kingdom Bacillati; phylum Actinomycetota; class Actinomycetes; order Micrococcales; family Micrococcaceae; genus Arthrobacter; species Arthrobacter sp. P1_D4. Next base: position 28,831 of record NZ_JBFUAU010000006.1, on the reverse strand, counting down.
ATGCCCGCCCGGTCGCCGAGCTCCTCGCCGCGCACGGCATCGAACCGGTCACGCTGGCCGAAAAGGAGGGCCTGGCCCTCGTCAACGGCACCGAGGGCATGCTCGGCATGCTGCTGATGGCCATCGCGGACATCCGCCAGCTGCTTACGACGGCGGACATCACCGCCGCCCTCAGCGTCGAGGCGCTGCTCGGCACCGACCAGGTGTTCCTGCCGGAGCTGCACGCGGCGCTGCGCCCGCACCCGGGCCAGGCCGCCGCCGCGGACAACATGCTCCGTGTGCTGTCCAACTCCCCGATCGTGGCCTCGCACCGGATCAACGACACGAAGGTCCAGGACGCCTACTCGCTGCGCTGCGCACCCCAGGTGGCCGGCGCCGTCCGCGACACCGTGGACCATGCCGCTCTGGTCGCCTCCCGCGAACTGGCCGCCGCGATCGACAACCCGGTGGTCCTGCCCGACGGCCGGGTCAGCTCCAACGGCAACTTCCACGGCGCCCCGGTGGCCTACGTGCTGGACTTCCTGGCGATCGCCGTCGCGGACCTGAGCTCCATCGCCGAGCGCCGGACCGACCGGATGCTGGACCCGGCCCGCTCGCACGGGCTGCCCGCCTTCCTGGCCTCGGACCCCGGCGTCGACTCCGGCCTCATGATCGCCCAGTACACGCAGGCCGGCCTGGTTTCGGACAACAAGCGGCTGGCCGTCCCGGCGTCGGTGGACTCGATCCCGAGCTCGGCGATGCAGGAGGACCACGTCTCCATGGGCTGGCACGCGGCCCGCAAGCTCCGCCGCGCGGTGGAGAACCTGCGCCGGGTCCTGGCGATCGAACTGGTGACGTCGGCCCGGGCGCTGGACATCCGCACCCAGCTCTCCGGCGGCGAACTCACGCCGGGACCTGCGGGCGCGGCCGTGATCGCCGCGCTGCGCGACGTCGTCGACGGTCCGGGCACCGACAGGTTCCTGTCACCGGAGCTCGAAGCGGCGGATGTCCTCGTGGCCTCGGGCAAGGTCCGGGCGGCGGCCGAATCCGCCGTCGGAAATCTCGCCTGAGAAGAAACAAAATGCAGGGCAGCTGAACAATTCCCGGCGCCCCCGAAATCTTTGGCGACACGGACGGCGGGGGCCCGGGAACTGTAGTACAAATGGAGAGTCCACACCAACGAAGTTGTGGCAAAGAACACATACAAAGGGGTAAAAGTTCTATGAAAGCACGCGGCACGGTACTGTCCAGGCGCCTTGCATCCGCAGCTACGGTTTCCGACTGGAGCGGCCTCCGGGTCGGCGAACGCGTCGAAATTGTCAAGCACGCACAGGTCATTGCGGCCGGTGAGGTCGAAGAGGTCTCGGTAAGCGGGAATGTGCTCTGGCTGGTCCCCGAGGGGCCGTCCGAAACGCAGCTTTTCCTGCAGTCCGACGGCGTGCAGGTCCGCCGCAGCTAGGCTGGCCGGGTTTTACGCGTTCACGCGTATCGTTGGGTGAGGGGCGCCGTTCCACAGGGACGGGGCCCCGACTCATCCCCCGGGCATCCGGGCCCGGGCAGGAGGACCACGCAGTGTTTGAGGCTCCCAGCATCGTTTTTGCCGCGGCAGGCATGGCCGTTTTCGCCGCCGCACTCCTGCCCAAGCTGCTGCGAAACGCGCCGCTGTCCATGCCGATGGTCTTCCTGGCCGCCGGCATACTCGCCTTCACATTCATCCCCGGCCTGCCGGCCCCAGATCCCCTGCAATATGGGGAGTTCACCACCCACGTGACGGAAGTCTGCGTCATCATTTCCCTGATGGGCGCGGGCCTCGCACTCGACCGTCCCGTGGGACGACGCGAATGGTCCACCACCTGGCGGATGCTGGGGATCGCCATGCCGGTCTGCATTGTTGCACTGACCCTGCTGGGGCTCTGGGCGCTGGGGCTGGGGCTCGGCGCGGCACTGCTGGTCGCAGCCGCGCTCGCCCCAACCGACCCGGTGCTGGCCTCTGAAGTGCAGGTGGGCGAGCCTGCCGACGACGAGCACGAAACCGAGCGTGGCGAAGACGAGATCCGTTTCGGCCTCACCTCCGAGGCAGGCCTGAATGACGGGCTGGCCTTTCCGTTTGTCTACCTGGCCATCGCCATCAGCCTGTCCGGGTCGGCGCCGTCCGAGTGGTTTTGGCCCTGGTTCCTCACCGATGTCCTGTGGCGGATCGGCATGGGGCTACTCGTCGGCTGGCTGGCCGGGAAAGCGTTGAGCCAGCTGTTCTTCTCCGCCCGCGACAGCATCCGGCTGTCCAACCACTCGGAGGGCTTCGTGGCGCTGGCGGCGACGTTCCTCGCTTACGGGGTGACGGAAATGCTGGAAGGCTACGGGTTCATCGCCGTCTTTGTATGCGCCGTGACCATTCGGGCCGCTGAACGCACGCATGGGTTTCACCGTGTCATGCACGCCTATGTGGAGCAGCTCGAACGTCTCATGACGGTGGTCATCCTGGTGCTGCTGGGCGGCGCGATTGCACGAGGCCTGCTGGCCGGCATTGGCTGGCCGGAGGTTCTGGTGGCGCTGGCGTTCCTGCTGCTCGTCCGTCCGCTGGCCGGCTGGACCGGCCTCGCCCGGGGTAAGACCGGCCCGCGGGAACGGATCGCCATCGCCTTTTTCGGCATCCGCGGCATCGGCTCGCTCTACTATCTCGCATACGCGCTCAGCAAGGGCGACTTTGGAGCCCAGGCCGAGGAATTGTGGGCGTTCATCGGCCTGGTGGTGGGGATGTCCATCGTGCTGCATGGGGCGACAACGGCTCCCGTCATGAACCGGCTGGACCGGCTACGCGAACGGAAGGCTGTGCAGCAACATGGCGACGAGGGCAAGGCGCCGAAAACGCCTATCTGAGGCGGCGGCTGACCGTTCCCGCCGCCCCGCCTATCCCAGCAGCGTATTAACCAGCCGGGCGGCCACTTTGGCGGTGCGGCCGTCGATGTCGAACTCCGGGTTCAGCTCGGCGATATCCAGATGCAGGAGCTTCCCGCTCGCGGCCACCTGGCGGCACACGGCGCTGATCACCGGCAGCGGCACACCAAAGGCCGCGGGAGCGCTCACCCCGGGGGCCGCGGAGGCCGGCAGCACGTCCAGGTCGATGGTCAGGTACACCGCGTCCACCTGTGCCAGGAAGGCTGCCACAAACGCGTGCGCGGCGTCCGCCGAGCAGTCCTCGTCCAGCAGGTAGTCCACGCCGAGCTCGTCTGCCGTCCGGAACAGCGTACGGGTGTTGTTCGGCTCGGAAATCCCGACGACGGCGTAGCGCAGTTCGCGGCCGGCGGCTGCTTCGGCGCGGGCCATCTGGAGGAACGGCGTGCCGGAGCTGGGCACCGGCTCATCGCGGAGGTCGAAGTGGGCATCGAGGTTCAGCACGCCGACGCTCAGGCCCTCGCGCACGGCCGCCGACCCGGCCACGCCGAGATAGCTGGCAAAGGCGGTCTCGTGCCCGCCGCCGAGCACCACGGGAAGCCCGCCTGCGTCGAGCAGACTGGTGATCGCGAGCCCGGCGCGGGCCTGTCCTGCCTCGAGCGCGTCCCCGGCCACGGTGACGTCGCCGGCGTCGTGCACGGCGCGCGTCAGGTGGAACGCGAGCGGGCCGAGCGCGGCCCGGATGGCCGCGGGGGCGGCCGCGGCGCCGGTCCGTCCCTTGTTGCGACGCACCCCGGCGTCGCTGCCGAAGCCGAGGAGGACTGCGGGGCGCCCAGCAGGGACACCCGCCGGAACCGTGCCGGGAGCGTAGGGGGTCACCGCCTGCCACCAGCGCCGGTGTTCGTCGCCGTCGCCGTCGAACCTGCCGGTCCAGGGGTGGGGCGGGACATCAACGGGGAGCGCGGGAGAAACCATGCCCCTAGCTCACCGCAGCCCGGGCCGGAAAACCAGCCGGGCCGCCGTCGGACTGTCCGGAATCCCGGAAACTGAGCTTAAACGCCGCCGGGTGGGCCACGCCGGGTGGGCGTGGCCCACCCGGCGGGCGTGACCGCGGGCGGGGCTGCGTTAGTGGATCCCCAGGGCGGCCTCGATCGGGCCGATCGCGAAGAAGAGCAGGAACGCGGACGCCACGGCCCACATGAGCGGGTGCACCTCGCGGGCCCGGCCCTCGAAAAGGCGGATCAGCACGAAGCTGATGAAGCCAGCGCCCAGGCCGTTGGCGATCGAGTACGTGAACGGCATGAGGGTGAAGGTCAGGAAGGCCGGAATCGCGATGCCCCAGTCCTGCCAGTCGATCTTGCCCACCTGGGAGACCATCATGAAGCCGACGACCACGAGGGCGGGGGCCACGGCCTCGAACGGCACGAGGTTGATCAGCGGGGTGAAGAACATCGCCACGAGGAACAGCAGGCCGGTGACGACGGAGGCCAGGCCGGTGCGTGCGCCTTCGCCGATGCCGGCACCGGACTCGACGTAGATCTGGTTCGAGGAGACGGAGGCGCCGCCGCCGATGATCGCGCCCAGGGCGTCCACCTGCAGCACGCGGTCGACGTCGGGGATGTTGCCGTCCTTGTCGATGGTGCCGGCCTCGGTGGCCAGTCCCACCATCGTGCCCATGGCGTCGAAGAAGATACTGAGCAGGATCACGAACGCCAGCAGGGTCGCCGCGACGAAGCCGAGGTGTTCAAAGGCGCCGAAGGGGTTGGCCTTGCCGATCAGGGACAGGTCCGGGGCCGTCCACTCGGAGAACTGCGGAGCCACGAGGGACCAGCCCTGCGGGTTGTGGGTCTTGCCGTCAAAGCTGGGCCCGATGTGCAGGATGGATTCCAGGATCACGGACAGGATGGTCGAGGCCACGATGCCGATCAGGATGGCGCCCTTGACCTTGCGGACCACCAGCGCGATGGTCAGGATCAGGCCGAAGACGAACACGAAGGTCGGCCAGCCCAGGAGCTTGCCGTCGAAGCCCAGGCCGACCGGGACGGTGGTGCCGGCGACATCGGGGACGCGGCGCACGAAGCCCGCGTTGACGAGACCGATCAGGGCGATGAACAGGCCGATGCCCACCACGATCGCGGTCTTCAGCCCCTCGGGTACGGCCTTGAACACGGCCGTCCGGAAGCCGGTGAGGACCAGGATCAGCATGGTGATGCCCGAGAGCATCACCAGGCCCATCATGTCCGGCCAGGTCAGGCCGGGGTTCGTGGCCACCGTGACGGCGACGAACGCGTTCACGCCGAGCCCGGTGGCCAGGGCGAAGGGATGCTTGGCCCACGCGCCCATGAGGATGGTCAGGATGCCGGCCACGAACGCGGTGACGGCGGCGACGGCGGGGAAGCCCAGCGTGGCGCCCGAGGAGTCCGGCCCGGAGAGGATCAGCGGATTCAGCACCACGATGTAGCTCATGGCGAAGAACGTGGCGAACCCTCCGCGGATCTCGCGCGAGACGTTCGACCCCCGCTCGGATATCTTGAAATACCGGTCGAGTGCCGAGCCCTGCTTGAGCATTAGGTCTTGCATTAGTCCTCCGGGAGTGATGGGTGTTGCATATATCTTATTTGGCGCCCGAGGGCCAACCCTGCGTTTTCGCCTAGTCTGTAAGGAAGCCAACACTAGGAGTAGCCTGCCCATGCGCCGTATCCGCCAGCTTCGCAGTGCCCTCCTGGGCGCCGTCGTCCTTGTGGCCGTCCTGCTGGGAGCAGTGAGCCCGGCGTCGGCGCACGATACCGCGGAGTCCACCAGCCCGGCTGCCGGAGCAACCGTCGCGGCACCGCCGGAGCAGGTCTCGGTCACGTTCAACCACAATCCGCTTGTCCTGGGGTCGCAGATCGTGGTCAATGACGCCGCCGGCGCCAACTGGTCGGAGGGTCCCGTGGAAATCGTGGACAACGTCGCTGCGCAGAAGCTGAAGTCCGGCGCCCCCGCGGGGCCGTACACCGTGCACTGGCGGGTGGCCAGTTCCGACGGCCACCCGATCGAGGGCAGCTTCACGTTCACCGCGACGGCGGCTGCGGCAGGCACGACGGCGGCTGCGGCGGTCCCCACGATGGGCACCGCCCAGCCGGGGACCACGCCCGCGCCAGCTCCTGCGCCGGCCGGGTCGCAGCAGTTTCCCTGGAGCGTCATGGTCTTCGTCGCCGTCGGGGTCGGCATCCTGGTGGCCCTGGGCCTGATGGCGAAACGCCGCCTCACCCCGGACGAGGGCGGCGACACCGAAGGCTGAAATAAGCCAACCTGACTCCGGCAACGCGGCCAAAGCGGTGCTAGGCGGGGGCGGCCAGGGCAAAGCCGCCGGGCAGCAGCGCGGGGATCCCGTTCGGGTGGACCTTGGCGGAAATTGCCTGTCCCACCACCTTGGCCTGGCGCAGGACTTCCTTGGGCGTCGGGGTAATGAGTTCGCCCACCCCCACGAGGTACATTCCCAGAGCATGCATTGCCGCCATGAGGTTCTGCCCGGCTGCCATGCCAAGTTCCGAGAGCATGCGGCGCAGCTGGCTGTGGGCGCAGCGGGTCAGGACAAGGTGGTCGGCCAGCAGGACGCCGCCCGGGGTCTGGACGGCCCACTTCTCGGTGGGTGAGCCGTCCGTGCCGGCCTCCAGGAGGTCCAGCTGCAGGGCCCGGATGTTGTTCCGCACGTCAAGCTTGTGGCTTGCGGCGTAGTTGCGCAGGTGCCGCAGGATTTCATTGCGCTCCCTCAGGCTTGCGGCGTCCGCCGCGTCGCAGCGCTGAAGCGAGGAGGTGTTGGCCGGATGGCCGGCACCCAGGAGGTCGAGCCCGTCCACAATGATGGACGCAACGCCCCGGCGCTGGAGCTCGCTGGCCACAGCCAAGCCGGAGAGCCCCGTCCCGATGACTACGGCGGTGGTCCGCTCAATCCCGCCGTACAAAGGCATGCTCGACACTGCAGGGTACCTCCTTGAAATGGTGCGAGTCGCGGGGGAAACCCCGGACGCCAACCCGTGCCTGGTTCCACAGCCCCAGCGGCTGCTTTCTGGAACACCAGTCTCGGTTCAGCAATGCCTCGAAGGATACCTAAGATTCCCGCCCGTGGATAGGGGAGGTAGGACATTGGCTGTGGTGCCGGATTCCGGCGGTTTCCTTGCCCCCGCTCCAGCGGAAACCGGCTCAAAAGCCTGAATTTCGGGGCCGGGAAACGGCGTGTTAACTCTGCGTAAATCCTTCCGCCGCGGGCGGCCGGGGAGGCCTTGCCGCCGTCTTGAATGTTCGCAATTAACCGAGAATAGTGAGGAAAATCAGGGGTTCCTGCACGCAGATTCCGGGTCGCCTCGCCGGTGGACGCCGGGCGGCAGTACTTCTGGCAGAATAGCCGCAACATCAGGCAAGAATCGCGAGGAGGCGGACCCTATGGGCCGTGAACAGGTGCATCCGGACCCGGCATGGGAGACCGGTGGCGAGCCGGCGCCGCCCCGCGGAATCGTCGTGGGAGTGGACGGCTCGGACCACAGCCACTGCGCCCTGGTGTGGGCGGCCCGTGAGGCGGAACGCCGTCGCCGCCCGCTGCACATCGTGACCGCCTATTCCGTTCCGATCTTCGCCGCTTCCGGGCTCGACGGCGGCTACGCCACGGTGGACGACTCCGTGATCCGCGAGGGCGCCGAAGCCATCCTCAAGCACGCCATGGACAAGATCGCGTTCTACAACATCGACGTCGACGCGTCCGTCGAAAACGGGGACGCGTCCGGCGTGCTGCTGGAAATCAGCGAAACCGCGGAGCTTCTGGTCTTCGGCACCCGCGGCCGCGGTGGCTTCGTGGGCCGGCTGCTCGGCTCCGTCAGCAGCGCGCTGCCCGCCCACTCGAAGTGCCCCACCGTGACCGTGCCGCTGATCTGCGCGGACCGCCTGGGCGAAACCACAGACGACAAGCATGTCCTCGCCGAACGTGCCAAGTCGGGCAGCCAGCCGGTGGAGAACGTCGTGGTCGTCGGTGTCGACGGTTCCGAGCAGGCCCGCGTCGCCGTGCTGGAGGCCGCAGCGCAGGCCGAGCGGCTCTCCGCCCGGCTCCGCGTGGTGTGCGCGGTGCCGCAGTACACCGGCTCGCTGGCATGGGTGCCCACCCCGATGGACCGCGACGCACTGTTCGCCGACATCAAGGTACAGCTCGACGCCGGCGTGGCCTGGCTGCGGAGCTACTTCCCCGCCCTGCAGGTGGAGACGCAGCTCGTCGACGGCTCGCCCGTCGACATCCTCGTCGACGCCAGCCGGCACGTGGAGCTCGTGGTGGTCGGCACCCGAGGGCGCGGCGGATTCACCGGGATGCTGCTGGGCTCCACGTCTGACGGCGTCCTCCACCACGCCAAGGGCCCGGTCATGGTGGTGCCGGACCGCGACGACCCGCGGCTGGCGGACAGAGCCAGCTTCGGCCCGATGCTCGGCGACTCCTAGAAGGCGACGGGCCCGGCGTCGGAAGGACGGTTAACGGATGGAGCACCCCGGGACGCCGGATCCTGCCGAGGACGGGCCGGTCCTGGCCCTTGAACGCCTTGGCCCGGACATGCTGGCCACCGTCGGCGGGAAGGCGGCGAACCTGGGCGAACTGGCACGCGCCGGCCTACCGGTGCCCGCCGGCTTCTGCCTGACCACCAGTGCGTATCTGGACGCCACGGCATCCCCGGCGCTGGCGGACGTGCACCGCGCCCTCGCCGCAACAGCCCCCGACGACCTGGCGGGGCTGGCTGCGCTTGCGGCGAAGGCCCGCGCGCTGGTGCTCGACGCCGATGTCCCCGCCGGCATCGACGCCGCCGTGCGCGCCGCCTATGCGGCGCTGGGCACCGACACGGCGGTCGCTGTGCGGTCCTCCGCGACCGCCGAAGACCTGCCGTTTGCCAGCTTCGCCGGCCAGCAGGACACTTTCCTGAACGTGGTGGGTGCGGATGCCGTGCTGGCTGCCGTCCGCCGGTGCTGGGCCTCGCTGTGGACAGACCGCGCGGTGACCTACCGCGCGGTGCAGGGGATTGAGCCCTCGGCGGTGGCCCTCGCCGTGGTGGTCCAGCGCATGGTGGACGCGGCCGTGGCCGGGGTGCTGTTCACAGCCAATCCCGTGACCGGCCGGCGGCACGAGGCCGTCATCGACGCCAGCCCGGGGCTGGGGGAGGCCGTGGTGTCCGGGGCGGTCAACCCTGACCACTTCGTGCTCGACGGCACCACGGGACGGATCCTTGAGCGGCGAATTGGGGACAAGGGCATCATTATTCGTCCCCTGCCCGGCGGCGGCACCGAGCGGGTGGCGCAACCTGACGCCGGGCTGGCGCCCAGCCTGGACGACGCCCAACTGGCGGCACTGGAGCTCCTGGGCCGCCGTGCGGAGGTGCACTTCGGCTCGCCGCAGGACCTCGAATGGGCCATCGGCCGGGACGGTGCCGTGTGGCTGACGCAGTCCAGACCCATCACCACTCTCTATCCGATGCCGGACCGGCCTCCCTCCGGGCCGACGCCACGCGTGTATTTATGTTTCAGCCTGGCCCAGGGGCTGACCCGGCCCCTCACCCCGATGGGACTCGCCGGCATCCGGCTGATTGCGTCTTCGGTTGCGGGGGCGGCGCATTTCCCGGTGCCGGTGCCCCGTGACGGGCCCGCGCCGTACGCGGAGGCAGGCCAGCGGATTTTCTTCGATCTCACGCCGGTTCTCCGGAGCCAGACCGGGCGCGCCATTGTCCCCCGCGTGTTTGACGTCATGGAGGCGCGTTCGGCCACCGTGCTGCGCAACCTTTTCGCCGATCCGCGGTTCTCCGTGACCACAACAATGCCGTGGGGGCTCCTGCGCCACGTCGCCCCGGTGGCGGCGCGGGCGAAGGTCCCGGAGACCTTGATCCGCGGCCTCATCCGGCCCGAGGCGGCACTGCGCCGGGCAGACCGTGTGGGAGAACAGCTCCGCGCGGCACTCGCTGTGCCCGCCGGCGCCACCGCCACGGAGCGCCTGGACCACATCGAGCGGATCCTTGGCCAGCATGTCTTTCCCGTGGTTCCCGCGATCCTGCCGCTGCCCGCCCTGGGGTTCGCCTTGCTGGCCGTGGCCGGAAAACTCGCCGGGAAACCGGGGAACGGGGCGCTGCAGGAAGTCCTGCGGGGGCTGCCCAACAACGTGACCACCGAAATGGACCTTGACCTGTGGTCGCTGGCTACTGCCATCCGCAACGACCCGGCGTCGGCGGCGGTGTTCGGGGAAGCCGCATTGCCCGAGATAGCCCGGCGTTACCGGGCGGGGGACCTGCCCGGCGTCGTGCAGTCGGGGCTGCGGGACTTCCTGGGCCGGTACGGCCACCGCGCCGTGGCGGAGATCGACGTCGGCATGCCCCGCTGGTCTGATGACCCGACCCACATCCTCGGGGTCCTGGCCAACTATCTGCGCATGGATGATCCCGCGCTCGCCCCGGACCGGCAGTTCGGCAAGGCGGCCCGAGAGGCGGAGGCACAGGTGGCCCGGCTGGTGGAAGCGGCGGCGCAGCGCAGCCGCCTTCGCGGTGCACTCGCCCGGGCCGCGCTGCGGCGGACCCGGATGTTCGCCGGGCTGCGGGAGCTGCCCAAGTACCACCTCGTGGAAGCGCTCGGCGCCGTCCGGGAGCAGCTCGCAGCCGTCGGGGCCGAACTCGCCGCGGCCGGGGCCCTCGATGCGGCCGACGATATCTTCTTCCTCGACCTGGCTGACGCGCACCGGGGGCTCGGCGGCGCCGCGCTGCAGGGGCTCGTGGCACGGCGTCGGGAGGCGTACGCGGCTGAACTGGGCCGCCGGCACATTCCCCGCGTGCTGCTCTCGGACGGCACCGAGCCGGAGGCGGTGCAGACCACAGCCGGCGGAAGGGGGCCGGCGGGTTCTGACGGCGGCGCGGGGCGGCTCTCCGGCACACCGGCCTCGGCCGGCACCATCACGGCCCGGGCCCGGGTGATCCTGGACCCCCAGGGCGCGCACCTGGAACCGGGCGAGATCCTCGTGGCGCCGTCCACCGATCCGGGCTGGACGCCGTTGTTTCTGACGGCCGGCGGCCTCGTGATGGAAATGGGCGGGCCCAACTCCCACGGCGCCGTCGTCGCCCGGGAATACGGGATCCCCGCAGTGGTGGGGGTCCCCGACGCGACGTCGAGGATCGCCACGGGCCACAGCATTACGGTCGACGGCGCCGCCGGCACCGTGACGCCGTCAACGCCGCCGGCACCCTGACGCCGTCACCCTGACGCCGGCCACTTCGCGCCGGACCGCCGACGGCGGCGGGCTCCGCACCATGGTGTCGGCCGGCTCGCTACAGTGGGGCCATGAGCGAAGTGCGCGGCTCCGAGGGGCGGGAGCCCGGGAGCGCCGGAGTTCCCGCGACGGGCATACCGGCGCCTGACACCCGGCCGCCCGGCAGCCCCGCGCCTGCGACTGACGCGACCCCCGCGCCCGCGGACCCGGACGCGTGGCTGCCGGAGTGGTTCGTGGGGCGTCCGCTCACCGCCGGCTGGGCGTGGGCCGGGTTCTGGGCGGCGCTGATCGTGGCCGACGAGTTCCTGGATCTGGCCGGCTGGTCCTGGTATGTGCTGGTTGGCCTCGCCGCCCTGCCGACGCTGCTGGCAAGCATCGCCCTTCTGCACGCCACCCCGCGCCGCTACCTGAAGCCGCGCCGGGACTCGGTCCTGGGCCACTTCTTCGTCCGCTTCCTGGCCCTGATCGCCGCCTTCCTCGTGTGGGGCGTGTCCGTGGTCATGAGCGCCTCGATCTCAACGACCCTTCAGTCACTCGTCGGGGCGTCCGAACGCGAGGTCACCGCGGTGGGCTTCAACCTCCTGCTGGCCGCGATCCCGCTGGTGGTCTCCGTACTGTGGCTGGCCTTCATCATTCGCTGCGCCTGGTTCCTGCGGCGGCTCCGGGGCTGGAAACAAACGCCGGAACCGGGCGCCGTGCCCAAGAAGTTCCTGCGGGACAGGCCCCGGCTGAGACGGGTGGTGGTGGGCCTGGCCCATCCCGGCCTGCTGCTCGTGGCGGGCCTGGGCACCTCTGTGCTCGCGTTCCTGCTGGGCGCCGTGGAACTGACCATTAATGTGCTGAAGTAGGATAACCGGGCTGCCGGGGCCAGGCGTACTGTTGACCTATGAGCTGCACTGAAGCGCGCATTCCCCAGGCGCGGATAGTTGGAACATCTCTTTCCGGAGCGCGGTCGCGATGACGCGCACGTGGCTGCGCTGGCTGCCTGCTGCCGCCGTTCCTGCCGTTATTGCCGCCGGCGCGCTGGCCGGATCCCTGCCCGCCAGCGCCGGGGATCCCCTGCCGCCCAAGACGCCGGAGCAGGTGCTGCAGTTGATTGCCCAGCACCGCGAGCCCGCCCTCTCCGGAACCCTGGAACAGTCTTCTGCGCTCGGGCTTCCCGAGTTGCCCAAGACCGGTGCCGGCTCGGCCCCGTCAGGTACGGCATGGCTCGAACTGCTGACGGGGCCGCACACCGCGCGGGTTTATCGCGACGGCCCGGACAACGCCCGCGTCCAGGTGATGGACCGGCTGGCCGAACGCAACGCGATCCGCCACGGCAACGACGTGTGGTTCTACAACTCCAAGGACAACACGGCCGCCCATGCCCAGCTCCCGGCCAACGACGCCGGTGACACAGGCCGTCACAGCGCCGGCAGCGACGTCACCGCCACCCCCGACCAGCTCGCCGCGATGCTACTGGCCAAGATCGAACCGGGCACCGACGTGGCGGTGGGAGCCGATGTCCAGGTAGCCGGCCGGCCCGCCTACAACCTGGTGCTGACACCAAAGTCCGATGCGACGCTGGTCGGGTCCATCGCAGTAGCCGTTGACGGCCAGACCGGTCTGCCGCTGGGCGTCGAGATCAAGGCTCGCGGACAGTCGGATCCCGCCTTCCGCGTCGCCTACACCAGCCTGACCCTCGGGGCCCCCGACGCGTCGGTCTTCACATTCACCCCGCCGCCGGGTGCCACGGTCGAGGAGATTCCGGTAAAGGAGCACAAGCACGGAAACGACGCCGGGAACGCGACGGCGCCGGCGGCCAAGGACCGCGCCGGCAAGCCGGCCGTCACTGGCTCCGGCTGGGACTCGGTTGTTGAGTTCCCGGCGGGAACGGCCGGCCCGGCGTCGGACGCCACGGCCCTGCTCGAACAGGCCACCGTCCCGGTCCAGGGCGGCCGGCTTTTGTCCACCGCGCTGGTGAACGTGTTGGTGCTCGACGACGGCCGGGTCGTCGCCGGCTCCGTGCCACCGGAGCGGCTCCAGGCCGCTGCCGCACAGAAGTGATGTCCGGCGCGGTATCCGGTGGCCGACGGTTGCTCCCTGACCATCCGGTGACGGCCGCGTGAGCGCCGCCGGGCCGGCGGCCGAGCTGAGCATTGAGACCACGGGCCTGACCAAACGGTTCGGCCAGCAGATGGCTGTCGACGGCGTCGACCTGGCCGTGCCGAAAGGCGCGGTCTTTGGTTTCCTGGGCCCGAACGGTTCGGGGAAGACCACCACCATCAGGCTCCTGCTCGGCCTGGCCACGGCCACCGGAGGCTCCATGCGCGTGCTGGGCGAGGAGATGCCCGGCAAACTCAATGACGTGCTGCCCCGGGTCGGGGCGCTGGTGGAAGGACCGGCGTTCTACCCGTTCCTCTCAGGCGCCGCCAATCTGCGCCGCATGGACGCCGCGGACCCCTGTGGTGCGGGCGCGACGCGGCGTGCCCGCGTCCACTCGGCCCTGGAACGGGTGGGTTTGACGCACGCCGCGGACAAGCTGGTCCGGGCCTACTCGCTGGGGATGAAGCAGCGGCTGGGGATCGCCAACGCCCTGCTCGCCCCGCGGGAACTGCTGGTGCTGGACGAGCCCACCAACGGGCTGGATCCGCAGGGCACCCGTGAGGTGCGGAGCCTGGTGCGATCGCTCGCGGCCGACGGCGCCACGGTGTTCGTCTCCAGCCATCTGCTGGCCGAGGTCGAGCAGATCTGCACCCATGCGGCCATCATGAGCGCTGGCCGGCTTGTGGCGCAGGGAACCCTGACGGAACTGCGCGGGGCCGGCCAGGCAAGGATCCGCGTGTTGACCCCGGATCCGGTTACCGCGGCGCAGGTGCTGGCCGGCCTCGGCCTGACCGCGACCCTGGGCACCGACGGCCGTACTCCCGGTGGCGCTGGTTCCGGTGCCGCCGGCTCCGGGACCGACGCGGCCCTGTTCGCGTCACTGCCTGGGGCTCCGGCTGGGGCTCCGGCAGCCCAGGAAGACGGAGGATCATCCCGGTCCGTGGAGCGGGCGGCCGTGCAGCCGGAAGCCGTGGTGGCGGCCCTCGTGGCGGCGGGGGTCCGGGTCCGCGGCTTCGCGACCGAGCAGGCCAGCCTTGAGGACCGGTTTGTGGCATTGACGGGGGAGGGGTTCGACGTTGTCCAGTAACAGCTCATCCGCGGGCGATCCGGCAGCCGGCCCGTCAGTTGCCCCGGCGCCGGGCCGTAGCGGCGCGGCCGCAGGCGCTGGCGGGGACGGCGGGGCCTACGCTGCGCCGGTCCGGCGCGGGTCCCTGACCGGTGACCTGCTGGCGTCCGAGCTCGGGGTGCTGTTCCGCCGCCGCAGGACGTGGGCCATGTTGTGCGCGCTGGCGGCCATCCCGATCCTGATCGCGGTGGCGGTGCGGGTCTCCTCGGCCGTGCCGGCAGGCCGCGGGCCGGCCTTCCTGGACCGGATCGCCCAGAACGGCCTGTTCGTGGGCGTCACGGCAATGGTCGTCTCCGTTCCGCTGTTCCTGCCCCTTACCGTCGGCGTCGTGGCCGGAGACACGATCGCCGGGGAGGCCGGACAGGGGACCCTGAGGTACCTGCTGGTGGCTCCCGCCGGGCGGATCCGCCTGCTGATCGTCAAATATGCCGGGGCGGCCGTGTTCGTGATCGTTGCCCCGCTCGTGGTGGCCCTGACCGGGGCCGGAATCGGCGCGGCGCTCTTTCCCGTGGGGCCGGTGACCCTGCTCTCCGGCGACACGATCGGCACCGGCGAGGCCATGGTCCGGCTCTTGCTGATCGCCGCGTATCTGGCGGTTTCACTGCTGGGGTTGTCGGCGATCGGGCTGTTCATCTCCACCCTGACCGATGTTCCGGTGGGGGCCATGGCGGCCACCGTGGTGCTCTCGGTCGTCGCGCAGGTCCTGGACGCGCTGCCGCAACTCGAGTGGCTGCATCCCTGGCTTTTCAGCCACTACTGGCTGGACTTTGGTGATCTGCTCCGGCAGCCGGTTTCCTGGGATTCCTTGGCCGCCAATGCCCTCCTCCAGGGCGGCTACGTCGCCGTCTTCGGCGCGCTGGCCTACGGCAGGTTCATCACCAAGGACGTGCTCTCCTAGCCAGTCTCAGTAACGGGCCGCGTAGCCGTACAGCTGCATCCCGGACATAGCGGCAACATCGGTCACGGTAATGCCGGCGTCGGGGTTCAGCGCCTGGACCACGCGGCCGCCGCCGAGGTAGATGGCCACGTGGTAGAAGCCCGGGGCCGAACCCCAGACGAACAGATCGCCCGGACGCGCCTGGGAGAGCGGGACATGGACAGGGGCCTGGGCGAACTGCTGGGAGGCAGTGCGGGGCAGGTACTTCCCTGCCGCGGCGAACGCATTCTGCACCAGGCCCGAGCAGTCAAACCCATAGCTCCCGGTTCCGCCGTACTGGTAGAAGAACGGCGATCCGGTCTTGCCGAGCGCCACCGAAATCGCGGTCTGGTTTGACCCGCCGGAAATCGGCGCCGGAACCGGAACAGGTACTGGCGCCGGAACCGGGGCAGGAATCGGTGCGGGGACCGGAGCAGGTACTGGCGCGGGAGCCGGCGCGGATGCCGGAGCCGGTGCGGGTGCGGGTGCGGGTGCGGGCGCTGCAGCGGGGGCCGGCACGTCGGCGGGAGCCGGAGCGGCTGGCTGTCCTGCTGCCGAATCGTCCCGTCCCGGAGCTGTTGGTGCCGGCTGTGAACCCGTGCCAGGCTGCGGCGCGGGGCCCGCCGCCGCGGTCAGTGCTGCGAGCCGAGCCTGCTGGCGCTGGCGGTCGAGGGCGTCCACCCGGGCCGATTCCAGCGCCGCGGTGGTGTTTCTCAGGCTTGCCAACTGGTCCACGAGCGCGCTGCGCTGCGCTTTGGCATCGGCCACGACCTGGCGCTGGGCGGCGTCGGCGCGGTCGGCGTCGGCCTTGCGGTCCGCGGCAGTCGCGGCGGCCTCGTCGGCGGCGCGGTTGGCGTCGGCTGCGGCTTCGGTCAGGGACTGCGCGGCCGTGGCCGCGTTTTCCGCGGACTCGAAGGCCCGCGCGCGTCCGGCCGTTACGGCCTCCAGCGTGGCGGCATCCTCCAGGGCCCGCCCGGAGCCGCTGACAAAGCTGCTGAGGGCCGGGTTCAGGCCGCCGTTGCGGTACAGGTCACCGGCCAGCTGGCCGAGCTGTTTGCGGGTTTTGGCCTGTTCTGCCCCGGCCGCGGCAGCCCTGGCGGCCGCCACAGCCGCCGCGTCACGGCGTGTGGCCAGCTCCACGAGGGCCTCGCCGTACGCGTTGTTTGCTTGCAGGGATGCGGCGAGGCTGGTTTCCTGGCCGGCCGACGCGTCGGCCAGAAGCCCGTCGATCCTGGTGACCTCTGCCGCCGTCGAGCTCGCACTGGACTTGGCGGCAGCGATCTCTTCCGGTGAGGGGATCTCCGGCGACGCCGGAACCCGGCCGGCAGTCTCCAGCGGCGGGCGCCCCTGCGCAGAAAGCTGCGAAGAAATCAGCGCGGTGGTCAGCGGCGCGGCCTGGGCCGGGAGCGCGAGGGTTCCGAGGAGGACGACGGCGGTGCAGAGCACAGCCGTCTTGCGGCCGGATCGGATCCAACTCATGGGCAACCTCGCTGAAGTCTCAGGCTGGAGTGAGCGAGGTCGGATTTGGCGCGTGAAAGCCCTCTGCGGATCACCCAGCAGGCATGAGGCTACGTGCCAAAGGCTACTTTGGCAACACGAGTCACATGAATAACATAAACAACACCAGTGTCATTTGGCCACGTCCGTGACGGGCGTGTCCTGCCGACGGTCAGGCGTGCTGGTGGGCCTCGTGCTCTGAATGCGTGGTGGGCTCGAGCTGGAATGTGCAGTGTTCGGTGTCGAAATGGGAGCCAAGGCAGCTGGTGAGTTTGTCCAGGACCCGGTCGGCGCCCTTGGCGCCGAGCGCTGCGTCCTCCACCACCACGTGGGCGGAGAAGACGGGGACGCCAGAGGTAATGGTCCAGATATGGATGTCGTGGACGGATACCACGCCGTCCACCGCCAGGATGTGGTCGCGGATCATCTGAACGTCCACGCCCTTGGGCGTGGCCTCGAGGAGCACGTCCACGACGTCGCGCAGCAGGTGCCAGGCACGGGGCAGGATCATGAGGGCGATGAGGATCGAGGCAATGGTGTCGGCCGCCTGAAACCCGGTGACCATGATGACCACCGCCGCCGCGATGACGGCAAAGGACCCCAGCAGATCCCCCAGGACTTCGAGGTAGGCGCCGCGGACGTTCAGGCTTTCCTTCTGGGCGCCGCGCAGGATCAGCAGGGAGACCAGGTTGGCGACGGCGCCGAGGACCGCCGCGGCGAGCATGACGTCGGTGTGGACCTCGGGGGTGGTGCCGAGCCTGCGGATGGCCTCGATGAAGATGACCACCGAGATGACGATCAGGACCAGTGCGTTGGCCAGCGCCGCCAGAACTTCGGCGCGCTGGTAACCGTAGGTGCGCAGATCGCTGGCTGGCCGGGTGGCGATCCATGCGGCCAGCAGGGCGATGAAGACGCCGGCTGCGTCCGAGAGCATGTGTCCGGCGTCGGCGAGCAGGGCCAGGGAGCCGGAGACCACCGCACCGATCGTCTGCACGAGCACCACGGCGAGCGTGATGGCCAGGACGGCGACCAGGCGCTTGCGGTGCTTGCCGGTGGCGGTCAGGCCGTGCGAGTGGCTGTGGTCGTGTCCCATGCCTACAAGGCTATCCCCAGCCGAGCTCGTGCAGGCGCGCGTCGCTGATGCCGAAGTGGTGGGCGATCTCGTGCACCACGGTGACGGTGACTTCCTCGATCACGTCCTCCCGGGAGGTGCAGATGTCCAGGATGGGTTGGCGGAAAATGGTGATCCGGTCCGGCAGCGAGCCGGCGTCCCACCAGGAGTCCCGCTCGGTCAGGGGCACCCCCTCATAGAGCCCCAGCAGCACGGTGTCCGGATCCTCCCCGGGCTGCGGGGTGTAGTCGTCCTCGATGAAGATCGCGACATTGCTCATGGTCTTTGCCAGATCCGGCGGGATCCGGTCGAGGGCATCACTCACGGCAGCCTCGAAATCGGCCTCGGACATCGGGAAGGGGCCGCCGTCCGGGCCGTCACCACCGTCCCCGCCGTTCGGAACGATCGGCAGGCCGGGCGGGAGGGAGGAGGGCATAGGCAAACTCTAGCGGGACCGGCGCCGGGTCAGCCCCACGCCCACAAGGCAGATCACGCCGCCCACCAGGCCCCAGATGGTCGGAATCTCGCCCAGAACCAGCCAAGAGATCAGGATCGTGGTGCCCGGGACCAGGTAGGTGGTGGCCGCGAGGCGTCCCGCATCAATCATTGAGAGCGCATAGGCCCACGTGGTGAATGCGATCGCAGTGGGGAAGATGCCCAGATAGACCAGGCCCAGGGTGGCCGGCAGGGGAGCGGCCTGCAGCTCGGTGACCAACTGGCCGCTAAAGGGCAGGCAGCACAGGGCGCCCACCATGATGCCGAACCAGGTGGCCTGGGCGGCCGGGAACTTGCGGAGCACCGGTTTTTGGACGATCACGCTCACGGCGGCCAGCCCGGCCGCGAGCAGGCAGAGCAGCACGCCGGCCACGTCCGCCGTCGACCGCTGGCCGGAACCAAGCGCAATCACGGCCACGCCGCCGAACGCGATCAGGCTGCCGATGATGAGCGAGCGCGGGAACCCTTCCTTCAGGATCACACCGGCCATGACGGCGACCAGGATGGGGTTGACGTTGATCAGCAGGGCGGCCGTGCCGGCGTCGAGCATGTGTTCGGCGGCGTTCAGGGCCACGTTGTAGCCTCCGAACCACATGACGCCATAGGCCAGGATGGGCCACCACTCGCGGCCCCGGGGCAGGCCCCTGAGCTTGGGCACCACCAGCAGGCCCAGCACGACGGCGGCAACGGCCAGCCGGCCGAGCGTCAGGGAGCCAGGGGAGAAGCTCGGGCCTACAGCGCGGATGCCCACGAAGGCGGAGGCCCACAGGACCACGGTGACGACGACGGCGGCGATGCCGAGCCTGCTGATCGTGGCCGGCTGCCCGGGAGGGGGCGGCGCGGGTTGCGGGGCGGGTGCGGGGGCAGCGTGCGGAGACCCTTCGTGGGGGCCTGCGGACGGAGTGGGGCCGGATGCGGCGGTTGTTGCCATGCTGCCAATGTAGCCGTTCCCGCCTCCTCCCGGCTGGCGGGAATCGGTCACGTCTAGTCGAGATCCTGCCAATCCCGAATGGCCTCAGCGCAGGACGCGTGCCGCCGTCCGGACGGCGGCCGCGACGTCGTTCAGCGCCGCCGAGCCGCGCCGCCACTGCTGCCAGTAGAGGGCAACGTCCACGTGCGCTCGCGGGGCGAGGGCCTCGAGCCTGCCGGCCAATAGGTCCTCGCCGATTTCGATCTCGGGCATCATGCCCCAGCCCATGCCCCAGCGGATGGCATCGCCAAACTCCTGGGCGGCCGGCACATAGTGGCGCGGCGGCTGCAGGGAAGCCCGGCTGACCCGGCGCAGCCAGCGGTCCTGCAGGTCGTCCTTGCGGTCGAAGACCACAACGGGAGCCGCGGCGAGCGTCGCGCCGGTCGCGCCCTCCCCAAACCAGCGGCGGGCGAAGTCCGGAGCGCACACCGGCAAATAGCGCATCGTGCCAAGCTTGCTCGATGAGCAGCCGGGCACGGGCTGGGCTGTTTCCGTGATGGCGGCCGCGGCGGCTCCAGCGCGCAGCAGGTCCAACGAGTGCTCCTGGTCTTCTCGCAGGATCTCGAGCTGGACGTTGTGACTGGCCCCCGCGAGGCCGGCCAACGCCCAGGTGTGCAAGGAATCGCTGTTGATCACCAGCGTCAGGCGCGTTCCTCC
This sequence comes from Arthrobacter sp. P1_D4, assembly GCF_056406115.1. Lineage (NCBI taxonomy): Bacteria > Bacillati > Actinomycetota > Actinomycetes > Micrococcales > Micrococcaceae > Arthrobacter > Arthrobacter sp. P1_D4. Next base: position 8,849 of record NZ_JBFUAU010000006.1, on the reverse strand, counting down.
GCGGGGGTGCTCCGGCTGCAGCTCCTCGGCCAGGTCCGCGGAGAGCATTTCCAGCTGCCGGGCGAAGCGCACCACGGCCTCGCCGGACTCCGTGAGTCCGGGCGGCCGCGCCCGGGTCAGGACCGGCCGGCCGACGGCGGTCTCGAGGGCCCGGACCCGCTGGCTGATCGCCGACGGCGTCACGGACAGGTGCGCGGCCGCGGCGTCGAAGCTCCCGTGCGTCAGAATCGCGGCCAGCGTCCGGGCCTGTTCGTGGGTGATCTCCATCATTAGCCCATCTTACGTATCAGCAGAATCTTTAACTGGTTTCATCTCTGGCGGCCGCCTACCGTGGGGTGGTGATCCTTCCCCTGTTTTCCGGTCTTTCCGCCGGACTGTCCCTCATCGTTGCTATCGGCGCGCAGAACGCTTTTGTCCTCCGGCAGGGCATCCAGCGCTCGCACGTCGTCATGGTGGTGGCAGTCTGCGCGGTCTCGGACCTCGTGCTGATCCTGCTGGGCGTCGCGGGCATCGGCATCCTCCTGGACCGGGCGCCCGCTGCCCTCGTCGTGATCCGGTGGGCCGGGGCGGCGTTCCTCCTTGCCTACGGGGCGCTCGCGGCCCGGCGTGCGGTCCGCGGGGAGCAGATGGAGAATCCCGGCAACAAGCCCGCCGCCGGCCGGGCCGCCGTCCTTGGCACCTGCCTGGCCTTCACCTGGCTGAACCCGCACGTCTACCTGGACACGGTGCTGCTGCTCGGGTCCCTCGCTGCCGCCCAGGGCGAAGCCGGACGCTGGTGGTTCGCCGCCGGGGCCGGCCTGGGAAGCATTGCCTGGTTCACCGCCCTCGGCGCGGGGGCACGGTTCCTGACGTCCCTGTTCCGGCGCCGGACGGCCTGGCGCGTGCTCGACGCCGGAATCGCCGTCGTGATGGTCACCCTTGCCGTGCTGCTGCTCACCTGAACCTCGACCACCCACCGCTCCTCCCCGCCGCGCTCCTCCCGCAGCGCGCCGCCCATCGCGCGCCCACGCAAAGTGTCGGGAAAGTTCAGGCTGATCCCCCGTCCCCGGGTTAGGCCGGTGGGCCCTTGTCCGTTCAACGTGGCGGGGTCACGATGGCTGGTATGACAGCATCCGCAGCCTCGGCCAGCGAACGACGGCGTGCAGCCATCGGCACAGCCGTCTTCGCCATCGCCCCCGCAACCGCCGCCGGCGTGGTGCCGTGGCTGCTGACCCGCTGGAAAGTGGAGTCGCCGGTCCCCGGCGGGGTGCCCGCGCAGATCGCGGGCGCCATGATGATCGGTGCGGGCGCCGCCGTCATCGCGAACTCCTTTGTGCATTTCGCCGTCGAGGGCATCGGGACCCCCGCGCCATTTGCCCCGCCCAGGCAATTGGTGGTTGGCGGCCTTTACCGGTACGTGCGGAATCCGATGTACGTGTCCATTGCCGCGGCCGTCGCGGGGCAGGGGCTTCTGCTGGGGCAGCCGAAGCTCTTCCTGGCCCTGGGCATCGGCGCCATCCCGGTGGTGGCTTTCGTCCGGCAGTACGAGGAGCCCACACTGGCCCGGAAGTTCGGTGCGGCGTACGAGGAATACCGCAGCAACGTCCCGCGCTGGCTGCCCAGGTCCACGCCGTGGCGGCCCGACGGGCCGGAGCCGTCCCGGCCCTAGGCGTTGGCGGTCTGGGCCTCGGCGGGAAGGCATTGGCGGGCTGGGCATCCCCGGGCTGGGGTAGCCCTGGGGCCTGGCCCAGGACAGCTGTCCGGCCGCTATTTGCCGCTTCCGGCCCACTCCAGCAGCCGATCCAGCGGCCAGGTGGTGACGATCCGCTCGGCGGGAACCCCGTTCGAGGCCGCGCGCTCGGCACCGTACTGCAGGAAATCCAGCTGGCCCGGCGCATGGGCGTCGCTGTCGATGCTGAACAGACAGCCGGCATCGAGGGCCAGCCGGATCAGATCGTCCGGCGGATCCTGCCGTTCGGGGCGGGAATTGATTTCGACGGCCACATTATTGCCGGCGCACGCCGCGAACACGCGCGCGGCGTCGAACTCGGACTGCGGGCGGGTTCCTCTCGACCCCTGCAGCAGCCGGCCGGTGCAGTGGCCGAGGACGTTCGTGTGCGGATCGTTGATGGCGCCCAGCATCCGCTCGGTCATGGTGCTCCGGTCGGAGCGGAGCTTCGAGTGGACGCTCGCCACCACGATGTCCAGCCGGTCCAGCATCTCCGGGGACTGGTCCAGGGTGCCGTCCTCCAGGATGTCCACCTCGATCCCGGCCAGGAGGCGGAAGTCGCCGCCGTCCGCGTTGATGTCCGCAACAACGTCCAGCTGTTCCCGAAGGCGTTCGGCGCTCAGGCCGTTGGCGATCTTGAGGTTGGGGGAGTGGTCCGTCAGGGCGAGGTAGTCCCGGCCCAGTGTCCGGGCGGCGTCAGCCATCAGTCCGATCGGCGACCCGCCGTCGGACCAGTCGCTGTGGCTGTGCAGGTCCCCGCGGAGGGCCGAGCGCAGTTCGGCCCCGCCGGTCGCCAGGGGTTGCTGCCCGCGTTGGCGCAGATCCTCAAGATAGTCGGGCACGCCGCCGTCGACCGCCTGCCGGATGACGTCGAACGTTCTGTCGCCGATCCCCTTCATGCTCTTGAGCCGGCCGTTGCGTGCCCGCGCTGCGACCTCCTCCGGGTCCAGGGCGCCGATAATCCCGGCTGCCTTGCGGAACGCCTGGATCTTGAAGGTGGGGGCGAACCCGCGTTCGAGCCAGAACGCAATCTCATTGAGGGCATCAACGGCATCCATCAGTCCATCTTGCACCCACTCTGCCCGGCTCCGCCCCCATCCTGGCCCGGCTTTTGTATCGGCGGGAGGGGCCGATTTTGGATAATCCGGGGGTCTGCCCTTATAGTTTTATAGTCCAGTTCGGAGGAACCCGAAAGGACAAAAACGACAGGCTTCGGCCCTTAATTTTTGCCCTGATATGTTTCACCGGATGGCGTCCTGGCCCCCATCGTCTAGCGGCCTAGGACACCGCCCTTTCACGGCGGCGGCACGGGTTCGAATCCCGTTGGGGGTACGCAAGGAACTGGTCAAACCGGGTAAAAAAGTCTGGTAGGCTAAAGGCCTTGAAAATCTGCGGTAGCGATATCGCAGGCAGCAAGAACAGGCAGTAAACAAGCAAGGCCCTGTAGCGCAGTTGGTTAGCGCGCCGCCCTGTCACGGCGGAGGTCGCGGGTTCAAGTCCCGTCAGGGTCGCTCTGATTGCCGGAAGAAATTCCGGCCTTCAAGGTGACATGTCACCTAGGCTCTGTAGCTCAGTTGGTAGAGCGTTCGACTGAAAATCGAAAGGTCACCGGATCGACGCCGGTCGGAGCCACCACTGGGAAGCATCAGTTCTTTGAGAACTGGTGCTTTTCTTCTTTAACACCATCTCCTGCTCCGCTTTATCGACGGGGGAGACGGGCGGCGAGGGGCGGCCGGCGGCGGCGACCGTTTGGGGGCCGTCCAGCCGGCCGGGCTAGACTCGCACGCTGGGGAAAGACCACCAAAGCCGCCGGCAGCCCGGTCCGGGCGGGCGGCGCAATCTCAACCGAAAAGTGATTCTGCAACGTGACTTCGAAGAATATTGCCCGTCCTCTCGCCGCAACCGCCCTCCTCGCAGCCCTGGCGCTTACCGGGTGTTCGGCCCCGCAGGCCGGCAGCGCGCCTTCGTCCGCCGCGGGCACGTCCGCCGGGGGCGAGTCCACTGCTTCGGCGTCCGCCACGCCGAGCCCCAGCGGGACCTCCGGGACGTTCGGCGGCTTCACCAGCGCCGCCGAGGCGTGCTCCAAGATCTCGGAGCAGGCAACCGGCGCCACGCTCCTTCCGTTGTCGGCCGCCCAAGGCAAGACGGCGGAACTGGAACAGTTCAAAACGGAGCTGGCCGAGACGGCCGAACGCGTCCCGGACAGCCTCAAGGCCGACTTCGCCAACCTCAAGGAGGTGGCCGTTGCCGGCGTCACCGACCAGACGGTCTTCTCCAGCGGAAAGCTCCAGGCCGCCATGGCGCCGGTCACGACCTGGATCGCCATCAACTGCAAGTAGGGGGTTCGGCCAGGCCAACGCCCGCGTCGGCTCGCGGCTGACATCCCGCAGCCGACAAACGGCCGGCCTTGTCCCCAACGCGGGCCGCCCGTTCCCGCCCCCACCTGCGTGGACTGTGGGATGGCGCCGCAAGATTCCCCCACGGGCCCCCAGGCAGGGACTAGGGTTGTGTCAAAGAGAAGGGGGAGTGCGTTATGGAATACCAGAATTCTCAACCCGTCGCCGGTCCCGCGGCCGGTCAACACGTTGCCGGCCTCGCAGCAGGTCAGCCCGGTCCCGGCGCCCTGGTCAGTCCTGCGGACGGTCTGTCCGCGCCGGCCGGCACCGGCCGCACGGTCATAGCGGAAACCGCCGTCGCCAAGGTCGCGGGCATCGCCGCCCGATCGGTGCCCGGCGTCTATTCGTTGGGCTCAGGACCCTCACGCGCCCTCGGGGCCATCCGCGACGCCGTCGGCAACGCCGATCACGCAGCGGGCGTCCGCGTGGAAGTCGGCGAAACGCAGGCGGCCGTCGACATCGATCTTGTTGCGGTGTATGGCACCCCCCTGCAGGCCCTAGCGGACCAGGTCCGCGCCGTCGTCTACGCCGCCGTCGGGGAACTGGTGGGTCTCGAAGTGATCGAGGTCAATATCGAGATCAACGACGTTTATGTGCCCGGCCCGGCCAAACCGGCCCCGTCCGCCGAGGCCCGGCCAGTCAGGGAGGCAATCTAATGAGCCTGACGGTAGTGGGAATCGCCATGGGCGCCTTCGTGGCCTTCATGTCCTTCCAGTTCGGTGCCTGGGGCTTCCTCGGCGCCCTGTTCTTCATGGCCATCGGCGCCCTCCTGGGCCGGGCCGCAGAGGGGAAGCTGGACCTGCGCAGCGTGTTTGACGCCCTCACAGGCCGGCGTTCCTCCTCATGAGCATCACGGCTGAAGCGCCGATCCCCGGCACCGCGATGGCCGGGCACAACCGCATCAGCACCCAGGCCCTGACGAGCGTGGCCCGGGCGGCCGCGGGGGAGGCCCTCGGTGTCCCGGCGCACGACGTCCGCGCCGACTGGTCGGACGATGACGGGCTGCTCGCGCTGTCGCTTGTCATGCCCGTCGCGGTCCCGAACCTCACCGCTGTGGTCCGGGACCCCGGCCGCGTCGCCGGATTCGGTGGTTCCATCTGGGAGCGTGCCGTCGCCGCCAAGGCCGAGATTCTGCACCGCGTGACGGAACTGACCGGAGCGCAGCTGAGCCGGGTGGACATCCGCATCAGCGGGGCCGCCGTGCGCGGGGGAGGCCGGGTACATTGAGCCAGGACACCCAGAACGCCGGAATCGACTCCGCCGGGCACGACACCGATGCGGTGCCGGGGAGCGCGCCGCTGGGTTCCGGCGCCGCGGGCATGGGCCGGATAGTGAAACGGGAGACGCACACATCGCGCGCTGTTGTGTCCGTGATCGCGGCCGGCCTGGTCATGGCCTTGTTCGGCTATGCGCTGCTTGAGACGGGGGTCCGTGCCATCGGGCAGCCGCCGTGGCTCGTGGATCCGCAGACCGCGGCCGAGCGGGTAGTAGCGCTCCCGGCGGGAATCCCGCCGCTTCTGCTCGGCGTCACGGGCGCTGTGATCGCGATGGCCGGATTGTTCTTCTTCCTCAATGCCGTGCTGCCCGGCCGGCGGGCACGCCACCTGCTCCCGGACCGCCGGGCCGCCGTCGTGGTGGACGATGAGGTGATCGCCGCTGCCCTGGCGCGCCGGGCCCGGCTGGCCGCCAACGTGGCCAAGGAACAGGTGATGGTGGTCGTGTCGCGGAACCGGATCACGGTCAACGTCCGGCCGACCTCCGGTGTGCCGCTGCGCCCGGACGCCGTCCTGGAGGCTGTGCGCCGGGAAGTGGAGGAAATGGGCCCCTGGCCGATGCCGGAAGTGCGGATCCAGGTATCCACAGCCGGGGTGGTGGGGGCATGAACAACACCCCCCGGGCGCTGAACCGCGTACTGATCGGCACCCTTGGCATCCTCCTCCTCGCCATCGGCGTCCTCCTGATACTGCTTGCGAGCGTCCCGGCTGTCGGCGTGTGGTGGCATGAGTGGGCCGGCGGTGTCCTGAGCTTCTGGCTCGATTTGTTCGAACGGACGCAATTCCCCCGCCGCCAGGGGAGCTGGCTGTGGCTTGTCATCTGCCTGGCGCTGCTGGTGGTGATGGGCCTGATGATCGCCTGGATTGCCCAACAGGGTACGGGCCGGACCAGCCTGCTCGTGGCAGAGGAGGACCCGGGTGAAGTGCCCGGCAACGTCGGAATCAGCGGCGGCGTGGCGGAGCAGACGCTCCGCGCAGCGCTCGCGGACCGGCCCGACCTGGCCGGCGTTACGGTAGCCGCCTACAAAATCAGCGGGGAGCCGGCCCTCAAGATCCGGGTGGAACCGCGCCAGGGTGTTGCCCCGCACCGGCTCGCCGCCGAAGTTTCCGCCCTGGTAGAGGCGCTCGACGCGGTAATCGGCAAACGCACGCCGGTGCTGATCCACATCGGATCCGGCGCGCGGTCGCGGTTCGGCCGTTCCGAGCGGGTCCGCTGAGCCGGCCGTGAGGCTGAGGCAGCCTTCCCGGCAGGCGCGCCGCGGGCCGGCCGGCCGGCCGACGGGCCACGGGATCTCCTTTGCATAAAGCTTTCATGTAAACGCTTGCATTCGGGGTACCTGTTGATTACTGTGATGGTCGGCACACGATCAGTACGGCCGTTTTTCACCGGTACTCAGCGAGGAGCACTCCAGTATGAAAACCCGCAATTTCCTACTTCCCGTCGCAACGGCAGGCATTTTGGCTATTACCCTTTCGGCGTGTGGCGGCGGAGGGGGCGGCACTACCAGCGGCAGCGACGCCGCCTCGCAGGGCCTGGACGGGCGCGGCCCCATCACTTACGTTCAGGGCAAGGACAACAGCAACGTGGTCCGCCCGCTGATCGACAAGTGGAACGCCGCCCACCCGAACGAAAAGGTCACCTTCAAGGAGCAGACCGACCAGGCCGACCAGCAGCACGACGACCTCGTCCAGCACTTCCAGGCCAAGGACCCCGGCTACGACGTCGCGAGCGTTGACGTCGTCTGGACCGCCGAATTCGCCGCCAAGGGCTGGCTGCAGCCGCTCAAGGACAAGATGGCGCTGGACACTTCGGCCATGCTGAAGCCGACGGTTGATGCCGCTTCCTACAAGGGCACGCTGTACGCGGCACCGGAATCATCCGACGGCGGCATCCTGTACTACCGCAAGGACCTGGTCCCCACGCCCCCGAAGACCTGGGACGAGATGATGAGCATGTGCTCCATCGCCAAGACCAACAACATCGGCTGCTACTCCGGCCAGTTCAAGAAGTATGAGGGGCTCACCGTCAACGCCTCCGAGGCAATCAACTCCGCCGGCGGAGCCGTGCTGGACGAGAATGGCAAGCCCAACCTGCTCACCGCGGAGGCAAAGGCCGGCATGGCCAACCTGACCAAGGCCTACGCAGACGGCTCGATCCCGAAGGAAGCCATCACGTTCCAGGAAGAGGAAAGCCGCCAGGCATTCCAGGACGGCAAGCTGCTGTTCCTGCGAAACTGGCCCTACGTCTACAACCTGGCCACCACTGAAGGCTCCTCCAAGGTCAAGGACGTCCTGGGCATGACCGCACTCCCCGGCAAGACCGGTCCGGGCGCCTCGTCCCTCGGCGGCCACAGCGCCGCGATCAGCGTCTACTCCAAGAACAAGGCCACCGCAGTGGACTTCCTGAAGTTCCTCACCACCGAAGAAACCCAGAAGTTCTTCGCCACGCAGGGTTCGCTCGCACCGGTGCTCGGCAAGCTCTACGACGACAAGGAGCTCGTCGCCAAGCTGCCGTACCTGCCGGTCCTGAAGACCTCGATCGAGAACGCCGTGCCGCGCCCGGTCACCCCGTTCTACCCGGCCGTCACCAAGGCCATCCAGGAAAACGCGTACTCGGCCATCAAGGGCGAGAAGACTGTAGACGCGGCCCTGTCCGACATGCAGAAGTCCATCGAGTCCGCTAGCGCGGGACAGTAGGTCCATCATGGCAACTGAAGTAGGCCCGACGTCGGTCAAGGCACCGACGTCGGGCGGGGCACCGATCCACCACGCACCCAAGGGTGTTGGGGAGGACAACCGCATCGCGACGCAGGGGCGCTGGGCAGCTTGGCTGCTGGCGCCGACCATCCTCGCATTGTCGGTAGTGATCGTGTATCCGATCATCACCGCCATTGTGATGTCATTCCAAAAAGATGCCGGTCTGGACCCCGCTACGGGTCTCTTCGTTGAGGGCGGCCCGGCCGGCTTCTCCAACTACTACAACTGGATCTTCCAGCAATGCCCGGCTCCGGACGGCGGGACCGTGGACTGCCCGCCGGGAACCCTGGGCGCGCAGTTCTGGTCCGCCACCGGCACCACGTTCTTCTTCACTATCGTCACGGTGGCCCTGGAGACAGTGCTTGGCTTCTGGATGGCCGTCATCATGGCACGGGCCTTCCGGGGCCGCAGCCTGGTCCGTGCAGCCGTCCTGGTGCCGTGGGCCATCCCCACCGCAGTGACGGCCAAGCTGTGGCTGTTCATCTTCGCCTTCGAAGGCATCGGCAACAAACTCTTCAACACCACCGTCCTGTGGACCGGCAGCGAATGGCCGGCCAGGTGGGCAGTGATCATCGCGGACGTCTGGAAGACCACGCCGTTCATGGCGCTGCTGATTCTCGCCGGGCTGCAGATGATTCCCGCGGAAGTGTACGAGGCGGCCAAGGTCGACGGCGCCTCAGCCTGGCAGCGGTTCCGGATGATCACCCTGCCGCT